>JAHENZ010000180.1 GCA_018609755.1 Salinivenus sp. | reverse complement strand
GTCAAGAATGACCTGAAAGACCTCTTCCTGCGACGCACGGGGCACACCTTCTATGTTCTCCTGCGTCGCGGGCTCGGTGTAGAGGGGGACGGGGCCCCAGTGCATCACGAGCTCGTAGTAATACCACGCCCGCAGGAATCGCGCCTCCGCAACGTACCGATCTTTGAGCTCCTGGCCCACACCGGGGGCATCCGACTCTGGAATGTTCTGGATGGCGAGGTTGGCCCGCTTAATCCCACGGAAGTAGGCGTCCCAATATCGGGTCAACTGTCCATTTGCAGCCGAGGCGTCATAGTTATGGAAGAACATTTTATTCCGCTCTAGGCTACCCAACGCTTCCGCCTCATTGGACATGATGTCGTGATGATAGAAGTACATTCGAGCGTAGAGCCCTACGGACTGCAGATTGGCGTACGCGGCGTTCACCGCCGCCTCAATCTGCGCCTGATTCTCGTAGAACGTCGCCGTGGAAAGTTCATTGGGGTTGTTTTCCGTCAAGAGGCCGTTATTCCCGGAATCGCACGACGAGAGCCCGATTAGTGTGAGTACACAAACGACGAGAGTAAGTGGAGTTCGTAATTTCATAACTAGGGGACTAAAACATGTCTGAATAACGCTCGGTGAGCTCGTGCTCTGCTGCTAGAAGCCGAGCTGGACGCCGATGCTGAAGCTCCGCGCCTGCGGGGTCTGGCCGTAATCGACGCCGTAGTTGGACGTAGCGTCGGACGGATCGTCGCTCCACACGCCCACTTCCGGATCGAAGCCGTCGTACCCCGTAAAGGTGAGAGCGTTGCGGGCCTGCACGTACACTCTCAGATTTCGGATCCGCGGCGCAAATTCCGTCGGGATGGAGTACCCCAGCGTCACGAGCTTGAGGCGAAGATAATCGCCGTCTTCCACCCAGCGGTCGGAATCGGCCCGCCGATTGTTCGCCGGATCACTGAGGGTGGCACGGGGCACATTCGTGTCCGTATTCTCGGGCGTCCACCGATCCAGGATGGTCGTTTCGGCATTAAACATCCGGCCCATTCCTTCCGTCCAGTATGCCCAGGCCCGATAGATTTGGTGTCCCCCGGCGCCCTGGAAGGTCGTGGAGACGTCGAGGCCCTGCCACTGCAGATCGGCGGTGAACCCGTAGGTATAGTCCGGCAGGGGATTGCCGATCTTCGCCCGGTCCGCGGTCGTGATGGCATCATCGCCATTTACGTCATGCCACTTGATGTCCCCCGGCTGTACGACAGTTTCCTCCGGATCCCCCTCGTCTTCGGGCGTGGGATCCGCAAGATCAGGATTCAGATGCCCATCGTCGGTAAAGTCGCTCTCCTGATACAGGCGATCCATCCTATATCCGTAAAAGTGATAGATCGGCTCGCCCTGGGCCACGCGCGTGATGGACGATCCCTGCCAATCGGCGCCCGTGATCGGAGACCCTCGACCGAGCGACTCCACCTCGTTGGTCGACGTGCCAAAATTCCCCGACAGCGTCCAATCCACTTCTCCCGTACTCCCCGAGTAGTCGGCACTAAACTCGAATCCGCTCGTCGTGGCCGTCCCGGTGTTGAATACCGGATCGCCAGTGTAGCCGAAGGAGCCCGGCACCGGAACCGTCAGGAGAATGTCTTCGGTCGAGTTTTCGTAGTACTCTCCGGAGAAATTCAACTGGCCGTTGAGCAGTCCCACGTCCAGTCCCACATTCGTCATCGTGGTGGTTTCCCACTTCAGCGCGGAGTTGTTTAGACCCGTAATGGTTCCGGCCACAATCTGCGATCCGTCGCCCCCGACGTAGAACATGTCGGTGTTGTACGTGGACTGGGTCGCGTATTCCCCCACGGCGCTAGCATTTCCGACCTGCCCCCAACTCCCGCGCAGCTTGAGCATCGAGACGGGAAGGTCCTCCAGAAAGGCCTCTTCCGCCATATTCCAGCCCAGCGAGAAGGCCGGGAAATTCCCCCACTTGTTGCCCTCTCCAAACCGCGAGTTGCCATCCCGACGAAAGGAGACCTGCGCGAGATATCGTCCATCGTAGTTGTAGTTGAATCGCCCGAACCCAGAAACCAAGACACTCCGAAACTTGTCTCCGATGGCGATGTCGTCATTTACCGTTCCGGGCTGTTGGAGCGCATCCGAAAGATCATTGGTCCCCGACGCCCCCGTACTTCGAGATTGACTTATGTCGAGCTCTCCTCCCCCAACGAACGAAAGGTCATGATTGCCAACCTCCTTGTTGAAGTTCAGCGTTAGCGTTCCCACCGGGTCGAAAATCGTCGTCCGCGTCTCGGTTAGATCCGACTGAGTTTCACTGAAAAACGAGCCCGTCTCAAAGCTCGGCCGAAAGTCGTAGTCGTCGGAAAACACCGCGTCCACCCCGACGACGCCGCGCAACATGAGCGACTCCAGAATGTCGACTTCGGCGAACGCATTTCCGGTAATCACCGTCTGTGTGGTCTCATCCTCCCCGAGCATTTGCAGCCTCAGCGGGTTCTGAGCGTCGTTCTGGTCTACCTGGTCCGGCCCGTTGAATCCGCCATTCAGGCTCTCGTCGTAGGGCTGCAGGTACGGAGCAAACTTCACCGTGTGCTCAATGATCGAGCGTCCCTGCGACTCCGTAATATTCTGACGAAGCGAGTGGTTGAGCGAGAGCGACTCTCCCAACCGTACTCTCCCGAGGTCAAAGTCGGTATTTACCCGAAGCGAGTAGCGCTCGTATCCGCTGCCGACTATCGTCCCTTCGCGGCTCAGATACCCACCCGAGACGCGATATTTTGCCGTCTCGTTTCCGCCACTCACCCCAAGGTTGTGACTCATGATCATTCCCTGCCGAAAGGTGAGGTCTTGATAGTCATAGCTCTCCGGGTTTGACCCCAGGTTCTGAAGCACGGTCGGGACCTCCTGTCCGGACTCCTGGTGAATTTCACTCCACTCCTCAACGTACTGAGAGGCATTCAGCAGGTCGACGGTGTTCGTCACTTCCTGAAATCCCGTGTACGAGTCGAAGTCCACCTGCAGGTTTTGCCCCTCGCTTCCCCGCTTCGTCGTAACCAGGATGACGCCTCCGGAGGCGCGCGAGCCGTAGATCGACGCCGAGGCCGCATCCTTCAGCACCTCAACCGACTCGATGTTGCTCGTATTGACGCCGAGGGTATTCCCCACGGGCACGCCGTCCACCACAAACAGCGGATCGTTGCTGTTTGGGGTCGTGAGCCCACGAATGCGAATTTGCGGGGCTTCCCCTGGGGCATCGCCTGCCACCGTAACTCCGGACACACGACCCTGCAGCGCTTCGCTCATGTCCGACGCCGAGGATTCGGCAAGGTCCGCTCCGTCGACTTTGCTTACGGCTGCCGTTACGCTCTCACGTTGCTGCTCGCCATATCCAACGACAACCAGCTCATCGAGCGCCTGCTGTTGCTGCTGGAGCGAGAAGTTGACCGTCGTACTCTCGCCGGCATTCACTTGAACGTTCTCCCGCACGGTCTGCTGATATCCCAGGAAGGAGGCCTGAACCGAATACGTGCCGGGATCCACACCTTGAATGGTGTATCCCCCCTCTGCATTGGTCGCAGCCCCCTGCTGTGTACCAACGAGAACGACGTTCGCCCCCGGAAGGGGTTCTTCAGTCGATCCGTCGGTCACTGTGCCCCGAATGGTTCCTGTATCTTGAGCGAGGGCATTCCCTCCTCCCAGAAGGCCGAGGCAGATACACATCCCCAAGGTCCCAATGGCGTGCTTCTGCTCCGTCTCGAGCAAACGCCAAACGGCCGTCAGTAATGGAAACTGATTTTGTGAAGGTTCTTGCATGTCAGCTTTGCTGTTACGGTGATCATGAACGCGAGTGACCCCCACCTTGCAAACGCTTTCGACGGCAACATGCTATCCGCGTCTAGAAGGACAAACCAGGACGGATCGTGGGAAAATCAGTCCTCAAAAAGCCGTCCGTCGGTAATGTATCTAAGTCATTTTATGACCTTACCACATTCGCCGCCTCCTATAGAAAACGCTTCCGCTCGACAATATCAAGTCAGGCTAATGTTTTCCCTACATTCCTTTCATCTTCTAGGAGCCGACCGGGAACAGAATGTTGTAAGCGGTTCCAAACGCCACAAATTCATAAAATGAACAATACCTATGAATTGCAAGTGGTCACAATAAAAGGGGATTGAGAGGATTGAAGGGGGCTTCAATCTCGAATGGAATTCTTTTCTTCCGACCACTGCCCCCTCTTCGTTTCGCCTCTCAGGCTCGATTTTCTGACTTCTCCCTTCGACACCTTTGTATATGTGAAAAAAAAATGAACCAAAGAATGCGAAGTGAGAGTCCCTCGATCAGTCTGGACGAGGGGGATTCTTGAGACTGCCCCCGCTGTCCCCCTCTCGTTTTCACTACGAGAGGAGTGGAGGGCATCTCTCCTTTCGAAAAAGGAGAGCGAGTGGAGAAGACATCGTCGGACTCCAGACACGACCGCCACAGACCTGTATTTCTCGGGCGGAAGGCGCAGATTGGAGAGCGCGCTACCTCAGGGCCGGCAATATAATAATCAACCAAGTAGGTGAGCTGGGGGCTCTCTACATCTGTTAAAGAAGCGCCATTGGAGACGAACGGCACCTCATTGTCTACCACGCAGACGGCCGTTCTTTTCCGGTTCTGCTTCGTTTTCCCGAATTCGGGAAACGGGATCACCGCCCAGAAGAAGTACAGACGTGACGGAATGCCATTCCTCAGAATGAGTGGAGTCCGCTCCGCCTGCGAGATTTGTAGTCAGTCGTCGCTGAGCTGCTAGTTTTTCAGCGTCTCAATGAGCGCGTCGTAGGCCGGCTTCGGCTCGTAGTTTTCGTCGAAGATCAGAGCCGCCCCCTCCCCGTCAAATTCGTCCGGCACCCAGGAATAAGCGTCAGTGAAGCCCCACGCCCGAAACTCCGTGCAATTCTCGGCGAAGAGACAGTTGTTGAGGAAGCGGGTGTAGTAGTCGGCCTGCTGAGACAGTTGCTCCTCACTCGGCTCGCCGTCGTCCCCGAGGGGAATTCGCACGTCCAGCTCCGTGATCGCCACATTTAGGCCGAGCTCCTCATATCGACCCATTTCGTCGGCCAGGACCTGATCGCTCGGCGCCCCATACTGCGTCGACAAATGAGACTGAAATCCAACGCCGTCAATGGGAACGTCATTTTCCACGAGCCCACTCACCATCTCGTACACTCCGTCCGCTTTTGATCCCCCGCCTGCGATGCCATAGTCGTTGTAATATAGTTTCGCATCCGAATCGGTGGCTTCTTCCGCCGCCCGAAAGGCAATGGCGACGTATTCGTCTCCAATCGTTTCTTGCCAAATGTTATTCCGACGCCCTCCTCCGTCGACAATGGCTTCGTTCACCACGTCCCACTTCGTGATCTGACCGGGATACTCCTCTTCGTAATGGTTGATGACCGTCTGGATATGGGTTTCGAGGATGGTGATGAGCTCCTCGCGAGACCAATCTCCTTCGGTCAGCCAGTTGGGCAGTTGCCGATGCCACACGAGAGTGTGCCCCCGAACGCTCATGTCGTGCCGGGCCGCGAACGCAACGATTGAGTCTGCATCGGCGAACGTGAACTCGTCCCGACTCGGGCGCAGGGGACTCCACTTCATGGCATTCTCCGGGGTCACCGCATTAAACTCCCGAGCCAGGACCTCCGCGTACGTGTCGTTCGTCATTAACGGGTCCGCAGCCACAGCCGTACCAAACTCGATGCCTCGCTCGTCGGCGAGCACGCGGAGGGTATCGGACGGAGGGTCGCCTGTACCGGTGGTGTCGGACGGTGGAGGCTCTTCTTCCTCAGGGGGAAGCGTAGGCGACTCGTTGGAATCACAGCCGGCCAAGAGAAGGGCGGACACGAGCAAAAGGAACCCGACGAGCGAGCGGTAGGTCATGAGTGAATCGTGGATCTTGCAAGACGTGAGCAATTCGCCCCCCCCAACTCGGACGCTACGCGAACAATGTTCGTGCTCTATAGGACCGATAAAATCATAATATGACCCCCAGTCATACATTCCGACGGATTTTTCGGGAGGATGGTTCAACGCGCGTTGCTCGTAGAACTACTCAGTCCGGAGGATGAGGTGAGTCGCCGATTCCTGAGGAGCAACGTAGGAGAAGGAGTCTCCGGAGAGATCTACGTCGTCACCAAACGATTCGACTTCGTCAATCGATGCACCTTCTGCGTCGAACTGCCACGCGTCGCCGGTGGAGTAGGAGGCACTGCCCTGCAAATCGAACTGAATTTGGAAGGGACCGTCCCGATTCTTGTTGATCAGAATCACGTGCAGTGTCGAGGGGTCCTCGTCTTCGATGGAGGCATACACCGAAACATTCTGTCGATCGTCCGTGGTGGCCCGCACGTCGGTATTTCCGTACGTTCCTCCCTCTCCGTCGTAATTCCGATACAGGTCGAAGGCCGACGCCACGTACTCGTCTCCGTCCTCAATTCCCCAGAGCGTGGCGAGGTGTACCCCATACTTGCCGAAGGCGCCGAGCGCGTCCGCCTGCGCGAGCCCGCCCGAGATGGTGTTCATCGCCCCGTACTCGTACTCGGTGATGGCGAGTTTCGTCCCGGGATAATGCTCCTCAATCGCCTGCTGGAGGCGGGGCAGGATGGGCAGATCCTCGCTACAACAATCTGCAATCCAGCTATTCTCGGTGTACGTCGAGTCCCACAGCGTTCGGGGCGCCTGCAGCCGCGCCTCAATGTCGGCCTCCGTGTTGCCGTCATTAAAAACAATGCGGTTGTCGCCTCGTGCTTCGGGATACCAGTGCACGTCCAACACGTCCAGCAGACGCGTACCGTGGGTCTGCTCGGCCTGCTGCATCTGGTCGAGGTAGTAACTCACGAACCAGTCGTGGCCCCCGCTTACAGAACTCCAGTCCGAGGGTCCCTCAAAGTCCAGATAGGCTCCAAACCCGTAGAGGACCGGACCGAGGATCTGACTTTCCGGATCCACCGCCTTGACCGCCGAGGCCAACTCAGTCGTGCGGTTGACGATCTCCTGTGCCCCCGTCTGCTCCGGATGAATGCGAGGATGCGTGGACGACCAGAGGGCGGGCTCGTTGTCGAGCGAGTACCAGCGCACGCCCTCTTCTGTGGACGCTCCACCGTACCGCTCCGTCAAGAGATGCACGAGTTCGTCCATGTATACGGTGCCGTCCTCCGTATCCGGCGACTGTGTGTACGAGGCGCCCTTCCGGTACTCGACTGAGTCCCAGCGCGGAGACGGGACCGTTTCCTCTTCCGTGACGGTGCCGTCATTGTCGGCCGAGACCCAGCCAGCCATCTGGAGCGTTACTACCGTCTCGGCCCCCATGTCCATCGCCTCCTCGTGAAAGTGGGTCACGACCTTCGCGGGCTCACGCCACTCGGATTCCGGGATGCCCTCGTTTCGGAGCAGAAAGTCATCACTGGAATGCTGGTAGTCGCTGCCGGCGTTCGAGTAGTTGGTCTCCCAGTTGTACCCCGTCAGACGATTGCCGCCCAGCCGGCGCACCGTAAAGTCGTTCCCACTGGACTGGGCCTGGTTCGACCCGTAAACGTAGGGACTGATGTCGGAACGGTCCTCGCCCGTGTGGATGGAGACCGTGGCGGTTCCCTCTACGTCCGGCCCGTCGTTCCCAGGAGGGGATTCTTCCGAATCCTCCGGCAGTGAGGGACCGGACCCACTATCACAGGCGCCGAGCGCTAAGACAAGCGCGACAGTTGCAAGAACGATGGAAAACACGTACCGCAGGCGCATGAGTTGACTTCGGACGGTGAGACACAAACGAGAGTGGGTATTGACAATTTAGTAACCTTGCACAACTACTCCGGGGATGTCGAGCGTCGGTCACCCGGCGCCACAATCGTCAGCGTTTGCCGGCAGCGGTCGATCCTGAGCAGATTCCGCGCAGGAGAGACAGACGGAAACAACGTCACGAGATCTGCGAGTTCTCGCGTTTCAGTTGTGCAAGCCCACTAGAATGGGCCAATACACGACGCCCCTCCCCCGGAAAGGGAAGGGGCGACGTGTCGACAATCACAGGTAGAACCAACCCCGGCACGAAGAGATCAAACCTCGGGCCCCCGGGGCTCCGAACCTCCGGTCTCTACTCTGAAATCCTCACAACCCGAATGTTGTCCACGGCAAAGGCCTGGCTTGCCGGAATCGGAGCGTTGCCGCCAATGTTATTGAGACGGAACGATGAGGGGTTGTTGTCCGGGCCACCAGGACCCGCACTTCCATCCTCACCCAGGAGTGTCGTGAGGTCGGGCACCGCCGATCCCTCGGGATCGCCGTATCCATCCGTAAACTCGCTGAGCGGGACCGTGAACGTACGCCATCCCTGCCAACTCACGGCCTGAACACTACCGTCTGACTGGCGCCAGGGCTGTACGCGGTAGCCATAGCCCGACTGATAGTTTTCCGTCGTCTCGTGGATGTGAATGATGATGTTGCCGGTATTCCACTCCTCCTGAATATTGAGCTCGAATTTCACCGCAAAGTTTTCGGGAGACTCGTTAAGATTCTCCGGAGCAACCCATTCCTGATTGCTGAGATTGATGGCCTGGCTGCCATTATACCACGAGTTGTCGCCGACCGCAATTTCTCCCTGTCCGCCCAGAATGGCAAACGAGCCCTCAGCCCCACTTCCAAAGTCTGAGTCCGCACTCGTCGCCACCGTGGCGCCCCAGCCCGCCCAGTTTGATTGGTCGTCGAAATTGAGGAGCATGCCTCGCGATTCGCGGTACCTGAACGCCAGTCCAGAGTTAGCCGTCCCACTGGCCGTGGTGAACGTGATAGGTCCTGCCTGCGGAGCAGCACTGCTGGGAATGGTGAAGGTTGCCTCTCCTCCGTCGGGCGTCGCGTCAATCTCTTCGCTCGGGATGGTCGTCCCATCAGGAAGCGTAACGGACTGTGCGAGATACAGGAAGTTCCCGAACACCGTGACCTGTTCTCCGGGATCAGCATACTCGTTGCTCATACTCGCAAGCTCCGGGGCCGGGGGCCGCACCGGGGCCTCATCGTACCGGGCCTCGCTGGCGTTATTCGTGACCTGGATCTCGGGAAGACTATCCCCTTCCACCTCCGCCGGCGTCAGTTCTCCGAACGGAAGATCGCCCGGAATCGTGGCAATCAAATAATTCTCGGAGGCAAGGGCCGAATTGAAGTCGGCCTCATAGCCGAGAAAGTACACGTTGGCGACCGAATTCATGTTGCTTCCTTGAATCGCAATCCGGTCTCCGGGACTCAATGTGTCAGGGACGATGGGATTCCCGTTCGCATCTACAGAGTCCGCATTCTGGTACTGGACGCCCGAAATTGAGAGAGATTCGTTGAGATCCTGAGTGGGATTTCCGGATTCCCCGGAAAGCCCATCACACGAGACCAGCGCAAGGGCCACCGCCACCACCAGAAGGCTCGTGGCTACACCCATTGCTCGTTTGGTATCAAAAAATTGCATAATGGTACCTCGAAATTAATGGAAATGCCTACATCAGTGGGGCACTCATCAGAGCCACGTATCCGTCGAGGAGGCGAAAAAGCCTCCTCGACGAAAAACGTGTATCCACTACGAGCCTCCTTAGGAATCAGCCCTCTGCTCGGAGAAGTCGTACTCGACCGGATCCTCCGTCATCAGATCGTTCTGGAGCAGATCCTGCTCTGGATACTGAAGCAGAAAGACGTTATTCGCCCGGTCGTCGGGATTATCCGGCACATCCAGGGACTGGTAATCATCCGGCTCGGAGACCAGAATTTCCGCACTGGAGTTGTAGCTGACCGAATATCCACGACGTTGCGCCCGGATGAAGTCTTTGGCCGCCTCCGGCTGATACTCGTGCCAGCGAACCAGCATGAACCAGCACTGCCCCTCGAAGGCAAGCTCACGCCACTTCTCCATAAAGACCTCGTCGCGGGTCAACGTCCCATCCTGATCGGAATCCAGACCGGCCCGCTGTCGCACCATGTTGTAGTACTGCAGCGCGTCGGAATTGCTGGTGGATCCGCCTCCTTCGGCGACGAAGGTCTGCGCGTACGTCAGATAAATCTCCGACAGACGCAGCATGTAGGTGTCGATGCCCGTCCGCATCTCCCCCACTCGCCCATCGTTCACGGACGGCGGCCCGATGACGTACTTCTTCAGGGACGTTGCATTCCCCGAGTACGCTCCCGATGGATCGTCGAGGGAGTACGTGTACCCATTGGGAAGCAGCTCGGGATACTGGTCGCCGTTCATCATGAAGGTCTCTGTCCGGCGCGCGTCGCCCGCCTCTCCTTGAAAGGCGGGGTAGTTCTGAGAGTAGTCGAAGGACTCGGAGTTGGTATTTTCTCCGAAGGCTTCAATCACCCACCCCTGGACGCCGGTTCCCCCCCCCCATCCGTCGGCAAAGCCGGTGAGGTCGGAAGACGCGGCCCAGTACGCCTGGGTGGTGTTCTGAGTCCCCCAGGTGTTGCCTTCATACGTCCACTGCAAAGCGAAGAGCGCCTCCTGCGTGTTGTTGGTCTCCTCTTCGGAGAGGAGGAACAGATCCCCATAGTTGTCGCGGAGACTCATGCCGCTCTGGGTAATGACCTCTCGCGAGTAGCTGCGGGCCTGATCCAGATACTGCTGATCCATCCCGTTGAACGTCGCGAGCGTCCAGTACGTGCGCGCAAGCATGCCCTTCGCCGACCACTCCGTCACCCGACCGGCCTCCTCAGCGGATGGAGGCAGGTGTTCGGCCGCAAATTCAAAGTCATTGATCGCAAACTGGAAGACGTCCGCCCTCCGATTCCGTCGCCGATCCGGCTGATCAATGAGTCGGGGCGTGTTCGTCACGATGGGAGCCGGTCCCCAAAGCTGCCCGAGGTACGTGTAAGCGTACCCGCGAATGAAGCGCGCCTCGGCAATGGCCTGGTTTACCGCCTCTTCCGGGATGTCACCAGCGGCTTGCTGCCGAATGTTCTGAATCACCAGATTGGACTGGTTGATGGCCAGGTACAGGGACCGCCAGGCCTCATTGAGACGCGGATTCTCACTCGTCACACTGAACTCAATGAACTGCGAGTATCCCTGGTCGGTGGACCACATATTTCCGGCCCGGGCGTCGCCGATGACAAACGACGCTTTGTCGTTCCAGTCAAACCACACCTGGTTGTACAGGGCCCCCGTCGCCATCCGGAGGTCCTGCTCACTGTTGTAGAAGTTGTCCGCCGTCAGCTCCCCTTCGGGCGGGCGAGTAAAGAAGGAATCCCCGCATCCTGTCACACTGAACACCAGCGCGACAATGACGGTCGTCAAGATTGTCTTAGAATATCTCATAACTACGTAGATTGATGCATTCGATTGCGTTGGACCCTGGGCGACCGTCGTTTACAGCCCGACGTTGATCCCGAAGGTGAACGTTCGCGGGGTCGGGTAGCGCCCCGCGTCAATGCCACGCAGCAGCGGATCGCTCGCCTGTCCACTGTCACGGGCGGCCTGGGACATCACCGCGCCAACTTCCGGGTCGTAGCCCGAGTAGCCGGTGAACGTGTATACGTTCGAGACCGTCCCGTACACCCGGAACCGCCGCAGGTTGAATCGCTGCGTCAGATCCGAAGGGAGCGTGTAGCCAAGGGTCACGTTCTGAATGCGCAGATACGATCCGTCCTCCACGAAGCGCGACGACACGCGCTGGTTGTTGTTCGGATCAGTATCGGTAATGCGAGGAACGTCCGTCCCTGGGTTCTTTACCTCCAGGTTGTCGAGAGTGGCCGGCTGACTGTCGTCAATCGGCCCAATGCGGGCATAGTTGAACACCTCCGCCAGCATGCCCTGATCGGCCGACGGGTCCTCGGTCTGGCGACGCACCTGGTTGAAGATGTCGTTCCCGTAGCTTCCGTTCAGGAAGAAGGAAAAGTCAACTCCCATGTAGTTGAACCGGTTCGTAATCCCGTAGGTGAAGTCAGGGGTCGGATTCCCGATAAAGGTCCGGTCCTCCTGGTTGATGACGCCATCGTCATTGAGGTCCCGGAACCGGATGTCTCCGAGCCAGGTGCCCTGCGTCTCATTAATGGAGTTCCCCTCCGGAAGGGCGTAGGGGCTCTGCTCAGGGTTATTTGCCGCGTTCCGAAGCTTCTCGGCACTGGTGTAGATGCCGTCCGCCACGTATCCGTAGAACTGGGCGGCCGGCTCCCCTACGACGGTCCGGCTCGCGGTGTCGAAGAATCCGATGGAACGATCCAGAAAGTCATCATCGTCGTTCATCTCCGTCACCTCGTTGCGATTGAGCGAGAAGACGACATCGGTCGTCCACCGGAAGTCGCTATCGACGTTCACGGTATTGAGGCTAAACTCAATTCCGCGGTTCTCCATCGCCCCGATATTATCAAGCGGGTTGTTGATCGAGCCATTCCCGGAGGTCCCAGAATACAAGGGAAGCGGCACCTCCAGCAGAAGCTCCTGCACCCTCTTCTGATAGGCGTCGACGGCTAGGCTCACGCGCTGATCGAAGACCGAAACGTCAACCCCCAGGTTGATGGACTCGGTAGACTCCCACTGAATGCCGGGATTCCCGAGGTTTGAGGCACGCACCCCATTTCCGAAGTCCGTCGGGATGATGGTGTACGTGTCTCCGTAGCGGTATCCTCCAATGTCTTGGTTGCCCACGTATCCCCATCCGCCGCGAATCTTGAATTGATCCACCACGTCGAGGATCGACGATCCCTCGAGAAACGGCTCATTCGTCACGCGCCACGCCGCCGAAAGCGACGGGAAGACCCCCCAACGGTTTTCGGGCGAGAAGTTCGAGGAGGCATCTCCTCGGAGGTTTCCGGTGAGCAGATAACGGTTGTCATAGGACAGATTTACCCGTCCGAAGACAGACTCCATGGAGTTCGAGCCGGCGTAACTTCCATTTGTGGCCGTTCCTGCGTCTCCTGCCCCAAGCTCCTGCACGTTGTTGCTTGGGAACCCCGTTCGAGCCGCATCCAACCCATCATAGGTGGTAAGCTGAACCTCGTGCCCCCCCATGGCGTCGACCTTCAATCCTTCGAAGTTCGTGTTGTAGTTCAGGTAGTTCCGAATCTGCCAGTACGTGCTGTGACCGGACGAGCGCGTGCTTTCCGCCTGATCGTTGCTCCGCGCACCAAACTGCCAGGTGGGATTAAAGGTGTAGTTGTTGTTAAAGGAGACCTGCCCATTGATCTCGTTTTTGAGTTTGAGATTGTCCAACAGGTCGACGTTGGCGAAAACCTCTCCAACCCCTTGCGTCCGCATCACCTCGTTGGTGTTGAGCTCAGCGAGCCCCACCGGGTTGTTGAGCTGGAAGTTGGACTGATCCGGACCGCCAAATCCTCCACCCGGGGTCCGCACCGGCACATTCGGGCGCTGGCGAATGGCCGTAAGGACGAGGTCATCTTGGCTCACGCCGATGTCTTCATGCGTCCGGCTGAGGTTGAGACTCGTTCCCACCTCCAACCACTCGGTGGTTTGGTTGTCCAGGTTGAGCCGGAGCGAATACCGCTCGAAGTTGGACTCGATGGCGACGCCCTGCTGGTAGGTATACCCTCCGGAGAGACGATACTGTGTACTCTCCGTTCCCCCGCTCACGGCGAGCGAGTGGTCCGTCGTCACCGCAGTCCGAAAAAGTGCCTCCTGCCAATCACTTCCCTCTCCGAGAAGATCCGGGTTGTTCAACTGCGGCTGATTGTTATACCCCACAATCTCGGCCCGCCGGGTCACAAACTGGGCGTATTCTCGAAGATTCATGACATCCAAATGCTTCGCCAACTGGTCGACCCCGACGGATGCGCTGTAATCAACACGCTGCTGGCCGGCCTCACCACGCTTGGTCGTAATGAGGACGACTCCGTTCGAGGCACGGGAGCCGTAGATCGCGGCCGCCGACGCATCTTTCAGAATGTCGATGGACTCAATGTCCTGGGGATTGATGGTGGCCAGAGGGTTCGTAATCGCATTATCAGAGTCCCCGTTGAGCGGCACCCCGTCGACGATGTAGAGCGGCTCATCCGAGCCGGTGTTGAGGGTGCTGAGCCCGCGAATCCGAATGGATACGTCTCCCCCAGGGCGGCCACTGTTCCGAACGACCATTGCGCCAGCGGTTCGGCCCTGAAGGGCCTGGTCAATCGTCGAGCTCACGTCGTCCTCCAGATCTGCCGAGGAAACCGACGACACAGATCCGGTAATCTCCGCCTGGTTCTGCGTCCCGTACCCGACCACAACCACCTCGTCGAGCATCTCCGAGGACACCGCCAGTTCGACATTCACCGTGGACCGGCCCTCAAGAGGGACCTGCTGTGTCTCATACCCCACAAACGAGAAGACCAGCGTTGCGTCGCCACTCGGCGCGGTGAGGGAATAGTCTCCCTGCGCATTTGTCGTGGTACCGATGGTAGTTCCCTGAACCACGACGTTCACGCCGGGAAGCGGCTCTTCATTCTCTGCGTCCACAACCTGACCGGACACGTCAACTTCCTGCGCGTGTGCGGAAAGAGAAAGCGTCGCGACCCCGATAAAACATACAAAAAGCGCGAGGATCGCCTTCCCCACCGCGCTCACCAAGTGCCTGTCTTCTGGGGGCACCTCTCTGCTTCGAAAAAACAATAGTAGCCGTTCAAGTCTCATGATTGGCCCTCCGTAATGTAAAAAATTGCTTGCGAATGCACTTCCCGTGTCTCCACCCGGCCTGACTTCTCCCACAAACGCTTCCACCACAATCAAAACCCATAATATGACCTCAGAAACCGGTTTCAGGAGATATTTTCAGTAAGGATGGGACTCAAAGGAAGGAGGAAAGGGAATTCAGAAAGGCCGAGAACCGATCAGGAGACGTGCTACCAGTGGGAAGTAGCAGGTACTCCAGACGGAAGTCAAGACCTCAGCTTCTGAAAAAGAACAAAACCGCCCGACAAATTTCGGAACGGTTAGATGAGGTCGGCCCTTTTCCAAAACCGTTTTCAGAATTCGTGTTTGCCATTATAACGCGCACGACAAGACTTTGTCAAGGGGTCCTTTTATGACTAAGGCCCATCACACGTTAAAGCACAAACTGAAGAGCAGCGGCTTTTGTCCCCATACCCTCGGTTCTTATCCAAAAGAGGGAGGCAATTGGCGCTTGATGCGCGGGAGAAGACCAATCTGCAAAGAATGGAAGATAAAAGTCAGATTTCTCTTTGATTCCCTGCGGGTGAACTTTCCGTCCCCCGTGCTCGGTCCCAGAAAGTAGCAATGACGTCTACCCCTCAATTTTCGAAAGACCGCGGACACAACGTGGGCATGTCAGCCCTCCCTGGAAGCAGTCGTCCAGTTGTACACTCATTGAATGAGGATCTATTCCGTTACTCTCTTGAACACTGAGAGGAACCTTTTTCACTCTCTATGATCTTCCTGAGGAGAAGTGCTGCGGGGAGCCTCCCCTGGTTCTATCGGCGAATACGCGTGCAGATTGTCGTGCAACAGCTGCCCCCAGGATGCATCGTACGGATGAACGGCCCGCACCGGAGTGCCGTCCCGCACGACCGGACGGCCCTCATTCGCCCATCGAAAGATGGAGCCCTGCAGATTGGACACGTTCGTGAATCCTCGCTCTTGGAGGCGGGAAGTGATTCGGGCCGAACGATATCCCACCGAGCAATAAACGACTATTGGGGCCTCAAGTGCCAGCGAGTCGAGTCCCGGAAACGACGTGGCCTTCGGGTCAACACGATGGGCACCGGGCAAATGACTCACGGCGTACTCCTCGGAGGTCCGTGCATCCAACAACAAGGGATGCGTGCGGGTGCTGTCCGCGAGGCGTTCGGCCAGCGAGTCTGTCGTAATGGTGGGAACCCCCGGATAATTCGCCGTGATCATACGATCGACGGCCGACCAGGTCAGCTCCTCTGAGCACCCGAGGTGAACGGCAAGCAGGCACAAAGCAGAGGCCGTCAGTTTTCGCATCAATGTCGGGTTCTGATCAAAGGGACCGAGTATGGCCGTAAGTGTGCTGGCACAGAAAACAGCTGAGTGCTCCCTCGCGACCGCCGGAAGGAACCCGTGCTACCGATTCGGAGGGCCTCACAATACTGGCGATGCAAATCAGAAAATTCCTCCCTCGTCGCTCCTGAACCGCTCCCGACTGGAATCCCCTAAAGGGAGATGACGCCCTTAATGCTGGAGGCTTCCTCGTAGATGGCAACGACCTCTTCGCTTGATGACATCTGAAGGTGAGCCGTCACGCTCTTGTAATTGCCTTTGCTTGATTCCCGCACGCGCACGGGATGATCCCCGAACACGGTCTTCAGCTCATCGACCTGCCCGGATGGAGCGATAAATTTGAACGTATAGCGCGTGGGCCAGTCGTTCTGATCGTCGAGAAGTTCTTTAAATCGGCTCCACCATTCTTCGTCGTTTTCGGCCTCGGGCTGATTGATGAACTGCATAGGAGAGCAACAGACTTCAAAAGAGTGCGGATTACCTTCGTACGGGTGACCCTGTGCCTCGTTCGAGGGATTACACCGTGACGGAGACGTAAAATCCAACAAAAAACGGGCCGGTTCTCTTTTGAGGAGCCTCTCGCTCTCCTAAGATATTATGGTTTCCAAAACGTCGCTTTATTTCCCATCTACTCTCCCTTGACCGCATGCCCATCACTGCAACTCAATCAGCCGGTCGGGCGGCAGGCTCGTGGCTTGGCGCCTTGGCCGTGCTTCTTCTCCTCGCCGTTCCTCCAGTTCAGGGACAAGACCTGCTTTCTCAGTTCGAGGAGAAGGTCACGACATTTACTCTCGACAACGGACTTACGTTTGTCGTCGTCGAGCGCCACGACGCGCCGGTGGTGTCCTTCCACACGTACGCCGACGTGGGGTCGGTGAATGAGCCCGCCGGACGCACGGGCCTCGCCCACATGTTTGAGCACATGGCCTTTAAGGGCACCACATCCATCGGCACCAAGAACATTGAGAACGAAATGGCCGCCCTCCAACGCCAGGAGGAGATCTACCTGCAGCTGCGACGGGAAAAGGCCAAAGGCCCGCAGGCCGACTCGGCGCGCATCGCAGAGCTCCAGAAGAAGTTCAAGAAGGCACAAGCGGAGGCCGAGTCCTACATGCAGCAGGGTGAATACGAAAACATCCTGGAGCGGGAAGGCGTGACGGGCATGAATGCCTACACGAGCTCCGACGCCACCGGCTACATGTATAGCCTTCCCGCCAACAAGGTCGAGCTCTTCTTCGCGATGGAGTCCGATCGCTTCCGCAACCCGGTGATGCGCGAATTTTACACCGAGCGTGACGTGGTGATGGAAGAACGTCGCCAGCGCACCGAATCGAACCCCACCGGTCGGCTCATTGAGGAGTTTCTCACGACGGCCTTCAAGGCTCATCCGTACGGCC
This sequence comes from Salinivenus sp., assembly GCA_018609755.1. Taxonomy (GTDB): domain Bacteria; phylum Bacteroidota; class Rhodothermia; order Rhodothermales; family Salinibacteraceae; genus Salinibacter. The sequence goes on along the minus strand of JAHENZ010000180.1, from coordinate 33,272 downwards.
AGCCGACCATCGGTCACATGTCCGACCTGCAGAATCTTTCTCGCACCGACGCACGGCAGTTCTTTGAGAAATACTACGGGGCCAATAACCTGACCATCGGCATCGCAGGGGACGTGGAGCCGGATCGCATGAAAGAATTGGCGAATGAATACTTTCGTCAATTGCCCGAAGGCAACGATCCTCTTCCGGTCACAACCAAGGAGCCGGAGCAGATCGGCGAGCGGCGCGTCATCATCCGCGAGCAAACGCAACCCTTCGTGCTCATCGGCTATCATCGCGGGAGCGTGCAGAGCGAGAACGACCCGGTCTACGACATTCTCGTCGACGTGCTCTCGCGCGGGCGCACGAGCCGCCTTCACCAGGCCCTCGTCGAAAAGGAAAAGGCCCTCAACGTGCAGGTCGTGCCGAGCTATCCGGGCAGCAAGCACGAAACCTTGTTTGGGATTTTTGGGGTCCCCAATCGAGGCGTGTCGCCCGACACGGTGGAGCACATGATCTACAACGAACTCGAGAAGATTAAAACCCAGGGGATCACGCAAGAGGAGCTTGAGCGAGCTAAGACCCGGGCCCGAGCCGACCTCATCGGTAATCTCGACTCCAACTCCAGCCTGGCCGCTCGATTTGCCGAAATGGAGGCCCTAACGGGCGACTGGCGAAATATTTTTCGGCAGCTGGACGAGTTGGAAGCCGTGACGGTCGACGACGTGCAGCGCGTGGCGAAGAAGACCTTCGAGCGCAGCAACCGCACCGTGGCCATGATCAAGACGACGGATCCGTCCGGCGAGCAGCCCACGGCCGAAAAGTAGTGGCCTGACCGCTCCTCTCCGCTCTTCCCGACGAATTGCATCCCTTACGCCATGATGACCCGTTCTTCTCTCCCTTCCGTTCTTTCCGCAGGCCTTCTGGCCTTCGCCCTACTCGCTTTTGGTGCCGCACCGGCCCTCGCTCAGGATGAGGGCGACCCGATCCAAACGGCGGACTACGACGTGCAAGACCTCTCATATCCGGATCTCCGTGACTTTGAGGCGCCGGAGCCGGAACGCATGACCCTTGACAACGGCCTGACGGTCTTCCTGCTCGAAGACCACGAGCTACCACAGGTGAACGCCGTTGCCCAAATCGGGACGGGCTCGGTCTACGAACCGTCCGAGAAGCGCGGCCTTGCCTCCATCACCGGCACCGTCATGCGCACCGGCGGCACCGAGTCGATGACGCCCGACAGCCTCAACGAGACGCTCGAAAACATCGGGGCAACCGTCGAAACCAGCATCGGCGAAACGTCCGGCTCAGCGTTCATGTCCACCCTCTCCGACCACGTGGACACCGTGCTTCCTGTGTTCGCCAAGGTGCTGCGACACCCCGCCTTTGCCGACGCAAAAGTCCAGCAGGCCAAAAGCCAGCAGAAGTCGTCCATTTCGCGTCGCAACGACAACGCGCGCAGCATCGCCTACCGCGAATTCGACCAGCTGATCTACGGAGAGGACAGCCCGTACGCCCGAATTCCGGAGTACTACACCGTCGACCGCATCGCCCGCCAGGACCTCGCTGACTTTCACGACGAGCACTTCCACCCGAACAACGTCATTCTGAGTGTGTGGGGCGACTTCGACACCGAGACGATGAAGCAGAAGATTCGCGATCAGTTCGGCGACTGGTCGGCCCCCGACGGCTTTGAACCGCCGACCCCTCCTCAGCCCACCACCTCGCGCGAGTACTCGGTCAACTTCATTCAGAAGGACGACGTGAACCAGAGCACCATTCTGATGGGCCATCCCGGCAGCCTTACGCGGGACGACGACGATTACCCCGCGGTTACTGTCATGAACGAGGTGCTGAGCGGTGGATTTTCGGGCCGTCTCTTCCAGAACGTACGGCGGGAACAAGGCCTCGCGTACTCGGTCTTCGGCAGCTACTCCGCCGGCTACGACCGTCCCGGCCGGTTCTTCGCGGGCGTCTTTTCGAAGAGCGCGACGACCGTAGAGGCCACGAACGCCGTGATGGACGAAGTCGAGGGCATGCGGCAAAACGCCCCGACGGACGAGGAGCTGAGCCTCGCCAAGGACAGCTACCTCAACTCCTTCGTGTTCAATTTCGACACGAAGCGGGAAATTCTGAGCCGCCTTATGACCTACGAATATTACGATTATCCGTCCGACTTCCTGGAGCAGACCAAAAATCAAATTGAGGAGGTGACCTCCAGCGACGTTCAGCAGGTGGCCCAAAAGTACCTCTACCCCGAGCAGGCTCACATCCTCATCGTTGGGAAGCGCGATCAGTTCAGCGACTCCCTCTCGACGCTGACGAAAGACGGATCGGTCAACGAGCTGGACATCTCCATTCCCAAGACGCCCCCCGGCGAGCAGGACGCCGTGAGCGCAGAAGCACAGAAGGCCGGTCTCGCAGCGCTCAAGCAGGCCCGGGAGACGCTCGGCGGTCCGGACGCGTTCCGTTCGCTCGAAAACATGCGTGTCGTGACGTCGCAGGGGGAGCGCGACGTGACCCTCGTCGTGGCCCTGCCGAACAAACTGCGCGTGGAACGTGGGCCTATGACAATCGTCAGCAACGGCGAAACCGCCAAGATGAAGCGCGGCGGCCAGACCCGCACGCTTCCCTCATCGATCCTGGGCCGCTTTGAAGGGCAGCTCTGGCGCGACCTCACGTACCTGATGAGCAACCTCGACCACGAGGAGCTGACGGTACAGGATCAGGGCACCGAAACGGTGGAGAACACGACGTACCGTGCCGTAAAGGTGACCCCCCCGGCCGGTAGTGCCTACACGCTCTACCTGGAGCCCGACTCCATGCGCCCGGCCCGGATGTCCTACCAGGCCCAGACCCGGGAGGGACCGAAGCCCACCACCTCGGTCTACAGCGACTTCACGACCGTCAAGGGCATGTCGATTCCTCACAAGACGGTGACGTACCGGGACGGGAAGAAGCTGATGACGAGTACCGTCCAGAAGATCTCCATCAACTCGGACCTGGACGAGGGTCTGTTCACGATGGAGACCTCCTCGGAGTAGGTCCTTCTCCACATGTCGCTCGTTCAACGCCCGGGGCTCTTTGTCGAGCCTCGGGCATTTTTGTTGTGGAAGAGGACCGAACGCTGCGCCCTTCCTCCCCGTTTGAAGGGCGCGTATCTTTTTCTATGCTTCCGCATTTCCCCTATGTCCTTTCCCTCTCGGGTCGAGATCTGTGACGTCGGGCCCCGCGACGGCTTTCAGTTCGAGGAGCAGTTCATTCCCACGGACCGGAAGGTCGAGACCATCACGGCCCTCGCCGATGCGGGGGTGCCGCGCATTCAGGTCACCTCCTTCGTGCACCCCGAGTGGGTGCCGCAGATGAAGGATGCGGAGACCGTCTGCGAGCGGTTGCCGGCGCGCGACGACGTAACGTACGCGGGGCTCGCCCTCAACCAGAAAGGGCTGGAACGGGCCCACGCCGCCGGCCTCTCGCAGGTGGATCTCTCAATTGCCACGCACGATACCCACAGCCGGGCAAATGCCAACATGACCGTGGATGAGGCGGTGGTGCAGGCCGAGGACATGATCCGGCACGCCCACAATCACGGACTAGACGTGCAGATGGGCTTCCAGACGGTGTTCGGCTACAATGAGCCCGGGGACACCCCACTCACGCAGGTCGTGGAGATGAGTCGGCACTTTGCGGAGATGGGCGTCGAGTCGATTTCGCTGGCGGATTCGACCGGCCTGGCCAATCCACGCATGATTCAGGAGTGCGCGGAGGCCGTTCTGGAGGCCATCGGCAACGTGCCCCTCGTCCTCCACCTTCACGACACGCGCGGCCTCGGGCTGGCGAACGTCTATGCCGCGCTGCAATGCGGAGTGAATCGCTTCGACACGTCCCTCGCCGGCATGGGCGGCTGTCCGTTTATTGAGGGCGCGACCGGCAATATCGCGACCGAGGATACGGTCTACCTGCTCGACGGCCTCAACATTGACACGGGCATCGGCCGAGCAGCGGTCGGGAAAGCGGCGCGACGGATCGAGAATGAGCTCGGCAAACAATTCCCGGGGAAGCTGCACCGACTCTAACGAATCTCGTCCTCGTCGCGTGGCTACCCCTCGGAGTTGAGCGCCTCGGCAGGAACCTGTTGGCCGTCGCGGCTGAATGGGGCTTCCGTGGCGATGGCCTCCTGGGCCCCGTGCCCGCTCGGAATCCACCGCAGGAGCTCCAGCCGCCCATCAAGGTGTTCAACCAGCGCCGTGCAGCTCTCGACCCAGTCGCCCGTGTTCACGTACTGCGTACCGTTAATGCTGCGAAGCCGAGGATGGTGGATGTGCCCACAGACCACCCCGTCGTACTCTTTTTCTGCTGCCTCCAGTGCCGCCGTTTCCTCAAACTCCTCAATGTACTGCAGCGCCCGTTGCGTCGAATGCTTCAAGTAGCTGGAGAGCGACCAGTAGGGCAGATTGAAGAGGCGTCGGATTCGATTGAACCAGCGGTCCATTTTTAAGACTCCGACGTAGGCCCAGCCGCCAAGAAACTCAAGCCACTTTGCGTGCCGCACCACGCCCTCAAACTCGTCCCCGTGCACAACCACGAAGCGGCGGCCGTCGGCGGTGGTGTGGATGGCCTTCTTCTGAATCGTGATGCCGCCAAGCTGGAGACCGGGAAAGTCGCGCGCTACCTCGTCGTGGTTTCCCGGAATGTAGGTAACGGTGGTACTCTTGGCCTTTTTCAAGAGCCCCTGAATGACGTCGTTATGGGTCGAGGGCCAGTACCAAGAGCGCTGCAACGCCCAGCCGTCGAAGATGTCCCCCACGAGGTAATAGCGATCGGCCTCGTGATGCCGCAGAAAGTCGAGCAAAAAGTCAGCCTTCGCCTGTGGAGTCCCCAAATGGACGTCAGAAATCCAGATCGTACGGTAATGGGTTGTCGGCTCCATGTGCCGGGGAATCTAAAAAAGCAGCAATGCGAGGCAAAGCCACCCCAGGACCCTCGGGGCGCCGACCGGACCACGTCGCTTACGGTCCGGATGATGTACCGTCCGTTCTCCCCCTCCTTTCCACCATTTTTGGGGATTGACGATAGCTTCATGCTGGGGAAATGTTCTCTTCAGAAGGACGCCATATCGGCCCGAAGAGGATCGCAAACTGAATCTCATCCCTTCTAATTCCGAGTCCGGCGTTCTGAGAACGTGCTTTGCCCAACATGTCGAGGGCACGCAACCTGGAACCGACAATGCTCCACGGCCCCTTCTTGTAACACCATATCGCTCAATGACTTTTGGTACTGAGCCAAATATTCAACGAGGATCGGTTGCCAGATCCCGTTTCGACTAGAGACAATTAGACCTGCGCCGACGAAGCCGTGCCGCCTGGCGTGGGTACGGGTCTATCCTCTCCCAGTGCTCCATCCCCCAACGAGCGTGCGGAGGGCTGCCACGATGGCGGATTGGAAACGGGGGCCCAGCGCCGAAGTGCAAGGCGCCCGTCTCCGTGCTCAACCAGGGCCGTACAATTCTCCACCCAGTCGCCCGTGTTGGCGTACGTCACCCCGTCGATCGGCCGCAATTCGGGCACGTGAATGTGTCCACAGATCACTCCATCCACGTTTTCGCGTCCGGCTCGTTGTACCACGGCCTGCTCAAAATCGGCCACGTACTGCACCGCCCGCTTCGTTGTAGTCTTTGCGGCGGCCGCCAGCGACCAATACGGCTTGTTCATCCATCGCCGCACACGATTGACGTGCCGGTTGATCGTGAGAAGAGTCTGGTACGCCCAGCCACCAATTTTGGAGAGCCAGCGCGCGTGGCGAACGACGCCGTCAAATTCATCCCCGTGGAGCACCAGCAGGCGACGGCCATCCGCTGTGGTGTGCGTTGTGCTCGTCCGAATCGTGACGTCCCCAAGCTGGAGGCCGGGAAACTGCCGGGCGGCCTCATCGTGGTTGCCAGGGATGTAGATCATCTCGGCCTCGCTGGCCCGCTCCAGCAATACCTGCACCAGTTCGTTGTGGGATGCCGGCCAGTACCAGGAACGCTGTAGCGCCCAGCCGTCCACGATGTCTCCGACCAGATAGTACCGATCCGCTTCGTGATGCTTGAGAAAGTCGAGAACCCCCTCGGCTTTTGCCGACCGTGTGCCGAGGTGAATGTCTGAAATCCAGATCGTTCGGTAACGTTGAGACACGGAGTGGGAAACAGCAACACAAGGAGCCAACGAATACTCGCCCCAAAACCTACAGACGCGGAATTAAGCAGCGATTACTCGGTCGCTATCAAACCGTTTTGATTCTTCGCTCCTCGCCCTTCAACCCCTCAAACGCCTCAGCCGGGACGGAACCAGAGGCTTGGATCGTTGCGAGATAGGCGTAGCGGTGCGCGATGGGCATCAGTGCGGCGGAGAGCCCGTCAATCTCATCAAACCGCTGAAGGGTGTCCACGAGAGCGGGCCGCGGATAGACGTCGAAGAGGGCCAACCAGCGCTGGAGTGCAACCGCGATCCACGAGGGCAGTCCCGCCTGGTCCCAGAAGTCGACAATGTAGAGCTGTCCGTCCGGCGCCAGATGTGCGAGTGCGGCCTCGAGCGCCTCGGGCCAGCAGGGGATCATGGACAAAACATATGAAAAGAAAATCACGTCGAAGTCTCGATCTACACCGAGATGCGCCGTGGGTTTGAAGTCCTGTGCGAGACCGTGGCCGAGGGTAATTTTGTCCGAGGCGGCTCGTTGTCCCAATTTCGCGCGGGCCGTGGCGAGCATCGAGAGGGACGCGTCGATCCCGTAGAGGGTGTGCTGCGGCGCACGTCGACCGAGAATCCGTAAATTGCGGGCCGTTCCACACCCAATCTCAAGAACGTGCTCCCCGGGGCGCTCGGCAATCGCGTCCAGCAACCGATCCCGCCCGAGCAAATAGTAGCGACGCGATCCGTCGTACACGTGACGCGTCCACCGGTACATTCGGTTCATTTTCTGAACCGGGTCTTCGATAGGTTCCTGAGTTGTCTTGACAGACATAGCACGGTGGAGTCAGCGAAGAGAACCGATGTCCAACTACAGGGACGTGGAATCTATTGGCCGTCGCCCGAACCCGTCTCAGCCCGTGAGTACGTACAGGTGAAACATGCCATAAATTGCAGATCGATCCTGCGCGTGTAGGGCTTCGGACCGGTCGCGCTCGTACGTGAATCGATCACGCAGGTCGGAGGGAAGGGCCGGCTCAACGACTGACCGAGGGCCGGCGGTGCGAAAGATAATGCGTGCCCCCGGCTCCCCCACCCGCGCTAGTTCTGCCCAGAGAGAGGTAATGGCGTCCGGGGTCATCCAATCCATCGCATCGAGAAGGACGAAGCTGTCGAAGCTGTTGTCGGGCTGGGCCTGAAGGGCATCGCTCAGGGACGTGATTCGAGTCTCGATGCGGTCGAGATGATACCGAAGCTGCCCGTAACACTCGGCTCGAAGATAGGACGGAAGGGCTTCTCGGTTGTCGATGTCGTACTGTCGTCCAAAGGCCTGCCAAGCAAAGTAGTTGTCTGAGAGCGGAAAGCCGCACACCAGTCGTTCGAGCCGATCGCGGTACAGATCCACGATCGAGTCGTCAGCGGCCGCAGAGAGGCTTTCGTACTGGCGGAGCGGAATGCCAAAGCTGTAGAGCGTGGTAGGCTGGCGGGCAAGCCGTCGAACGACTGGATGGTCAAAAAATGGGGCCACGCAGTCCTCGAAGAATTGCTGTTGCTCTTTCCGGCTGTCGGCGTCCAACAACTCCTCTGGAGATCGTCCCTGCACGAGTCGGGACATGAGCCGCGCAAAGCCCTGAAATCGAGCAAGGACGCCGTGTTCGTAGAATCCTCGCTCAAACGCGTGGATGCGGGAACGCCGGAGTCCGGCCCACGGTCGCTCGTCCCAGAATGCTCGCGTCGTGCAGTCCAGAGACGGACGGATATACTCGTGATAGGCCTTTACATTCTCTCGCCCCGATCCCTTCCCAAAAAACTGGAAGAAGTGAGAATGGTCCGGAAGCTGTTCGAGAGCAGCGATCTTGAGACGTGTGAGCGCCATGTGGGCGGTGTTCAGGTCTACCGCCAGGATGCGTTCCGGCTCGTGTACGAGATAGTTTAGAACGTTACACCCCGCCGAAGAGATGGTGAGAATGCGACTTGTATCGTCAAGCCGAAGGGCCTCAGCGTCCACGCGCGGATCCTCCCAAATCTGCGTGTAGACGAGCCCCTGAAACCACAGGGTGAAGAGCCGCTCCAGCAGTCCCTCGCGCGACAGGCGATGATTTTGATGAACGGCGCGTTTCAGGCGAGCAACCGTAGAGTCGGACATAATGGGAATCCGGTTCACGAGAGGGGGCCGAGAGGAAGACATCCGTCGCTTCCAACCTAGGCCTCGACCGTTATCTCGCGATTATGACCGGATTACCGCTACATCACGTCCCCCGTTTGGACCGCAGCCCTGGACCGAGCCGGCATCAGTTCGCGTCGAGATACGCCGTGCGGCCCCGAAGTATGCGATCCCACGTGTCCTGCTGAAAGCGGGCTACATACTCAAACTCGTCGGTGGTCCCGTAATAGCCGGAGCCCTCGGGAGCGGAGCGAAGCCGGAGGGTCCGCTTTGCCCCATCGGAGAGGTGAAGACGGATTTCGTACTGTGAGGGACCTACCTCGCTGGGCGACGTACCCGTCGCAAATCCGTCCGCTTCGAGGGTCGCGAGTGTGCGCAGCGTGGAAGAGACCTTGGACCTCGCGAGCGTATCTCCCTCAGCGACCCAGGTGGCCGGCCCCACAGTCGAGGCCGTATCCCCGACCGATGGACGACGCATAGTAAAGGAGCTATCCCCTGGGAATGTAAAATCGACTCGCTGGATGTCTGCCCGATCGACATCCCAGATCACTTTGTCCCGCCACTCTTCGACACTTCGCGAAGCAAAGGAGCGGAGCGACCGCTCGACGGAGTACACCTCGGCCTGTTCAGGCGTGCGAACGTACGTGATGGGCGTGCCCCCTTGCCGGCGCCTTCGCGAGCGTCCCTGCCCTCCCGACTGCGGGCGACGGATCCGCGTACGCCCGACAATCAGTTGCCCGAGCGCCTCTCCTCCATCCCCGAGCATCGTTATGGTCGTACCGGTCGAATCGACCCCGTATCGCGGATGCTTGCTCGACTGGCGGGTCACCACAGCATCCACCTGCAGTGAGGGGAGCGATTCGAGCAGGTTGTGTACTGCATCTCTGCTTGCAGGGAATCCGGAAGTGGTATCCCCTGAAGCCACCCTCCAGCCATCAGCGCCCCGTTTGAGTCGCACGGACGGCCCGCCCGACCGATCAATCTGCACCACCCGCACGGCACTGGTATCCACAGATAACAGCCTTCCCTGAAAGGCGGCACTTGACGGATCACTCCAATTCCACGAAGTGACGAGGGCAAGCGCTAGCGTCCCAGCAAAAATAATCGACAGGGTCTTCGTCGCGTTTGTCATGGCACTGGCAAATTTCAAGGGGTACGCTCGAATGAACGACCGCTGACGCGTTAAGCAGTCACTCCCTCCTCCTTCCAGCGCTGGCGTTGCGCCTGGTTGCGCCGATACCGAACGAGCCCGTATCCGATCACCAGTACGATCGGAACCAGCACGTTCACGTACTTCAAAATCGTCTGTGTGGTGGGCGCAATCTGCATCAACGGCCGGCTCGTGACCCGCTGGGTTCGGAGAGAGATGAGCTCCGTATCGTTCGCAAGGTAGTCGACACTGTTGACCAGGAGGTTGATGTTGCCTTCGGGGAGCCGCCGTTTGCGCTGACCCGAGCCGTTGACGATGAAGTCTCCATCGCCAATGACGATCAGCTTCGTTTCGGGACTCTTCGTGCGCTCAACCGACAGGGTATCGGAATTCGCAAAGGCCGACGTGAAGGTGCCCTCCAGGAGCCCAGCAATTGGGATATTGGCCTCCGAGAAGTCCGACACCGTCCATTCCTGTTGCGGTCGAATGCTCGCCGGCAACGGAGCGCGGGCCGACTGCTCCGACGAACGGGCGAGCACTGTCAGGCTGGCAGTCGTATCTACCTGCGTTGTGTCCACCGACGAGACAAAACGGAAGATGGCTTGATCGAGCCCCGCACTAATCGGGTGACTCGAAAAGTTTGCGACCTGTGGAATGTACGGGTATCGAATGCGGTTTACTACGTTGAAGCCGCCACGCTGCTGCTGCATGCGGACGGCCGTTGCGTTCCGATCGCGCACGAGATCGGCCCGAACGGGTAGACCGTACGTCTGCAGGAGAGAGTCAAGCCCAGTGTCGAGGGGTCGAGACCGACCAAACCGCATATTCGCCTCCGCGCGGTTCAGCGCGAAAATCACTCGTCCCCCGCGCATCACGTACTGGTCTACGGCAAGTGCCGCCTGTGTAGAAAGCGGACGTGTCGGCCGAGGGATGAGCAATACGTCTACATTCGCCGGTACGCCTGTTGAGTCAATCCCCGACACCGTTTGAAGATTGTACCGGCCCTTGAGAGCATCGCGGAGCTGCGTCATCTCGTTAAGCGCCGGCGCCCCGTGCCCCTGCAACACACCCAGCACCGCTTGTTCTTCTTGCGTGAGCTTCTGCATTGAGCTGGCAATCGTGTACTCCAGCGCCGAACCGGGCTCAAGAAACGAAAGCACTTCTCGCTGATCCTGGTACTGAAACACCGCACCGAGATAGGCCCGTTTCTGCGTCATCTGGTTCCGCTGTCGCACGTCGATCGTCACGGGACGGATGCCGGCCTCCCGTGCCTGACGAGCCTTCTCGTCGCTTTCGTTCGGGTTTACAAACTGAAACTCCACGTTTCCGTCCGCCGCCGCCCGAAACTCCTGTAGCAGCGCCCGAAACTCTTCCTTCGTCCGTCCGAACCGAGACGGCAGATTGGCCGTGAAGTAGGCCGTGACCGTCACCGGATCCTCCAGGTCCTGCGCGATGTCCTGGCTCGCGCTGGCAAGCGTGTACCGGTTGTTCTCCGTGAGATCGGCTCGCCAGACGAACTGATGAGCCGTATAGGTGAGGGCAATGAGGCTGCCCGCAATGAGCAATACCTGCAGGATCGCTTCGCGCCGGTTCGCAAGAAAGCCTGCGAATGCGTTCGACATGAGCCGAAAAGGTTCTAATTTTGCATTGAGGGTGGACACTCAAAGGTAGAAAGAAAACATCAGTGCCAGCTCCGGCTCTTGAGGGAAACCGTTGCTGCAAGCCCCGCAACGACGGTGAGGGTCCCCGCGTACAGCACCGACGCCGCGTCAATTACCCCCCGAGCCATCGTTTGAAAGTGACTCCGCAAGTCCAAAAATTCGGCGACAGCAGCCGCGCGTTCCGGCAAAATGCTGGCCATTTGTCCGAACAGCAGGTGGAGAAAGACGGCAATCAACAAGCTGAGGAGGAAGGCAACAATCTGGTTGCTCGTGAGGCTTGACGCGAAAATCCCGATGCTTGCGTAGACGGCGCTCACGAGCAGAAGTCCAACGTAGCCGCTAATAGTGGCCCCGTGATCAATCGGTCCGAGCCGGGCAACAGTCACGTAATACGGGAGCGTGAACACGAGAGCGATGGCCACTAATCCCCAGGCCGCCAGCCACTTGCCCGCCACAATCTGGAGATCATCCAGCGGCTTCGTAGCCAGTAACTCCAGGGTACCGCTGCGTCGCTCTTCTGCCACCATCCCCATCGTCACGGCCGGGATGAAGAAAAAGAGTGTCCAGAACGCCACGTTGAAAAATGTGCTCAGCGAGGCCTGTCCAACGAAGAAGATGTCCCCCTGCCCGAAGAGCCACGTGAACGTGCCACTTAGCCCGAGGAAGATCACCAGCAACACGTACGCGGTCAGAGAGTCGAAGAACGCGTTGACTTCGCGCTTGCAGATCGTCCAAACGACGTACATGATCGTAAAGACGGTCTCTGATCAGACGGATCGTCGTGAATCGGTGCACGAATTGTAGACAGGAGGAAAACACCTCAGGCTGAGGTGGGAGCCGCTTCCACTTCTGCCGGGGTTTTCGGATCCTCAGTGAGCTCTCGGAAGACATCTTCTAAACTTGACTCGAGGGGCGTCAACTCGGACAACACCCAGCCACGATCAGCACAGAGGTGAAAAACGTCCGCGGCGGGGTTGGTGTCTCCCTCGGCAGTAAGCTCATACCTCCCTTTCATCCGCTGTGCGGAGACAATTCCGGACAGCCCTTCGAATGCCTCTATCACGTCGGCCTCGTCGGGCGCGTCGACCTGCACGCGGAGCCGTGTGCCTCCCAAAAATTGCTGCCGGAGCTGTTCAGTTGGCCCATCGGCCACGATGTGCCCCTGGTCGATGATCAGGATCCGATCACATGTCATCTCCACCTCCTTCAGAATGTGGGAGCTGAGCATCACGGTTTTCTCCTGCCCAATTTCTTTGATGAGTTCCCGAATCTCAGCAATCTGGTTGGGATCGAGGCCCGTCGTTGGTTCGTCGAGGATGAGCACGGGTGGATCGTGAAGCAGCGCCTGCGCGAGCCCCACCCGTTGTTGGAATCCCTTCGACAGTTCCCCTATCCGCTTGTGACGCTCAGGCCCAAGCCCACAAACCTCCATCATCTTCTGGATCCGCCGATCGACTTTGCCCTCTGGCACCGACTGAAGGTCAGCCGAAAACCACAGGTACTCAACCACCGGCATATCGGAATATAGTGGCGTGTCCTCCGGAAGGTACCCGATGCGACGCCGTACCTCTTGGGGATGCTCGTGGATGTCGTAGCCGTCGAGCGTGGCCGTTCCGGACGTGGGGTTTAGATAACACGTCAGAATGCGCATCGTAGTGCTTTTGCCAGCCCCGTTCGGCCCGAGAAAGCCGAGCACCTCACCCGTGTTCATCTCAAAACTGATGTGATCTACGGCCTTTTGCGTGCCGTAGACCTTCGTGAGGTTCGATGCGGTGATGCCCATGAGACAACAAGTCGCTCGCGGGAGATTAAGACGCTCAAAAAATGAACAGCCTTCAACGCCGTTCAATCACAGCGCCTAAAAACGAGAGAAGCGTCGCAGTATTGTAACCTCTGAACGGAGATGCTGTGAAAAGAACATCTTCAGTCCTCACTCAGCATCTAAAAGTTCGCTTACCTTCTTCCAATTCGACGGCGGCTCGACCTCGAATTGTAACTCCTCCGTTGTCGTGGGATGTGTAAACCCCAGCCGATAAGCGTGAAGTGCTGAATGGGACAGGATTTCAAATATACGCTCGAAGCGGTCACGCCTCGTGCTGTTCTGTGTCCCGTATCTAATTGCACGCCCACTATACTTCGGATCCCCAAGCACCGGGTGGTTTCGGTGTTGCGAGTGAACGCGAATTTGATGCGTCCGACCGGTTTCTAACCAGAAGTCGACTACCGAGGTGTTCGCGTGACGCTCAATCGTTTCATAATGAGTGACAGCCCACTTCCCTTTCTCCTCCGGCACCACTGCCATTCGCTGCCGGTGATTCGGATCACGCCCGATAGCCCCCCTGATCGTCCCATTCGGGGGATCAAAATGTCCCCAGATGATGGCCCGGTAATGTCTATCGACCGAATGGGCTTTAAATTGCTCAGCCAGTGACGTGTGTGCATGATCCCGTTTCGCAACGACGAGTAATCCCGAGGTCCCCTTGTCAAGCCGGTGTACAATTCCAGGTCGGACCACGGGATGATCCGGAGAATCAGGGAGGGCGTTGACCATCGAAAGCCCAACGTCTTGGTCGCTAGACGAAGTGTCAGTATCTGCTGCGGACACGTGGTTTCCGTCCACGTGATAGAGCAGAGCATTTACGAGCGTCCCTGAACGATGTCCGGGCGCCGGATGCACGACCATCCCAGACGGCTTGTTTACCACCAACAACTCCTCATCCTCAAAAACAATGTCGAGTGGAATATCCTCCGGCTCTGCATGCATCGGTGGCTTGCGAATGAGCCGGAATTGGATGTAGTCACCGGGCTCCACGAGATGCGATTTCTGAACCTCCTCACCATTCACTGAGATGTGCCCTTTTCGAATCGACCGTTGGATCTTCGTTCGCGAAGCCTCTGGATAAAAGCGTGTCAGATACTTGTCAATCCGCTGTCCACTGGGCAATGAGTCGGGGGCGACAATTTCGACGGCGTTACCCTCACGCGTCACCTCCGCTGTAAAATCGCTCGGGTCGAAAGAGTCCGGGATCTCTGTCATGCTGTTGATCGCATAACGATGAGCGGGAGAAGTGGGCAAAAATAGGAAATCCCCTTTCAGCGTAGGCTGAAAGGGGAGAGTGGGCGGTGGGGGAGGGATTCGAACCCCCGGGACCCATAGCGGGCCCTCCGGTTTTCGAGACCGGTGCATTCAACCAGGCTCTGCCACCCCACCTAAACGTCAGTAATCTACATCTTGTCCTGAGATAGGCCTCAGCAGTTAGAGCACAAGCTCTACATCGATTCGTATGTTAACCGCTGAATTTTCTGAACAAGCTGACGCTTCTCCATCTCAAACCCTTCTCGAACCGTCTCTCCGGCAATCTGCACAACCTGCCCATCTTTCGCCATGCGGGCAAATGCAAGCTGATCCTTGAAGGTTTTCAGGGCCGCCTGGTTCGTCTCAAGCGTCGTTCCCTTGTTACGGAGAAGGTCCTTTATCCACTGGTCAGAAGCGTCAATATAGAGCATCTGGATATCCTCCTCGTTCCCTCCTTGAGGGCGATAGATATACTGAAGGCTTTCAATGCTCTCTTCGAATCCGCGATTCTGAATCTCGAATCGATAGTTTACGAACATTCCGTTTGCACTTTCAAGGCCAATCGCGGGCCCATCGATGAGCTCATCTTTCAGATCGGAGATGGGCATCCTTTCCCCATCCGGCGTACGACGCACCATGATGCTGTCCTCACGTGTAAGAACCTGGGTCAGCGTGTCCATGAGCGCACGTGGCGGGCTATTGCGCTGCATCTCCGTCAGGTCAACGTACAACTGCGAGGTTTGAAGCCAACGCTGGGCGTCAGCCTGCTGGACAGGAATTGCAAAAAGGACAAAAGCAAACACTAATGCCCAAAAGGCCTCAGGACGATTTGATGTAGTCATAATTTTAATCTGTTATACTTATTAAACCGCAAGATCTCCTAGATACGTCTTGTTAGGAGAGAATAAAGCTGTAGGAGAGACTAGATTCGTTAAGATTCACAGGAATGGCTTGCCCCGCGTGGTTGACCCGGACAACGTCCTGCAACTGAATAATGAGCCGGTCCTTCGCTTGCGCCCCAACTTCTCCGAAGGCACGGATGAGTTCTCGGCTTAGCGTAGAGTTCTGTCCAAGTTCGAATGTGCCAATTTCCTCACTTGCCTGCAGCCCCTTCCGGATCGATACCTTGGCACGCCGAACCCGGTAGTTAGCATCCCGGGGATAGCTCTTGGCAAATTCAGCATCAGGCTCAACCTGGAACTGAAGCTCAGGACGCGCACGAGAGATATTATCACCGTTCGCAAGCTGTTCTCCTTGTCGATCAAGGACCCTGAGCTCGGGACGGGGAGGATCAATAACAGCAAATTCCTTCTCCCCCAAGTACACGCTCTCTCCATCCGTAGGCAGATACGCCCGCACCGTTACGTTGTTCGAAGACGGGCTAAGCGTCAACTGCCGACCCTCAACACGAGATCCCGAAGAAGACTCCAACTCGAGTGGCCTGCCCTCAAGTCCCGGCACGTCGATTCGGATTTGATTTTGCGTTTGCCGGTACAGGGACTTCGTGGCAACACTAGTGGCGACCAGTTCGGGACGGCGAACGGTGAAGGAGCCGGTCAACTCTTGCCGGGCCGTCCCCTTCAACTGACTGTATTCCATCGTCACGGAGTAATCTACCTCCTTCTCATTTTCTCCCTCTGCAAGCAGTTCAGCCGTCGCAATCTGTATGTTTTCATTGCCTTCAACGGTCACCTTCTGATCACTGGTACTGAGGGTGATCTCTCCTCCCTTCGCAAGTTGAGAGGCCTTAAGGTAGGCATTAGCCGAATAGTCCTGTCCCAGAACGACAGTCTCCTGCCCCCCAACGAGGATGGGCTCCACTTTTTCCGCAGCAACGCTCTGCTCTTCAAGGTCAAACGTGCTGAACGAGTACAGTAGGATCGGAAGGTACAGCGCCAACATCACCCTGTACCGGAGCTGTTTAATGTCGCCTCCACCTTGTGCCATAACTAGCTAACGGTTTGATTTGTATCAGAAACTCCATTGGGTGTGACCTGGGGATCGTTGAATTGGCGGAACCGTCGGAGCATCTCATCCAAGTCGTTCCGCATTTCCTCAACGGCAGTACCGGCATTCTCCATCTCTGCCCCCAGAGAGTTCATCCCTTTCCCCAAGCGCTCGGCGTCTTCGGCGAGGTCTCCCGTTGCAACCTCATTTAGTTTCGTTCTCATGTCCTGCACGGCAACACGGGCCTGTTTCATTTCTCCCACCATTTCGTGGATCTCGCCTCCAAATTGCTTTATCTCCTTTCCTAACGCCCCCATCATCACGTTCAGGTCATCATTCACCTTCTTCTGGATCATCTCCCGAGCAGAGGCGCGAACAGGCTTCCCTACATCGGTGCTCCCCTCAGCCGCCGATGCCGATGACGCACCTCCAGCCCCCTCCCCATCTTCCGGGACGGTAATGAGGAACGCCTGCCCCAACTCCAAGGCTCCCATGATGACAAACGTGGCTGCCTCGCCGATGAAGCCGAGTTGCATGAACAACTCCCAGTTGGGATACTTGAGGATCTTGAAGAAGACTCCCAGAATCGCCAGGGCCCCAAAGATCCCAATAAAGAACCCCAGCACCTTTTTTATTCTTTCTAGTACAGCTTTCTGCTTCGGTGTGGCCATAGCGTCTTTAAATGGACTATACTAATGCAGTAAAGAATGTGAGTAAGAATCCGAAGTGGGAGCTTGAGTTGAAACCCTAAAGGTTCCCCCCACCATCATTTCCGCCTTGGCCAGTGCCTCCTTGACCGTTTCCTCCATCATCTTCGTTTTCCGGTGCGTTCGGAGGCCCCTGCGTCTGACCATCTCCCTGGTTCGGAGGAGGTGTCTGAGGCGTGGGCTGCTGCCCCCCTTGTCCTGCCTGTCCTCCCTGCTGACCAGGCGCATTCCCTCCAGGCTGTCCTGCGCCCGGCTGTGGCTGATTCTGGGGAGGCGGGGTCTGCTCAGGCCCGAGGCTCTCCTGCTGTCCCTCAATGGAGCTAACGTCCGCCGCACATCGGAAACCAATGCGGGACGAAGGCTGGTCCATCTGCTGGAAGTCTCGCACACCGACTCCAATCTGGAATGCGTTGGACGCCCAGGACCCTCCACGAACCACGCGTCGGTCCTCTTCAGAGTCCTCATACACCGGGTCTAAGCCGGAGAGGGCCGAATAACTAGGAGTGTACGCATCCTCAACCCACTCTGCAACGTTGCCAGCGACATCGTGAAGTCCCCATCTATTCGGCGGGTACGTCCCCACCGGAGAAGTAAACGCATATCCGTCGGCTGCTTGTCCCTGACGTCCAGGGTTGAAGTTTGCTAAATAACGCCCCTGGGGATCACGAGGAGAGAAGCCAGCCCATGGATACACTCCCCCAACGCGTCCGGCTCGGGCAGCGTACTCCCACTCCGCCTCGGTCGGAAGACGCTTTCCTTCCCACTCGCAAAACTCCTTCGCATCCTGCCAGGTTACGGCAACCACTGGAAAGTCACTACGCTCGGACCCGTAGAAATACGTTTTCCAATTCGCACGGCTAACTGATTCATCCCAGGCAGTGGAGTCGGGAAGTCGACTCTCGCGCTCCTCCCCGGAAAGATCACTCACGAAGTCCCGATACTCCTGATTCGTCACCTCAAATCGATCAATGTAGAAGGAACTCACCGTCACCTTCTTCCGGCCGGCATTCTGAATATCAAGCGGGTCTTCGTCGGTCAGCCCCATGATGAAGGACCCATCGGGAAGCCGCACCATCGTTCCGTCGTTCGAGAGCGTAGGAGAACCGGTAATGGGAACCTGCCCCGGATCATCGTAGGGTGCATCGCCGCGCTGCACGATTATAGGATCGATCTTCTTCAGCGAGTCAAGGGTGTAAGGAATGTCGAATTTCTGGATCGCCGTCTGCGAACCAGAAACCGGGTCGTTGAACGGACTATCGATCTCATTCTCGGCGGACCGGCCACCGAACTGTTCACTTCCGGATACCTCCCCCGCCGCTCCTTCCACGGGAGTGGGTGCCGGACGGCGGTCGATTTTCTCGGGCCGATACGTAAAGCCGATGCTGGGGAAGAAGGCCGACATCACATTCAGGTCGAGTCTCTTACCGTTACGCACCTCGTTTACTCCGAATCGGCCACTCATCTCAACGCTGAGGGCTAAGTTTTCCACGAGGCCGTATTCAAGGCCGAGCCCCACCGGAATCACCCCTCGCTCTCTAGACCCACCAACGTAATAGCCATACCCGGCAGTCAGGTAGGGATTCACCGGCTCACTGTCGCCAAGAAAATGAAGCTGCATCGCTCCTTCCACGGTGAAGATGTTCTGGTACGTTCCTCCAAGCCGCAGACGAAGATACTCGGACGACTCCAGCTGCACCCCTCCCTGGATGGCTGGATTCGTTCCGGCAATCGAGCTCTCAACCGACTGAGAGGCAAGATGAGGACCTCCACTCACATACAACCGCTGTGAGAGGGCCTCTGCCCCACCCCAAACGCCCCAGGCGATGAGAATGAGTACCGCCAACCTTGCTGTCCACCGTCCAGCTTTCATTTCGAGAAGGAGAATATTTTTTGATACGCGACGAAAAGTTATCCCGTGATCTTCAGTTTAGGTCGAACCGATAACTGAAGTTCAGGAACGATACGAAGTCTGGGACTCCATTTGGGTCAAACCCCTTGTACCCATCAAGAAGGTCGGAGGCCGCAATACGGGTCCCGACCCGAAACTGATCGTAAATGGTGACCCCTACCTTGAACGATGCAGAAACCCTGGTCCCTAAGGGATCATAATTCCTCTCTTCTGCGTCATCCGGAAAGTTTTGGTAGGAAGGCGAGATGATGAAGTTTGGCCCTCCTCCGAGAAACACCCGGAAGAGCCCGGGGGCGATGTACGGCAACTCATAATCGCCATAAAAGTCGAGTGCAAGCGAGTTCGCCTTGAATCCGGATCCTCCCGTCGTCTCCCCCGAAAGCCGGTTATAGACGAGGTCTGCTCCCACACCGTACTGGTCAAAGCGTCCCAGCCTGTGATCGACCCCGACCCGCGCGGAAAGCGCCCCACTTCCCGCGAGATACTTTATGAGATTGTGATTCGGGTTCCGACTAAAGTCTCCCTGATAAACCGCCAACCCAATCCCAATGGACACCCCATGAATGAAGGGCTCACTCTGTTGAGCTGCGGTCTGGGACTGCTGTTCGCTAGAAGCTTGGTCTTGCTCAGACTGGGGGTTACGCCCCCCAGGAGCGACCTGACCGACAACTTCTTGATGTCCCCCCAACAGGGCGAACAAGAATCCTACCAGGACCAACGATTTCCCTCGAGGCGGCAGAGTGATGAGCATAGGTCCCACCTGAAAACTAACAGAGTAAATGAGCGCGCTGAAGAAGACCGGAATACCGAGACGACACTACGCCATGTTATCCAATGGCTTAGTCAGTGGCAAATGCATCCACCTATGCCAAGGACGACTCGCCACCTCTCCACCATAAGTTCAATGCTGATCAAATCTGTACTGCCCGTTGGTGTAAGGATCAGTATCCAATAGGTTTCAGCATCACTGTTCTAAACCTGAATGTCAAGTGGTGATTTTTATCCGTTCCACCAGTCGCGATCAAGTGATCGGTACTGGATGGCTTCGGAGACGTGATCGGGCTGAATCTCCGATGTTTGCTCTAGATCCGCAATCGTTCGTGCAACTTTCAGAATTCGAGTATATCCCCGAGCACTCAATCCCAGTCGGTCTGTCGCTGTACGCAGCAAGTTTGAGCCTGCATCGTCGAGGTCACAATGTGTCTGTACCGCTTGTGCCCCCATCTGCGCGTTACAATGCACCTCCTCTTCACTAAATCTCTGTTCCTGCTGTGTTCGGGCATCCACTACTCGTTCGCGGATGGTTTCAGAACGTGCCCCCGTCCGTTCGGCGCTCATGTCTTCGAAATCGACGGGCGTCACCTCAACGTGAAGGTCAATCCGATCCATGAGGGGACCGCTAATCTTTCCCAGGTACCGTTGTACCTGAGAGGGCGTGCACACACACTCCTGGTTCGGGTCGTTCAAGTGACCACATGGGCACGGGTTCATGGATGCAACTAGCATAAACTGTGCCGGATACGTTACGGTCGACTGTGCTCGGCTAATCGTGATCCGGCCTTCCTCCATCGGCTGCCGAAGCACCTCCAGCACGCGTCGCTGAAACTCGGGGAGTTCGTCGAGAAACAGAACGCCATTGTGCGCGAGCGAAATTTCGCCCGGGGACGGGTGTGCCCCTCCTCCACATAGCCCAGCATCGGATATCGTGTGATGAGGGGCACGGAACGGACGTGTAGCCAAAAGTCCATTTTCGCTCTGCAATTCCCCGCTAACAGAGTGAATCTTCGTCGTTTCCAGTGCTTCGTCCGACGAAAGAGGGGGCAGGATGGTTGGTACTCGTCGGGCCAACATGGTTTTCCCCGACCCTGGAGGCCCCACCATCAGCGCGTTGTGTCCCCCAGCAGCAGCCACCACCAATGCCCGTTTTACATTTTCTTGCCCCCGCACGTCCTGCATGTCGCGTGTGTACTGGCGGGCGTTCTCGTACAGCGCCGTCATGTCGTTCGTGAAGGGGGACGGTGACGAATCCCCACCCGGCTCCTCCAGTACATCGAAGGCATCCGTTACGTTTTCAATCGGAAAGACGGTAAGATCTTCCACAACGGCGGCTTCCGCTGCATTTTCGGCCGGAACCAAAACTCCGTCGCACCCTTCCTCACGAGCCTTCATCGCCATTGGCAGTACACCGTTCACGGGACGCACCGTACCATCGAGAGCGAGCTCGCCGGTGAGCCAATACCGGTCCAGTACCGTCTCGGGCACGAGATCCGTGCTTGCCGCCACCCACCCCACGGCCATCGGAAGATCGAAGGCCGCACTCTCTTTCGGGACGTCAGCCGGGGCGAGGTTGATCGTAATCCGTCCCCACTCGACCGGAACCCCATTGTTTTCGAGTGCAGCCCGCACCCGATCAAAGCTTTCCCGAACGGCCGCCCGCGGCAAACCAACCACCGACAGGCCGCGCATCCCAGATGCGACGTTCGTCTCGATCTCGACCGGAAGTGCCTCGACCCCGTGCGTGGCGCTGCTCCAAACCTGACTCAGCATGAGAAGAGAGAATTGACAGAAACGACGTGCGACGTTCGATCCGCCCCGACCCGCTAGACACACAATCGCCGCTGATCATAACGTCTCACGTCCATTCTCTGTGCTCAAATATCCCGTCCCTCAGCGTACTACCCCCCATCATGAAAAGAGGAAGAAGTCCGTCCATCCGACACGTATGGCCTATTCGTAGCGAACCTGCAGCCCCATGAAGCAACTCCTGTTTCTTTTCCTGGACGGTGTTGGTATCGGGCCGCCCGGCGCAGACAACCCCTTTTCACGTCACGGCGGATCTGCATTTCGGGTACTGGCCGGTGACCAGCGCTGGTGCCAGCCATTCGAGCCGCGCACCTCCGCCGAGCACCTCGTCCGTGAGATTGACGCAACGCTCGAGGTCGACGGCCTGCCGCAAAGCGGAACTGGGCAGGCTACACTGTTTACTGGAGTGAATTGTGCGAAAGTGGTCGGCCGTCACTTCGGCCCGTTCCCCCACTCCAAGACACACGGTGTACTCGACGACGAAAACGTCTTTCGAAAACTCCACGATCTGGAACCGGCTCCGTCCCCCTCTACGGCCTTCGCCAACGCCTTCCCTCCGCAGTTTTTCGATGCCTCCCGGCGCCGCGTCACCGTAACGACCTACACCTGCAACGCTGCCTCCGTCCCTCTTCGGGACATTTCCAGCCTCCGAGCCGGGAGGGCCCTTCCGGCCGACCTGACGGGCGCCACCTGGCGACGTCACCTGAACCTTGACGTTCCCGAACGCTCTATTGAGGCCTCCGCCCGGACGCTCCACTCCATTGCCCGAGAGCACACGTTCACACTGTTCGAGTACTTCCTGACCGATAAGGTCGGGCATCGCCGGATCGACACGGCCCCGGCAGACCTCCTGACGAGCCTGAACACTTTTCTCTCTTCCCTCCTCGACACCCTGGACCCGGCGCACGATGCCCTCTTCATCACCAGCGACCACGGGAACCTCGAGGACATGTCCCACACGCAGCACACACGAAATCCAGTGCCCCTGATCGTGTACGGATGGGCAGCGCCCTTCTTTACAGAGGCCACGAGCCTTGCGGGTGTCACTCCGAGGATTGTGGCGGCACTGCGCTCGACGACGTAGTACTCCTCCAGAACACGGACCGCAGGTTCCCGGAGGAACGCTCACGAGAGCCTGCTCCGCTCAGGCTACCGATTCCGAGGCCGGGTCACTCCCGCACCGTCGCGCTCGATACTTGCTCAGACGCGCTCGTTCCCGTGATCTCGTCCACGAGGCGATCGGCTCCATACAGGTCGCGGAGGGCCTCAACGATGCCTCGTACGTCCACCGAAATGGCTCGGGCCGAGTGCGACCGGTACAGATACTCATTCGGAAGGGCCTCCATGTTGCTATCGAACACCACGCCCACGACCTCCAAATCGGCATTCAGGAGGGGCGACCCCGAGTTTCCTCCAGAAATGTCGTTGGTCGAGACCAGATTGAGCGGCGTTCCGAGGTCGAATGAGTCCGGGGACGAGATCCACCGATCCGGCAGCGACCAGTCGTCTCCGGCATGCGAGTAGTAGCGGTCGTACATCCCGTAGAAATTGGTGAAGGGCGGTGCTGTCGAGCCGTTATACGGGTAGCCTTTCACCACTCCATCCGAAATGCGAAGCGTGAAGGACGCATCGGGAGGAACAGCCTCTCCATAGAGAACTCGCCGCGCCTTCGATAAACGACCGTTCATGTTGTTTTCGGTGCTGCGGATGTCTTCCATCTGCCGATTGGTATTCAAGAACAGAGGGGCAAGGGCCTCAATCACCGGCACCGACGGATCATTACTCTTTAGATAGCCCTCGTCCAGAAGCTTCAGGAACGAGGTGGAGTCCATCAGAGCACTCTTCTCGACGAGACGAGTCGCGAGCGAATCGGGGCTTCCATCTCGAAGGAGACGCTGGATGGTCGGATGATCGGCCCCAAAGGCCGTCCGGAGCTCCTTGATTTGGGCAGCGAGAACGGACGCTTCGAGGTCCTCGGGCCAGTTCTCAATCTGCTCGGCGTCGTCTCGAATGTCTTGTATGCGGTCCGGCTGCGCCCCTCGGGTTCGGAGAAAATCGTGATAGTACCCGTGAACGGCCCGTGTCAAAATTCGAGACCCGATCTGAAGATTGGCAAACGTGAAGAAGGCTTTCTGTTTGCTCGCGAGAATGCGCTTCGACTGCTGCAGGCGTTCGATCTCCCCTACGGCCCGGGTGTACTGTTGAAGGGAATCGATCTTCGTCATCGAATCAACGAGGGAACGGATCGCCTTCCCTCGCCGCGCCATCAGATACGGATCCTGCAGGCCGCGGAGCTGTCCCTTGAGGCTCTTAATCGTATTCCCGATGGAGAAAAATGTATTCCGCAGCCCGTATTCGGCGGCCGTTTCCGGGTTATTCGCGATGTACGACTGGAATAGGGACTGTCGCGTCTCGAATACTTCGAGCCGGTTGGGCAAGTGATAGTCCCGCTCGTACTCCAACTGGGAAACCATCTTGAGTCGGCTGGTGGAGCCCGGGTTTCCGACGGCAAACACCGGCTCCCCGACCTCTGCCCCTTCCAAATCCCAAGAGAAATACTGGCTAGGCTGGAGCGGCGTGCCGTCATCGGTATAGGCCCGAAGGAAGGCGACGTCGAAGGAGTACCGGGGATAGGTGAAGTTGTCTGCTTCCCCACCGAAATAGCCCGCCTGCAACTCGGGGGCCATGACGAGTCGGACGTCGTCGTAGCGCCGGTACGTGTACGCCGAATACTTCGCCCCGTTGTACAGGGACGCGACCTCCACCCGAAGCGCCTCGTTCCGCTTCTTTGCTTCTTCGGTCAGAACGTCCTCGAGGGCGCCGATGCGTTGCTGTTCCGTCCCGCCGCGCGTGTCTCCACTGGGAATCATCCCTCGCTTGACCCGGCGGGTCACGTCCTCGATCTTCACCAACTGGTCGACGTGCAGGTCCGGCACCCGCCGCTCCTGCCCGAGCGAGTCCGCCAGAAACCCGTTCTCCATAAGACTCTCGGTCCGTCGGCTTACCTTCTCGATGGCGTCGCGCGCGCAGTGATGGTTCGTCATGATGAGCCCTCGTCCCGACACGAAGGAGGCCGAGCACCCGTCCCCAAATCGAAGTGCGGCCCGCTGCGCTTTCGAGAGCCACTGTGAGTCCGGCGTTACCCCGTACGCCGACTCAAAGTAGTCCGCGGGCACCTGATCGAAGGGCCAGAGCTTGCCCCGGTCGAACCGTCCCACCTGGACCGTGTCGTACCCCTGAGGAATGGGAACCGCATTCGCGGCCGTGTCGACGGTCATCGAAACGGTGTCTTCAGATGCGGGCGGCCGCTCCGCCACCGTCACGGTCTGCCGCGGCGTCCCACATCCGGCCACCAGGAGGAGGCCGGTCAGAACGACACTGAAGGCCCAGAAGAAGAGAGATCGCATGACTCTGTATAGAAGGAAAAATGAAAAAGACAGCACGGCCGCTCCTACTGACCTTGCACAACGACTCTGACGGTTTCGAGCGTCGGTCCCCTGACGCCACAATCGTTAGCGTGTGCCGGCAGCGGTCGATCCTGAACTTATTCCGCACAGGAGATACCGACGAAAACAGCGTCACGATATCTGCGAGTTCTCGCGTTTCAGTTGTGCAAGTCCACTACCGACTCCTATTGCTCCGAAACGGAGCCTCTCGTCATCTCCTGCACGAGCGACTCGGCCCCGTAGATGGAGGAAAGCCCCTCCAGCACGCCCCGCACGTCCACCGAGACGGCTCGCATCCGGCGGGGAAGAAAGAGCACGTCGCCGGCCGCACTCTGCACGTTGCCGTCCACGACAATTCCCACGAGCTGCAGTGATGCATTCAGGAGAGGACCGCCGTAGGCCCCACTCCCCAAATCCGTAGTCGATACAGTCGTGAGCGGCGTCGCGCGATCGAACGTGCTCGACGGCGTGCGCCAGCGCCGCGGAAGCGGATCTTCCTGAGAGGAGGACGGAGAAAGATGCCGACTGTAGAGCCCGTAGAACGTGGTAAAGGGGGGGGCAACGGTTCCATTGTACGGATACCCTTGAATCCGCCCGTCCGAGATTCGGAGGGATCGCGACTGCGGTAGTGTAACGGGACGATCCACTCTGCGGTGGCGAATCTCCGCAAGGTCGTCGGTGAGTGCCCGCTCCTGAGCCCGCAGCGTCGTCCACGCATCTTTGAATGCCGCATACCGGTCGTACAGCGACGCAATTATCCGAATGGCGGGGTCGTCGTCGGGAATTTGACGGTTCTGGAGCGCCCGCTGGGCTTCATCCGGAGTCGACAGCACAGAATTCTGCACGACCGCCGCGGCGTCAAACTCGTCGAGCGTGTACACGAGTGCACTATCGTCCTCCACGTGGGCCTGCATCTGCTCCAGGTGGTCGGCTAGCAGTGCTGCATCGAGGGCCGGGGGTTGCGCCGGGACCGCCTCCACCCGCGTCCCGGATGATTCGTTGGGAATGTCGTTCATGGCGCCGTATGCGCGAAGGGCCCGGCGGAGCGTGGCGGAGCTGTACGACGGATGAAGGAGAAACGAGAACGCACGGTACGACTCCGCGTACGTCCGCTTTTTCGTTTGCAGTGCCTCCAACTCGTCCATGATTTCGGAGGCCCGGCTGGACTCGTTTCGGACCTCCGCGTCTCGACGCTGGAGCCGAGCCGTAACGTACGAACTTCCAAGACTTTCGAGCTGTGCCCGAACGCGCTTGAGGGTGCTCTGCTCTGTGGCAAGACGATGGGCCCACCCCGAGTGGGTCGCGGCAGTGTCGACGTACTGTTTCAGGTGCGTCGTCCAGGCCTCCAGGCGCTCCCTCCGGTCCGGATATTCCACGTCGCGCCGGAACCCAATCTGATGATGGGTCTCCACGCGGCGGGTGTCGTCCGGGTACCCGACCGAAAATACTGCGTCCCCAGGTCGAGCGCCTTGAGACCGAAGCTCGAAGTGGGTGTCGGTAGAGAGAGGCATCCCGTCCTCGTAGATGCGAAGCGCCGCTACGTCCCACGTGTACTGAGGATAGGTGAGTACGTCATCCATCTTGGCTCCGACGCGAACTTCGGGATCGGGGAGGAAAACGAGCCTCACATCCTCGTATCGTCGGGCATAGTACGCGACGTATCGCATGCCCCCCGACTCCCGAACGACATCCACGGTGTGATCGTCTGGGGCCTCTCCCTGCAATTGACGCCGCACCTGTTCCACTGCCTGTCTCCAGGTGCCGGACGAGTCCCCTTCGCCCCCAGCGTCCTCTGTCAGAAGCGACTCCACACGTGCCGTAACGTCACGGACTTCCATCACCCGCTCTACAGGCATCCCCTCTAGCTCCAGCTCATCCCGTTGCTGTTCGGCATAGAACGATGAGGTGTGTAGAGAATCCGGTCCGGTCCCGGCTCGCACGCATCGGGCCGCTGTGAGTACCAAGCCCTGCGGAGAGACGAGTGCCCCCGAACAGCCAGGAAAACGCACCGTCCCGAGTCTAGCGTGCTGAAGCCCCCGTTCGTCCGTGGATACCTGATACCGCTCACTGAAATAATCGAACGGGGGACGGGCAAACGACCACAGGCGCCCAAGATCAAACGGTCCCGTTTGCACCGTATCTGGGGAGACCAGTGGCCCGAAGCGGGGCACACTCCGATCCTGCGCTTCTGCCGATGGAACCAGCGAATGTCCTCCGACGAGAAGCAGGACCAGCAGGCCGAAGACACGTGCGCCAGAGCGAGAGATCAACATCTATCGGGGCAGTGAACGCCAGGTAAAAGAGACAGGAGTTGAGTCAAGGGCTTCTGTACTGTCGCCCCGGAAGCGGGATCCCTGCAGCCGAGTGGCATCCCTTTGGATCGCAGTGACGTTACAGCGTTACTCTCTCGAACGGCCGCCTGGGGTTATCCGAGCCCCTCCTCCGGCCGCTTGCTACTCTTGATGTGCCGGAACAGGGTCCTCCTGCAGAACGGCCCGGCACCAGCCCCGAACGGCGTTACAGCAGTACAGCGCGTCGGCCGCCCGTAGATCCTCGACCGTTAAACTCCGTTCTTCGGCCTGCTCTTTCGTCTCCAACACGTATTCGCGGTATACGCCGGGAAGTAGGCCGCAATCCACAGGAGGAGTCACAAGCGTATCGTTCACCCGAGCGAAGAGCGTGCTGTGTGCCCCCTCGGTAACCTGCCCGCTCTCATTCAGCAGCAATGCCTCGTCGAAGCCTTGCTGCCGAGCGGCCCGGAGCGCCCGATCGTACACTTGACGATGTGTCGTCTTGTGATAAAACAGTGGATCCGAGGCGTCGGCCCGCTCCTCTGCAATGCTGAGCGTCCAGGGCTCCGTCCGCGGCTCCGAAAGCGTCGTGGTCTCCACGTCAACCCGCCCCCATCGGTCGAGCGTGGCCCGAACTTTCAGAACCGGCTCCCCGACGTGACCCGAGACGGCGCGCTGTACCCGCCGTCGGAAGCGGGCTTCGTCAAAGGAATAGTCGAAGTACTGGGCCGAGCGTGCCAGGCGCGCCACGTGGCGATCCAGCATCGGCACCCGTAAGCCGTCGAACCGCATCGTTTCGATCAATCGTAGCTCGTCGTTTTCGGCGTTCACCTGCGCACTCTGCATAGACGGAGTCAAGAATTGGGTCTTCAGCGAACACTCTTCATACTCCGAGGTCGGCTCCGAGTCCCACACAATGCCGCTACCGACGCCCATTGTGCCGCGATTCTCCTCCAGCACAACCGTTCGGATCGCAACGTTGAAAACGGCGGAGTCGTCGGGCCCCACCATGCCGATGGCGCCGCAGTACACCCCCCGGGGGGCCGGCTCTAGGGATCGAATGAGGTGCATCGCGCGTCGCTTCGGCGCACCCGTCACGGACCCGCAGGGAAAGAGGGCTCGCAGGAGATCGGAGATGTTCTGGTCCGGCCGGAGGCGCCCCTCTACGGTGGAGGTCATCTGAGTCACCGAGTCGTAGCGCTCGGCGGTGAACAAATCCGGGACCTGTACCGACCCCGGCTCGCAGCAGACGGAGAGGTCGTTGCGCAAAAGATCGACGATCATCAGGTTCTCCGCCCGGTTCTTCGAATCCGACGTGAGCTCGTCTCGGAGGGCCTGGTCTTCGGCCAGCGTCCGCCCCCGCCGGATCGTCCCTTTCATCGGCCGTGTCACGACGCGCTCCCCTCTGCGCCGAAAAAACAGCTCCGGAGAACACGACAGGATCTGCCGATCGCCGAGATTCAGATATGCCCCATACGGCACGTGCTGCTGCCGCCGCAACCGCCGATACAACTTTCGGGGATCCCCGTTCATCCGAAAGTGAACCGGGGCAGTGTAGTTGATCTGGTAGACGTCGCCCTCTCGGATGTGGTGCCGGACCCGATCGATGGCCTCAGTGTAGGCGGATCGGGAAATGCTTAGCTGCAGATCGTCAATGGACGGCGTTCCGTCGAGCGTCGAGAGCCCTCGATCCAGGTCGGGCGGGGCCACGCGCTGCGGCCGGTCGTACACGCCAAACCACGCAACGGGACCAGCACCAGTCTCGGGGGCGTCGAGATCAACGAAGGGGTATCCGGCCTCATAGGACAGGTATCCCGCCGCCACGTGTCCGGCCTCAGTGACAGACTCGACAGATTTGAGTAGAGCTGGGACGTCCGTTGGCTCGTCCGCTTTCAGAATCCGGCGCGGTTCCACAAGACACCAGCTCCACCGGTTCGGGGGCGTCGGCCGAGCCGTGTCGAGAAGAATGGTCCCCGGCTGGGCAAGAACGGCGGGATCAAACACAGGGCACAAGCGCAGAGGGAATAGGACTGAGCTCAGGATTCACAGTCCCTCTACGCACTCACTGCGGAAGAGTTGGGGGAAGCACGCTTTTCTCCCCTAGTGGTCAGTCAAGCTGGAGGTGTCAGGTACCGAATTGGACACGTCGATCCGAAGGCTGCTTCAGTGGCCTGAATACAAGCCCCCAATCAACGCTCGACTCGACATGGAAAACTTGACGCACCACTACTGGGCTTGCACAACTGAAACGCGAGAACTCGCAGAGATCGTGACGCTGGTTCCGTCGGTATCTCCTGCGCGGAATATGCTCAGGATCGACCGCTGCCGGCAAACGGGGACGATTGTGGCGTCAGGGGACCGACGCTCAAAACCGCCAGAGTCGTTGTGCAAGGTCACTAGAACTACGACTCTCCCGAAAACGATCGAGCGTTTCTTTCTAATTCATGCAGAGGGAGCATCGTCGCTGTTCGACGTCTGCTTTCTCGGAGGCAACAGAGACGGACGCCTCAGCGTACGGCGCGAGGAGCATCACCTCGTGGGACGACTCTTGCACTCGAGCCTGAACGTACTCTTCGGGGCCGCCCCATCCTTCCTCTCGCCACCCCTGAACGCGAGCATCGTAATCAAGCTGGGCGATATCTGCGCGGAGTCCCTTCACTGACGTGTTCATTGATTTCGACTTCGACCGTGCCTCCGTTGCCACCCGCGTGCCATAGACCACGGCGATAATCACCGCGGGGATCACCCAGCAGGCAGCGAGCAGAAACGGAACCAATGGAGAGAAAGACATGAGTCATTCGGGGCATGGTAACGGGGGACCAAACGTTGCCCCAAATAGCAACAAACCACGTGCCGGTCCCCTTCAGCGGTCCGCATTGCCTCCATTCAGGGCCCTGTCCTATGATGTCTTCATGTGTCTATTCCATTTCTACCCAATACCGCGTTCTTTCCTTAGTGAATTCCACACGTCCCGGCCTCGAAATTCTCTATTGCCCCCTACGTCCTACCCTCCGTCCTGCGAACAATGGTCGAAGGTCGAACTCTAAAGCGATTTCACGTCATTCGATTCTGAACCGCCAACTCTGAACAGTCGTACCGAATGCCCTCGCGGTACCTGTACTAATTCGCTTTCGCCGCTGTGAAGCTGTGGTCCTACCAGGGGGCCGTGTTGGGCGTCTGCACGCTTGCGTTTTTTGCTACGATGGCCGCCCGGCTGGCCATCAGTCCGGTGGTGCCTGCCATTGGAACTGAGTTCAGTGTCTCGAATGGGGCCATTGGGCTTGCGCTGTCGGGCATGTGGCTGGCGTACGCGACCGCCCAGTTTCCCAGTGGACTCCTGGCCGATCGATACGGCGAACGGAGAATCATTCTCGTTGCCGTGATGGGAACGGCTGTAGCCAGCAGCCTCGTGGCCGTTGCCCCTACGTACGCCGTATTCCTGGCCGGCGCCGTGGCCCTGGGAGGCGTCGCCGGCCTGCACTACAGTGTAGCCACTTCCTTGCTGACGCGTACCCTTCCGAATACCGGATCGGCCATCGGCATCCACACTGCAGGCGCCCCCCTGGCCGGCTTGCTCATTCCGCTCGGGGCCGGGGCCGTCGGCACCTGGATGGGCTGGCGATGGGCCGTGGCGCTGGGGATGGCTGTAGCCCTCCCCAGCGCAGTGCTCTTTCACGCGGTCGTGCACCCCACCGAACCGGCCCGCCCCGACGAGTCGGTGTGGAGCCGCCTCCGATTTCGGCCGCTGTTTCGTTTGCTGGCGCGCCCACCCATCGCCGTCACGATGGGACTGTCAACCTGTGGGGCCTTCGTGTGGCAGGCGACCGCCTCGTTTCTTCCCACCGTTCTCATTGAGTATCACGGTTATTCTGAACCGATGGCCGGGGTCTTCTTCTCGGGCTACTTCGCCATCCAGGGCCTCGTCCAGCCCGCCCTCGGCACCTTCTCCGATCGCGTGGGGCGAGACCCGGCCGCGGCCCTCGTGCTCGGGATCGGCATCGGCGGCTATCTTTTGCTCATCTCATCCTCGGCCATCTGGGCGGTGACGATCGCGACCGTGTGTGCAGGAATCGCCATGAGCTGGGGCGCAGCGCTCCTGCCGAAGTTTATGGACCACCTCGCGCCCGACGAGCGCAGCGTGGGGTTTGGGCTCATCCGCAGCGTCTACATGATGCTCGGGGCGAGTGGCAGCGTGGTCACGGGACTTGTCGCAGACGCCTCCGGATGGGGAGCCGCCCTTCTCTGCCTCACTGCATTACAGACCGGCATGCTCGGCGTGCTTCTGTACTCGTTCATTCCCTCCCGCGGCCGCTCGGACCCCATCCCGTCCTGATCCCCTTCGCCCATTCCCTCTTTTCGTCCCCCAGAATGGCAGAACTCGGGATCGCAGCATAGAGCATCTACCACCCCCAGGCTGCGCATCTTCTACAGTCGAGCACTGTTTCTCCCACAGGAAGAGAACCAAAACACTCTCTGTGGCTGCGCCCCCCAGTTAAAATACCAAAAGGCCCCAGCGCACGAGACGCTGGGGCCTTCGATAAGATTCTCAACTCCACTAGTGGTCAGTCAAGCCGAAGGTGTCGGGTACCGAATTGAATACGTCCACTTGAATGCCGCTTCAACGGCCTGAATAGCATTCATTGATCGGCGCTCTACTCGACATGGAAAACTTGACGCACCACTTGGGTCGAAGCACAACGTGGGAGTTACTGGGACTGCGGATCCCAGCCCACAGGAGCATCCAGTGCATTTACCCCCTGGCCAAGGGCAGTGGGGACCTCATTGGAGTTGTTGTTGTACTCGGATTCAGGATACGGGAACCGGCGGGGAATTACGCCTCCTTCCGTCGCCGCAACGCTATCCGCGACCGGCGTCAACTCAGGATACCCGGTCCGGCGCCAATCGTTGAAGGGCTCAAGCCCGATGAAGTTGGCGATGTATTTTTCCTCAATGATCTCGCGGATTTTGTTCGAGGAATTATTGTACTCCGCCATCCGGTCACTCACAAAGTCGTTCACGAACGCCTGATCGACACCAGCGAGTGAAGTGACGTTGAGCTGGTCCAGCGAGGCCCGAATCCCATCCTCGTACGCCTGCGCAGCACTTCCAGTACCGGTGATGGCGCGCGCCTCCGCCTCGATGAACTTGACTTCAGCGTAGTTCATCCAGATCAGCGGGGCATCCGGTGCACTGTAGTAGGTGCCAATCGAGGAGACGTTCTCATCCCCCGCGGCCCCTGCTCCGTTCACGTGGCCGAGATAGGTATCGTCGGCAAGATCAAAGTGAGTAGACGGATCGAAGGGAACGCGGACGGTGTCGGCTCCGGCAGTCGGAGGACTGTTCGAACCATCCACCATGCCGACCTGCCGGGCCTGAATTCCGAGGCGCGGGTCTTCCTGTCCCTTGAGGAGGGAAATGTAGTTCGAACTCAGCTGGTGCGTGGTGACCCACACGCCCTGAATCGTGAACTGGTACCACGGATTTTCAGCATCCTCTCCTCCCGGATACGTGAACGCCGGGTTATCGGCATTTCCGTTGGGGAACGCGTTTTGAACCGCCGAGAGGGCCGCCTGCGCCCGTGCCTGTCGACTCGACGACCCATCAAGGCCCGCTCCGTAGCCGGACTCCGTGAGGTGGATGTGCGCTTTCGCCTCCAACGCCCAGGCAAGACTGAGCCACTTCTGGATATTCCCTCCATAGACGAGATCCTCGCCGCCGAGGGGAACGTCATTCCCTTCATTTAGATTCTGGCGGGCGCGCTCAAGCTTCGCGAACAAGGTGTCATACGCCACTTCCTGATTATCGTACGACGGATTCGTGATTTCGTCGTCCTGAAATGCCTCCTGCACCGGAATGTCTCCGAACAGGTCCGCCGTAATCATCCAGCACCAGGCCTCAATGAGTTGCCCAATCCCGACTGTGGCGAAGTTTTCCTCCTCTCGGGCCGCTTCCTGCAAGACTCTCGCATCTTTCGTCGCTCCGGAGTACAGCCAGAAGGTCCACAGATTATTGGGATCCGCCGTCTGATACTGATACGTATCATTGTTCGGCGGATCGGCGTTTTCAGAGACCTGCTGTACCCAAAGGGATGGTACTCGGACCGCCTCATTCCCGGCAATCTGATAGGAGAAGTTCGCCAGCAGACCGGAGAGAATCTGGCGGGACGGCGCCTCCGCCGGGTCATTCGGGTTC
>JAHENZ010000179.1 GCA_018609755.1 Salinivenus sp. | reverse complement strand
GTCACGATCACGGGGGAGACGGACTCTCGCTCAAACGCCTCGTCGTGTATCTCTTCATTACCGTGCTGCTCGGAGGCCTCGTTGCCTTTGCTCTGACCGGTGGCACGGCGTAAGTTGGATTCACCCCACGCCTCATGGAAATCATTGCGGGATTGATTGCGACCGTAGCCGTCATCGGGCTGGGATACGCCACCCGTCAGGGGCAGTCGCTGCAGTTCTATGGCAGCGTGCTCATTGTCATTGCGCTCGGGTACGTCTTGTTTGCAGCAATGGTGGGCACCCCGCAGACAATCGTCATCGAGAGTACGATTGCCGGCCTGTTTATCGTCATTGCGGTGGCGGCGACCCGGTGGGGAAATGTGCGAGCCGCCGCGCTGCTCATGGCGGCGGGGCTTGCCGCGCACGGTGTGTACGATCTCGTGCATTCCACGATCGTGTCGAACCCGGTGGTGCCCGATTGGTGGCCGCTGTTCTGCGGTGTCGTCGACCTCCTGCTGGGTGGGTGGATGCTCGTTCTGTTGGGGCGTGGCAGGCCAGTGACGCATGCGTCGAGCCGTTTTCCGTTCTCTCGTTGATACGGTCTCCCCACTACTTCAAATTCTCTCACTTCCAAATTCTTGTCCCATGAATGACGAGCCGGCATCAGAGACATCCCCCGCCTCTCAACACACTGGTCAGCACGAAGACTCGGGTCACGCTGAAACGGAGAAGCATGAATACAGTGGTCATGGAGGACACGGAGACGACGCCGGGCATCACGACCACCATGCCCACATGGTCGCCGACTTCCGGCGGCGCTTCTGGATCTCGCTCGTCCTCACGGTCCCGATTCTCCTGCTCTCGCCGCTGATTCAAGGAATTCTGGGAATCGAGGAAACGCTGCAGTTTCCCGGCGACCTCGTGGTCCTCTGGGGCTTCTCGTCGGTCGTCTTCGTCTACGGCGGCTGGCCCTTCCTGAAGGGAATTTACGAGGAGCTGAGCGACTGGGCCCCGGGAATGATGACGCTCATCGCCGTGGCCATCACGGTGGCCTACGTCTATTCGAGCGCCGTCGTCTTCGGGCTTTCGGGCAGCATTTTCTTCTGGGAGCTGGCCACGCTGATCGACGTGATGTTGGTGGGGCACTGGATCGAGATGCGCTCGGTGATGGGCGCGTCGAAGGCGCTGGAGGAGCTGGCCAAGCTGATGCCGCAGACCGCGCATCGGCTCACGGCGGACGGGGACACCGAGGAGGTGCCTCTGGACGCGCTTCAGCACGGCGATCGGGTGCTTATCCGGCCCGGAGAGAAGATTCCGGCCGACGGCGACGTGGTGGAAGGACATTCGTCGGTCAACGAGGCGATGCTCACCGGTGAGTCAGTGCCAGTGCCCAAAGAGGAGGGCAACGAGGTCATCGGCGGCTCCATCAACGGGGAGGGTTCGCTCACCGTGGAGGTGCAGAAAACCGGGGAGGAAGGGTATCTCTCCCAGGTGATCGACATGGTGCAGGAGGCGCAGGAGACGAAGTCCAAGACGCAGGACCTGGCCAATCGGGCCGCCGTCTGGCTCACGGCGATTGCGTTGGGCGGTGGGGCCGTCACGATGTTCGTCTGGTCGGTCGTGATGGGGGCGGACGTTGCCTTTGCCCTGGAGCGCACGGTGACGGTGATGGTGATTACCTGCCCGCATGCGCTGGGGCTGGCCGTGCCGCTCGTCGTGGCCGTGTCGACGTCACTCTCCGCGCAGAACGGCCTCCTCATCCGCGACCGCACGGCGTTCGAGGCGGCGCGCAACCTGGAGGCGGTCATCTTCGACAAGACGGGGACACTCACGAAGGGGCGGTTCGGGGTCACCGATACGCTCAGCTTCAACGGCATGGCCGAGGAGGACGTGCTGCGCCTGGCCGCGGCGGTGGAAACCCGCTCGGAGCATCCCATCGGCAAAGGAATTGTCGACGCGGTTGAGGATCCCCCCTCGGTTGAAAACTTCAATTCGATTACCGGGAAAGGAATCGAGGGGCGCGTAAACGGCCAAGACGTTAAGGTCGTAAGTCCCGGATATCTTCGCGAGCATGGGTTCGAGATGACCGATTCGGGGTACGAGGAGCTCTCCGGGCAGGGCAAAACCGTCGTGTTCGTTATTGTCGACGACGAGTTGGTCGGCGCCGTGGCCCTGGCCGACATTATCCGGGAGGAGTCCCGGGAGGCCATCCGTACGCTGAAGGACATGGGCATTCAGGTCATGATGCTCACGGGCGACAACCGGCAGGTAGCCGAGTGGGTGGCCGGCGAGCTCGGCCTCGACGACTATTTCGCCGAGGTGCTTCCCGACGAGAAGGCCGACAAGGTAAAAGAGGTGCAGGGCCGAGGCCTCGTCACCGCGATGGTGGGCGACGGGGTGAACGACGCGCCGGCCCTCGCCACCGCGGATGTCGGCATTGCGATTGGCGCGGGGACGGACGTGGCGGTCGAAACGGCCGACATCGTGCTGGTGCGCAACGACCCGCGAGACGTGACTGCGATCCTGAAGCTCGCGCAGGCCACCTACAATAAGATGGTGCAGAATCTGTGGTGGGCGGCCGGCTACAACATCTTCGCCATTCCCGTGGCGGCGGGCGTGCTCTACGGCTGGGGCATCCTGTTCGGCCCAGCGGTGGGGGCGGCACTGATGAGCCTCAGCACCGTCATCGTCGCGATCAACGCGCGTCTGCTGACCGTGGAGCGGTAAGCGCCACCGAACGCGGAACAGATCGTCCGTTCCTGCGGTGGGCGTGCCACGCACCCACTTTTCCTGTATGAGTTGAACGAACGCTTCACGATGGCTCGATCCGCTTTCGGTTCACCTT
The DNA here is from genome assembly GCA_018609755.1 of Salinivenus sp. Taxonomy (GTDB): domain Bacteria; phylum Bacteroidota; class Rhodothermia; order Rhodothermales; family Salinibacteraceae; genus Salinibacter. Next base: position 11,880 of record JAHENZ010000179.1, on the reverse strand, counting down.
TCGGATTCTCGCGAACGGTCCTGTTGGTTGGAATAACGCTCGTTCTGGCGGCCTGTGGAAGCGGGGAAAGCAACCAGGCGAGTGATGTCGAGAGGACAGAATCGGCCTCCGCCGATACCATCGAGGTGACGATGAAAGACTTTGCCTATCAGCCGTCCAGCATTACCGTGCCCGCCGGGAAAGAGGTGACGCTGCAGTTTACCAACACCGGCAGTGTGGAGCACTACTTCGTCGTTGGCGACACCGTTGCGAGCACCACCGATGGATTTGAGCAGAACCTCTTCAGCGGCGTCTCGATCGAGAAAAACAAGCAAACCGAGGGGCATGAGGAAGAGGAAGAAGAACACGAAGAAGAGGAGGGCGGCCACGAAAACGTGTTCGAGCTTCCGCCCGGAGGAAGCGGCTCCATGACGTTTACGCTTCCGCCCTCCAAAGCTGGATCGTACACGATTGCCTGCTTTGAGACCACGGGCAACGAGACGCACTACGACATGGGGATGAAGGGCACACTGGCGGTTACCGCCTCCGAAGAGAACTGACGGCGCCGGAGCAATCGGCGGCTGGTTTCGGTGAGGAATCAACTGTCGGTGCAGACCACTAAGGAAACAGGAACTTGTACCCCTACCCCCCATACGTACACTGATCCTTCAGCACGTCCTGGTGGCTCCATGACAAACGCGTCTGCGACACATCGCCTCACCGCGGCCCTCGTGGCCGTCGTGTTTGGGTTGAGTTGGGGGGTGCCGGTCCTGCAGGCGTCCTGCTCACCGACCAGTCCCACTCCGGCGAAGCACTGTGGCTCCTCCGGTTCGACAACCCACTGCGACCAGGGGAAAGAGCCCCCCTCTGGTGTATGTGTAAGCCACCACGCCAATCAGGATCTGCGCACGGGGAAGATGACACCGGAGTCGTCGTTCGGAGGGTTGTCGCTCGGCGGTATTCATTCGGCTCCGGCCATGAGGCCGCATTCCGTCCCATCGATTTCGTCGTCTCGGCGCGCGACCCGTCGTGCCGTCCGTCGCCACGCCCACGTCGGGGTGTGGCTTGAGTGAGTAGGGACAGGGCGAGCGAGCGCGACGCTACTGGAGGTACTGGTAGCGAAGATCGCGTCGGTTCGTCCTCCAGTTGTCACTGTGTGGGAGTGCGAACTGCCCCCATGCCGGGCCTGTTGCGCCCCCGTTTGTCCCTGCCACTGAATCTGTCCCTACGCTTTCCCTATGGCTACCGACGAATCTACACCTGTATCCCCCCCCGCCGCGTCGGACCCGAACATTCCGTCGTCTGATTCTCTCCACTCTTCCGTCACCCGGCGCGACTTTCTGCGCAGCACCGGCGCTTTGGCCGCAATGGCCGGCGTACAAACGCTCCTGCCGGGATGGGCCCTTGGGTCCCGAGCGGCGGTCCAGGGCGGCCTTTCGGCGCTGGAGCCCACTCGGCGCGTCGGAAATCGCGTCGAGTACGACATCACCATCGAAAAGACGCCGTTCGAGGTGGCGGGCTCCCGTGCGACGGCGACAACGATGAACGGCACGGTGCCAGGCCCCCTGATTCGCCTTCAGGAAGGGGAAGAGGTCGTGCTGCGCTACCACAACAAGCTGGACGAAGACACCTCTATCCACTGGCACGGGCTCCTGCTCCCCAACCAGTTCGACGGGGTGCCGAAGGTGAACTATCCGGGGGTGGCATCCGGTGAGACCTTCGAAGCGGGTCCCTTCGAGGTCCGCCAGTACGGCACCTACTGGTACCACAGCCACTCCGGTCTCCAGGAGCAACTCGGACACTACGGACCGCTCGTCATCGATCCGGCCGGGGAGGAGCCTCAGGAGTACGACCGGGAGCACGTCATCGTCCTGTCGGACTGGGCCTCCGAGGATCCCTACGACATCCTCGCCAATCTGAAGAAGGGAGAGCACTACTACAACTTCCAACAGCAAACCGTCGGCGAGTTTTGGTCAGACGTGTCGGAGAACGGCTTCTGGGACACGCTCAAGAACCGTCTGGGCTGGGACCGGATGCGGATGAGCGCCACTGACCTGTCGGCCGTACGGGCCCCCACCTATACCTATTTGATGAACGGCCAGGCACCGGATACCAACTGGACCGGGCTGTTCAATCCCGGCGAGCGGGTGCGCCTGCGGGTCATCAACGCCAGCGCCGCCTCGATCTTCGACGTGCGAGTGCCGGGGCTGGAGATGGAGGTCGTGCAGGTAAGCGGGCAGAACATCGAGCCGGTACCCACCGACGAGTTCCGCATCGGGACGGCCGAGCGGTACGACGTGATCGTGGAGCCGACGCAGGATCGGGCCTATACCGTATTTGCCGAGTCTATCGACCGGAGCAGCTACGCCCGCGGCACGCTGGCCCCACGCAAGGGCATGGAGGGCCCGATCCCCGAGCAGCGCGAGCGCCCGACCCTCACGATGGACGCGATGGGCATGGGCAGCATGGGGGACGGCGACATGGGCAACATGAATCACGGGGACATGGAGGACATGGACCATGACGAGATGAGCCACGGCGACATGGATCACGGAACCATGTCCGGCGGCATGGAGGACAACATGGGCTCAAACGATTCCGACGGCCTGCGTCCACCGGGCACCCTCCCCGAGCCGGTGATGCACGACCCGGACGACGATCACGGCCCCGCCGAGGCCGGGCTGCCAATGATGACGCGCTCGCGGCTGCACGAACCCGGCATTGGACTCGGCGACGACGGCCGTCGCGTGCTCACCTACGACCAGCTCAAGGCGCTCGACGAGAAGGACGAATTCCGCGCCCCCGACCGCGAGATCGAGCTCCACCTCACCGGCAACATGGAGCGGTTCATGTGGGGCCTCAACGGCGTGGAGTTCTCCGACGCCGACCCGATCCGCATCGAGCACGGCGAGCGCGTGCGGCTCACCATGGTCAACGACACCATGATGAACCACCCGATGCACCTGCACGGGCAGTTCATGGAGCTGGAGAACGGCCACGGGGAGCGCGCCCCCCTCATCGACACGATCACCGTGAAGCCGGCCGAGCGGGTGTCGCTCCTCATCGACGCCCACGAGAAAGGCCCGTGGTTCTTCCACTGCCACATCCTCTACCACATGGATGCCGGAATGGCCCGGGTGTTCTACGTCGAACCGGCGCCCGATAGCGACGAGGAGTTTTACTACGACCTTCCGGCATAATCCCCGCTCCTGAACATTACTGCACGCGTTTGATGAGGTCGCATACCGGCCTTGAAGAAATCGGCGTCACGGAGTCCCGAGGACCGATACGATCGAAATTCGGCTTGCCCGACCGCCCTTGGGCGGGAGTTTGCCGAATTTCAGTGGAGGGACGAGAGGTCTCAGCCGATTTCTTCAAAGCCTTGATCTTTTCAGCCCCTTTTGTATCAAGACAAAAGGGGCATCATCACAAAAGACGCGTGATGATCACTCTACCGTCTAAGGTTTACAAAAGTAAAGATGCGCATTCTCAGGTACATCATTGGACTTCTCATTGCAGTTCCGTTCCTCGCTGTTGGCCCGACGGAAACGGTCCGTGCCCAAACCATGGACGACACGCCCCGTGCCTTCCTGCTCTTCCACAAGCTCGAATACGTCCCCCAGCCCGCCGAGCAGCCGGTCGAGTTGGAGGCGACCAGTTGGATCGGCGGAGATGTCAACCGGCTCTGGCTCCGCGCCCACGGGGAGCAATCGACCCTCCACCGCGAAGGAGAAGCCGAAGTCGAGGCCCTCTATGGTCGGCTCATCAGTCCCTTCTTCGACTTCGTAGCGGGGGTCCGTGCAGATCGGCGCTGGGGGGCAGGTGGACATACGCGCGGCTTTCTCGCAGTCGGGCTCCAGGGGCTGGCCCCGTACCAGTTCGAGATTGAGCCCACTTTGTACGTGAGCCAGGCCGGCGACGTATCCGCGCAGTTTGCAGCGTCTTACCACGTCCTCTTTACGCAGCGGCTGAAACTGGAGTCGGAGTTGGAGACGAAGATTGCCCTACAGGAAGTGCCCGAATGGGGCGTGGGGACCGGCGTCAACGACCTCGGGCTGGGCGCCCGGCTCCGCTACGAGTTCCACCGCAAATTTGCGCCGTACGTCGGCTACGACCACAGCTGGGCGTTCGGCGAGACGGCCGACCTTGCCGGGGGGGATGCCAGCAGTGGGGCCTTCGTGTTCGGCGTGCGCATCTGGCGCTAACGTTCCCTGCGTTCAAGTCACAATTCCTCGAGTCGCAGACGGACTCCAGCAGAACAGATCCGGCGTGTCGCTGATACATTTCGTGATTGCGGCTTTCCATTGAACGCGTGCTCACTTGCCAGCACGCCGCTCCCTCAGCCGTCCGGCCGACCGATCTTTCCGGGTTGGCCGCTGGCGTGCCCCGCACTGTGCCCTCTTCTACAGTCGGTGCCCGGTCGTTCCATGTGGTCATCCTCACTCCCCGTTCCGACTCCCGCGCTCGGCCTGCTTCTACTCGGGCTTGCCCTCCAAGAGTCCCCCGACGACTCGGAGCTCGCCGCCCGCATCCGAGAGGGTGATCGAGACGCGTTCCGCCGCTTCTACGACCGACACCACGCCGCTCTCTTCCGGTATCTCCGACGCCGCAGCGTCCGCACCGACCGGGCCGAAGACCTCGTCCAAAAGGCGTTTCTCTACATCTGGACGCACCGGCACCAAATCGACCCCGAACAGTCGATTCGGGCCTATCTCTTCCGCATCGGATATACTCGGATGCTAAATCAGAAGCGGAAGACTGCCCCCCAGAACTCGAATTTTTCAGCGGTGGAACCGTCCGCCCAGAACCCAACCCCGGAAGAGAACGCGGTTCATCGCGACCTCCGCGAAGCGTTGGAAGCTGCCATCGAGGCTCTTCCGGAACGGCGACGGGCCGTCTTTGAGCTCTGCTTCGTGGAGGACTTAACGTATCGGGAAGCTGCCGACGCCCTGGACATTCAACCCAGCACCGTGGAAACTCAGATGCAACGGGCCTTCAAGGCCCTGCGGGAGACCCTGGAGGACTATCGGGAGACAGACCCGTAGCATTCCGTTTCTTTATCGTAACATTCTGGTGTGGGGGTGTCCCGGTGAGCACTGTGTAATAGTGACGAGATCCATTCCCACGACATTCGTCACTGCTCTGCACAACGCCACGAATCACGATGACTCCTGCCGTTCTCGATCAGCGTGTCATTCGTTCCGTACTTTCTGCAAGCGCACTGGGACTTCTCGTGTTCGCGTTGACGGGGTGTGACAGTGGAGGAACGAATGCCCCTCCGGAGCCTCAATTCGAGGCGACGTGGGGCCCGCCCGTAAACACCTCCCTTAGCGGGAAGGCCGCCCTCGGAGATGCCAACTCGTTCCAGAATAGCGCTCTCCTTTCGTTCACGGTGCCGGAGTTGGAGAAGACCATCACGGCGGTGCAACTCTTCGGAACCGACGAAAATGGCACGTCACACGACCTCTCGTTCACGTACATCGCCGACGAGCGTCTCACGGAGGGCACCTACACGTTGGAAAACTCCGAATTCCAGTCCCCCTTCGACAGCACCCAGACGCGGTCGACTCACTCCGGTGTCCCCTTCGGGCCCGACAGTCTTTTCACGGCCAGTTACGGTCGGCGGACGGTGGATTCGTTGTTCACCTACAACCTGCAGGGCTCGGTCACCATCGAGAATGTCGGCGAGCAGGTCGTCGAAGGGCGATTCGACCTCGAAGCGCCTCTCGAAATCAGCATTCACCGAGACAGCCTGAAGGCCCACATCGATTCCCTGCGGGAGCCGAGCTCTGGTCCCATCAGCCCGCCTCCCTTCACGTTTCGGCCCCTGGACGAGCCCATGTCCATTGAGGGTACGTTCACGGCCACGCCCCGCCAGTTTGCTGATGACGTGCCCCACGTACGCTGGCTGTCTCCCGACAGCAGCCAATAACTCGTGCCTCGGCGAGGGGCGGCCTCGGCACAACTTCAACGACGCCATGGACGACCCAGACGGTGCATCGTCTCCGGAGGCGCCCGACCGGGAACGGGCCGCCCGACTCCGGCGCCTCCGGACTCAGGGGGAATCCGATGAGGACGCATGGCCGGATGATCCTCTCGTCGAGGCGCTACAGGCCACCGTCTCGGCACGAGACCACCGTCGAGACGTGTCCCCCACGGCAGCACAATCGGCGCGCATGTGGGCCGGTATTGAGGACGAGATGTCGTCGGCTCGCCCCCCGCAGCCGACGCAGAGACTCCGCGAGTGGCTTCGGGGCGTAGGGCAGGGTGTGGCGTCGCCAGTGCGGTGGGCCACGGCGGGGGCCGTCCTGCTCCTGGGAATGGTCTTGGCCTGGTGGACGCTCCGCCCGGCGGGTCCAGTAGCCACGGCTGAGGATACGATCCAGACCTACGTAACTCCTTCGCAGGACACCGTGCGTCTCCGTCCACACTCCACCCTCACCCGCCTCCCCACCGACTCCCTGACGCGGTACCGCCTCACAGGGGAGGCCCACTTTTCGGTCTCCCGCCGGACGGACCAGCCCGTAGAAGTAATCACCCCCGAGGCCCGGGTCCGAGTCGCGGGAACTCGATTCGTCGTTCGGGACTGGGGCGACTCGACAGAGGTGTACCTCTCGGAGGGATCCGTGCGCGTCTCCGCCGCGGAGCAGGCCGGACCGGCCCGCCGCCTGCAAGCGGGACAGCGGATTGCCGTGGCTCCGGATGGGGGCCTGTCGGAGCCGCAACCGGAACCGCCCTCTGCATATCTCTCCTGGATGAACCATGTGCTCGTGTTCGAGCGACGGCCGGTTCGTCGTGTCCTTGCGGAGCTAGAATATCACTATGGAATTACGCTCCAGGTGCCCACTCCCCTACAGGACCAGACCCTGACCGGGCAGATTCCGCTCGGGAACCGGACGCAGAGCCTAGAAGACCTCGGCGTAGTCTTAGGCGGACGCTTTCAACGCACTAATGCCAATACGTACCGATTTGTCGACAAATAGAATCGTCCCGGTCGTGCTCCTACTGTGGATCATGACCTGTCCGGACGTGGCCCAATCGCAGGATCCCCCTACTACATTCTCGTATCAGAATGCCCCCCTCCGTTCGGTGCTTGAGGACGTCGAGCGGCGGACGGCGTACCGCTTTCTATACCGCGATGCGCTGGTCGCGGGCGTGAGAATTTCCCTGGTGGCCGACTCCAGCACGGTGCTTTCCCATCTCCGTGATGCCTTGTCCGGTACTGGCCTCCGGATGGAACGGGACCACGCGCAGCAACAAGTCCTTCTGGCCCCGGAGGAGCCTCCAGCCCAGCAGTTCACAGTGACGGGGTACGTAGTGGACGCAACGTCCGGGGCCCGAGTGCCACGGGCAACAGTCGTGTGGCAGGACCCCGAGGGGACGCGTCAGGGGGACGTTGCGGATCAAGACGGGCGCATCCGACTTCAGCTCGCCTCCGTCCCATCGGCCGATAGTCTCGTACTCACGGCTTCGCACGTGGGATACCATCCGACTCGTGTCACGATTGACCCCGAGCATCCACCAGCGGAAGTGGCGTTCCGGCTCCAGCCACGCGCGACCTCCGGCCCGTCCGTCACGGTGCGCACCACCCCTTCGGCCCTCGACACCACGTGGCGCGGCTTCACCCAGCCCGACCTGTTTACCCCTCTCGGCGAGCCGAGCGTGATCCGCACGCTCCAACTTCTCCCCTCGGTGTCCGTCACCGACGCCCTCTCGGGCGGGCTCCACGTACGAGGCAGTCCGGGCGATGCCTTCCACGTGAAGGTAAACGGGATGCCAATCTACAACCAGAGTCACCTCTTCGGACTCTTCGATGCGTTCAATGCAGAGGCCCTCCAGACAGTGGGCGTCTTTCCGGACGTGGCCCCGGTGCGGTATTGGGCCCCGCCGGGTGGCACCCTCGCCCTCCAGTCTCGCCCAGGATCTCAGTCTGCCCTGGGCGCCTCCGCCAGCCTGAGCAGTACGGCGGTGAGTGGTACTGTCGACGGCCCCCTGCTCGACGGCCGGGCTAGTTGGCTCCTGTCGGCCCGTCGGTCCTACCTCAATACGGTACAATGGCCCCCCACCACCGACCTGCTCGTCCAGGGGCTAGGCCTCGCGCCTCGGACCGAATCGCTTCCGGACGGAGACCTCCCAATCGGAGCACAGGAATCAGACGCCCCCCGACCGTCGGCCCGGTTCTTCGACACCCACGCAACGGCGGCCTACGAATCGGACGGGGGCCATCGCCTGACCGTCAGTGCGTACGCGGGAGGGGACCGAATCCAACAGGCGGTAGCGGAAGGCGTCCAAGAAAGGACGTTGGACGACGTTTCTCCGATGCAGTCGCTCCCCCCGCCGGATGACGAAAGCGTACTGTCTCCAACGAAAACGACCTATCAGTGGGGCAATGAGGCCACCAGTGTAGAGTGGGAGGCGCCCTGGACCAACACCTTCACGCACACGACCCTCGCCCTGAGCCGGTACCATGCCCACTTCCGTCGTGAACGTGGACCGGCATTGCCTGCCCTCCCAGGGCGACGCACCTTGCGGAATGAACTGATCGATGGACATCTGCAGCAATCCATCGAGGGACCGGTGGGAAAGGGAACCTGGACCGCCGGATACATGGCTCGGTGGATCGGAACCCAATACCGGGACCAGTTTGGCACCGAGCTGTCCTACCAGCACCGTCACCGGTCGGTCCAGGCCGATCTTTTCGGACAGTATACCGGGCGCATGGACGAATGGCTTCACCTACGCCTCGGCCTACGAGCCCACGGCGTCTCGTCCGGGCGGTATGGACGGTTGTCCCCCCGACTCTGGACTCGTCTGCGGCCGGCCCCCCCGGTGTCCGTGACGCTGAGTTACACGCGAAACCACCAGTTTTTGCATCGCCTTACGGCGGCCCGGGACCCGGGCGTCAACGTCTGGATTCCGAGCGGCGCCGAGCGTCCCCCTTCGACGGCCGACCAGGGGACGCTCGGGCTCACGTGGCAGCTCCGCCCTGACTGGTGGATCCGGGGGGAGGGATATTACAAGCAGCAGCAACGGGTCCGGCTCCACGAAGCCCTCCTCCCAGCCCCACCGTCGGGGGGTGCGGGAATTGCAGATCCGGGCGCAGGAGTGCCTTGGGTGACCGGCACGCTCTCCTCGCGAGGCATCGAGCTACTCCATCGCCTCAACGGAACCGGATGGCGGTGGACGACCAGTTATTCTCTTTCCCGTACTACGGTGGCACTCGACGGCTCTTCTCCAAGGGTACGCCCCGCCCGCTGGGACCGGCGCCACCAGGGCACCACGCGGCTGCTCCTGCAGATAGGAAGTCTCTGGACGGCGCACGTCACGTGGCTCGCAAGCACGGGCCGCTACAACACACTCCACGAGCTCCTTCCAGACGAGCCGTCCCGGCTGGCCCTCTACCACCGGCTCGACGCAGCGATACAGTATCGTCGTTCTGTGGGAGGGGCAACGGTGAGCGTACGAGCCACGGTTCTCAATCTCTACGATCACGACAACCCACGATATCGCCGGCCCGTGAGCATTCTGGAGTCCACTCCGCCTCGGCCGCAAGAGGAGGGCCGAGAACCGATCCTTCCAGCTCCGGAGACCCGGTTCACGGCGACCGACATCTACGATCTGGGGATCCACCCCTCCTTCGATCTTACCGTGACCTGGTGAACAGGCCGCTGCACTCGGATCCTCAACCATCTTCGTCTTCAAGCACCCGTTCTCCGCTCCGGCCCTCACGCCCCAACGGCACACTCACGGACGGACCGTTTCTTTCCACGTCTTCCGGGCAAACTCGAGAAAGACGGACGGTGCATCCGCAAAATCCTCCGCAGTTTCGTACCGACCGTTCTCGACGGACTGATTCGGAAAGGTCCTCGGCTCCGAATCGCCGGAGGTTGCCTTCGACAGGTTGAATTCGAAGGCGTCCAGGTCAACCTCGACGCCCTCGACGAGTGGGGCAAAGGTCTTTCCCCGGAGGCCGTACTTCTCGTCTCCCTCCATCATAAGCACCTTCAGGTCGGAGGCAGCAATCCCTCCGCCACAAAACTTCTCGTAGACGAGCGTCGTCTCGGCCACGTCGTCCGAGTCCAGATCCGTTATAGACGTGGCGCTCGTGTCCAGCTGGAGAGAGTGATCGAGATTCTCGCAGTCCCGCACGTAGTCGTACACGTCCCACACCACCCGCTTTTCCGGCCCGATGGTAACCTGCTTCGCAAACAGCTCGACGTTGTTGACGCCGTACTTTGTATTGTCGCCCTCCCGCTGGTAAGCAAAAAAGACGTGCACACCGTTCTCATCCTGCCATCGCTTCGCCTGCAGAAACTGCCCGTCAAACTGAATCCCAGTGGGCAGTTCGTCTTCCGCAAACTCGCTCACGTCCAAAGACTGCGCCGCTCCCTCCTTCGGCCCCGCAATTAGTAGCACACAAACGAGACAGAGTAGTACCCGCACGTACGACATGAACGATCTGGATCTGATTGTTCTCAGTGGAAGTGCCCTCACACTGCTGCAAGAATCAGATTCCGGCCTTCAAAGCCCCCTCCGATCGAACCCTAAACGTTCCTCCGTAAGATCCTCATTCGTTCTGAGGGAGGGTAGTTTGAGACGTGCCGGCATTCGAACTGAGAAGAGTCGTCACTTCCAAGCGATCGGCGGATTCTGCGTCTGCAGGCTCGCCGGGAGCTTCGAGGTGCCCATGAGGTAGCGGTCGATCTGGCGGGCGGCATCACGGCCCTCGCCGATGGCCCACACCACGAGCGAGGCGCCCATCCGTGCGTCCCCCGCGGCAAAGACGCCGTCCACGCCGGTCATGAGATTATCGTCCGTCGCGAACGTCCCGTCGTCAGCGTACTGTACGCCCAGCTCCTCGAACGGATTGCTCTCGGGGCCGGTGAAGCCGATGGCCACGAGCACGAGGTCGGCCGCCACGCGGAAGTCGGGATCGAGTACGGTCTTGTCGACGCGCGATCCATTCTCGTACGTCCACTCCACCCGTTCAGCGCGCAACTCGTCGACGTGCCCGTCGCCGTCCGTGTCGGCCAGCTCGGTGGTGTTCACGGCAAACTCCTGCGACCCGCCCTCTTCCTGCGCGTACGTCTTCTTGAAGATCTGCGCCGTCTCGGGCCAGGGATTATCCGCCGGGCGCTCGGAGGGCGGCTTCTGGTTGATGCCGATCTGCACGACCTGCTTGGCCCCCTGCCGGTGCGCGGTCGCCACGCAGTCGGCGCCGGTGTCGCCCCCGCCCAGCACGACCACGTTCTTGCCTTCGGCCGTGACGCCGTTCTCCACAGATTTGCCGTTCTGACGCCGGTTCTCTTGCGGCAGATAGTCCATCGCCGGCATCACGCCGTCCAGGTCGGTGCCGGGCACCGGAAGCTCACGGTGCGTCTGTGCCCCGATGGCGAGACACGTGGCGTCGTACTCGTCGTGCAACCGGTCCGCGGCGAGGTCCGTGCCAATCGCCGTGTTCGTCACGAACTCGATGCCCTCCTCTTGCAGTTGATGCACGCGCCGGTCGACGCGCTTCTGGGCAAATTTGAACTCCGGAATGCCGTACGTCATGAGCCCGCCGATGGCGTCGTCGCGCTCGTAGACAGTGACGCGGTGCCCCGCCCGATTCAGCTGCTGGGCGGCGGCGAGGCCGGCGGGTCCGCTCCCTACGATGGCCACCCGGTGGTCGGTGCGGCTCGTGGGCGGCTCCGGCTGAATCCAGCCCTCTTCCCAGCCCTTGTCCACGATGGCTCGTTCGATGCTCTTAATCGTCACCGGATCGTCGTTGTAGGACAGCACGCAGGCGTCCTCGCACGGCGCCGGGCACGTGTAGCCCGTAAACTCGGGAAAGTTGTTCGTGGCGTGGAGCTGTTCGAGCGCCTCCTTCCAGTCTCCCTCGTGGACGAGGTCGTTCCACTC
>JAHENZ010000178.1 GCA_018609755.1 Salinivenus sp. | reverse complement strand
CTCTACGGCCCCGACGCCCTCGGCGGCGTCGTACACCTCATCACCAAGACGGCCCTGCGCAGCGGTCAGGTGGATGGCACCTCGGCCCGCGTCGATGGCCGGTACGGGCAGAACAACTTCTACGACGTGAGTGGCGCGGCCCGCAACGTGGGAGCGAACACGACGGTGAGCGCAGCGGCCTCGGTGCAGGGGAGCGACGGGCAGACGATACGAGCCGACGGCCAGCCCGTGACCTACGACGACGGCGATCCGGTCCGCACCGACTTCCAGCGGCGTGCCGGCACCGCGGCCTTCACGCAGGATTTTGGCGGCGCCACACTCTACACTCGCGCCGGCGTCGACGACCGCGAGTTTGGGGCGTACCACTTCTACACCGATTTTCCCTCCGACCGCGCCCGGGAGGCCACCTCCACCTTCTGGGCCCAGAGCCGCCTGTCGAGCGCAGGAGACACCAACACCCCGTGGCAGGTGCACCTCTCCGGGAAGCAGCACCGCGACCGGTACACCTACAATGCGGCAGTCGGTGCCAACCGCCACGTGAGCCGCATGCTGAACGTGCAGGGACAGGTCTCCCACGCGTGGGGCGACGTGCACGTGACGGGTGGGGCATCCGGTGGCGTCCGAGGCGTCGATAGCAACCGCGACGGCGTCCACAGCGACGCGTCGATGGGCGCATTTGCGAGTCTGCGCTGGCAGGCCACCTCGCGCCTCACCGTGAACCAGAGCACACGGGTCGACTATGATCCGGTCTACGGCGTGGAGCCGACGCCGCAACTCTACCTGGCCTACGACGTGGGCATTGCGACGCTTCGGGCCGGCGGCGGCCGGGTGGTGCGCGCGCCGAACTACGTGGAGCGGTTCATCGACTCGCCCACGAATCAGGGCAATGAGAATCTCGACGCTGAGACGGCCTGGTCGGGCGAGGTGGGGAGCGACGTTCGACTGCCCGCCGGCCTGTCGCTTTCCGTCACCGGTTTTCGCCGCGCCACCGAGAACGCGATCGACTACCTGCGGCAGGACGGCGTCTTCGTGGCTCGAAACCTCGACCGCACCACGACCTCCGGGGTCGAGACCGAGCTGTCGTACGACCGGCGCGTCGGTGCCGCGGGCCTTCGGCTCGATGCGGCGTACACGTTTCTCGACGCCACCCTCGACGCCCAGCGCCCGACGACCGCGTACAAGTACGGCCTCAACAGTGCCCGGCATCACGTACAGGGCAGCGCTGCCTTGGACGTAGGGGCAGTGACGATGAGCGTGCAGGGGACTTGGAAGGACCGTCTCACCGATACGGGACTAGCGACCGACCAGTACGGCGTGGTGCACTCGCGGCTGGCCTACCAGACGCAGCTCGGCGGTGCGCGCACGACGCTCTCCGTAGAGCTGCGCAACGCCTTCGACCGGCAGTACAGCGAGATCTTTGATGCCCCGATGCCGAACCGTACGCTGCTGGTGGGGGCGTCGGTGCGGCTATAGAGGAGGCACAGCGGACGGCTTTCTCCCTGCGGGGCGGACCGTCCGACGAAAGCAGACCCAAGTGTGCTGGACGTGTTTGGGCGTCGTTGGCCTCACTCGGAGTGCATCCTGAAACGGCTTCCTCACTGGCGATCACGACCGCTTCGTTCGGGGCCCGTTGGGAGATGGGAGAGGAAGGCCTCCTGTGTAGCGTCGTTGGAATCCAACGACGCTACACAGGGGATATTGACCTTTGCAGGAGACAAAAAATCCAGTGCTACGGGGTGTCACTCCTGCGGTTAAACTCGCAAAGTCACAGCCAACGGCGCCCCGAAGCAGACAAGCCGAGCTTGTCAATGAGGAAGTAGTTTTAGACTGCGCTACGAAGAGGATTCAGACCTTTTCAGAGGCGGAACGCTTCGGGATGGGCCCTTGCCCGGAGCAGTGCCGGGGGAGCGAACGCTACGCCTCGAGATTGTCGACGTACGTTTCCAGCTGACTCTTCTTGCGAGCGGCGCGGTTCTTGTGAATGATGCCCTTCGCCGCGAGGCGATCGAGGTCTCCCTTCACGTCGTTGAGAAGCTCCCGTGCGGCGTCCGGGTCTTCCGTTGACTTCAGATTCTTGATCTTCGTGCGGGTGCGGCTCTTTCGGGACTGGTTTTGCTTGCGGCGCTTCTCGTTCTGGCGAACGCGCTTCTCGGCCGATTGGTGTGTGGGCATGGTGTGTCTCGTTGGGGTCGGTGAAGGTGAAATCGTCGGGCTCGCCCACGGAAGGGTGGGAGAGTCACAATTCCGAAAAGGGAAGCGAACACACAAGATCCAACTCGTGTGGATGGTTCCCGATGCAACAGAAAATCAAAACAGGGCCGTCACTCGGCAGAGGGGCGTGCGGGCGTAGGGGGCTCCTCCGATGGCCGTGCGACGAGAGTCGCCTCACTCGGACGTATGCGCGTCGTTCGAATTGCAGGTTCGTGGAGAGGCCGAGAAGTGGAAGCGGTTTTCTTCTCCGTCCGTGATACCTTTGTGTGACGGAATCGCTTCCTCCACGAAGGCTCCACAACCCCGTGGACAGCTTGAGGGTAATGGGAGCGTGATCGGACGACTTCCGGTCTTCACTACTTTCCCGAACCACCTGATGGTGATACATGAGTACCTTTTTCCCCACACTCCCGGTTCCCCGTCGCGCTTGGCGTCGCCGGCGCATCCTGGCCCGCAACCGGGGCCTGTCGTCCCCTGGCGCATCGGACGCATCCCGAGACGACCGACCGTCGCTTGAAGGGGCGTCAAGTCGACGCCTTCCGTCGGAGAATCGCTAAGGGAAAAGAATTCGACACGCAGGTCACGCTCCCCTCACGCCCTTTCGCGTGAACGAGGGGGCGTTTTTTGTTTGAGACAATAATTCGTTCTCGTGTTTAGCGTGACAATCCAGAGTCGATCCTTGAAATGGACGAGGGAGACGGACAGCCGGAGATCGGCGAGGAATGGATGCTACACGGGATCTTCCGTGAGGTGCCGGTCCCCGGGCATCCTGTGGACCGAATGGAATCTGAGCGATCAGATGATTTCCGAGTTGGAAGGGCATGAAGTATACCTCCACGCAATCGAGGGTCAGCCGGCGATCGAGAGCGACTCCTGAACCTCATCGGATCTGGGCACGGAGGTCTGGAAGTCTGGAGGCGCTTAGCTGTACAGTCCTGCGGGAAGTGCACTTCCGAACCTCCATACGTTCAGACCTCCACCCATTCATACCTGCGAATGCCCGAACTGCCCGACAATGTCGTCTACCGGCGCCGCATTGCCGACGCGGCCCTCGACCGTGAGATCACGAGCACCAAGGTCGTCGATCCGCTCATTCTCGCCGACGGGATCGAGCCGCCGCGCTTCGATGAGGCGCTGCGCGGGCGGAGGTTGACGGAGACACACCGTCACGGCAAGCACGTCTTCGCGAAGTACGGAGACGAGACCGGGTGGCTGGCCTTCCACTTTGGCATGACGGGAAAAGTGGAGGTCGTGGAGGAGGGGGAGCCGCCCGAGTACGCCTACGTGCAGTTGCACTTTGCGGATGGCGGACACCTTGCGTTCGTCTGTCCCCGCAAGTTTGCCCGCGTGCGGCTCATCGACACGCCGGAGGCCTTCGTCGACGAAAAGGGACTGGGCCCGGACGCGCGCCGGGCGGACGTGGAGACGTTCCTCCAGCAGCTCGACGGCCGCCGCGGCAGCATCAAGGGCCGCCTGCTGGACCAGACGGTGATTGCCGGGCTCGGCAACAGTACCGATCCGTCGTAATACTATCACAAGGTGTTTCGGAACGGCGGAGGACCGTGCCCTGATGTAGCCCGAAACGTCATTATGGCCTCTTCACGGATCGGTAACGCCGACGAGGCGCTGTACCAGGAGGGCATTCACCCGGCCACGACGGTGCCGGAGCTGTCGGAGGACGCCCTGCGGGACCTCTATGACGTCATGCAAGTCGTCTTGGACGCCGCGATCGCCGTGGACTCCGATCCCACCGCACTGGATCCGGAGCGCTTCATGCTTCCCCACCGCTACGGCGACGAGAAGTGCCCGGCCAGCGGTGT
>JAHENZ010000177.1 GCA_018609755.1 Salinivenus sp. | reverse complement strand
GAACGGAGGATCCCAGTCGATCCGCGTGTTCGTGGCGTTTGCCTGGTGATTGGGGGTCCCGTTTGGGAGAGGTGGAGGGCGATGAACAGGGGGCAGCGGCGTCCGGGGACGGAGATGACGAATCTCCCGAAGAGAAAGGATGTGGGCGGTGCTGGATTTGAACCAGCGACTTCCTGCTTGTAAGGCAGGTGCTCTAAACCGCTGAGCTAACCGCCCAGGCAATAGCGAAGTGCGAGTTTCGAATTACGAATGAGCAAGAACGACCGATGTCCTCATTCGACACTCGCCATTCGCAAATCGACATTGGAAAAGAGCGGGAGACGGGGATCGAACCCGCGACCTTCAGCATGGGAAGCTGATGCTCTGCCGACTGAGCTACTCCCGCTTCTCGTTTTGCACCGTTGCTCTATGCAGAACGCCGCCGCCGGTTCCGGGCAATGCTGCTCCCTCCGCCGGCTGGTGTGGAGAGAGGAGAAGGGAGAGGGGCGATAGGCGGTGAAGTCTCGGAGTTTGAGTGTGAGCCCCTCTTTCAGTGTATTTTCCTTCGATGAGCGCCCGATTGCCCCCCTCCCATTGGGACGGCCAGTGCACCCTCGCCTCTCGCTTTTCTCCTTTCGCCCCTCGAAACAGAGAACCGCTGACCCCAATCAAGGCACTGCTGCATCCAGGCCCCCGAAGCGTCCTGGCATCCACTCTGCCCAGTCCAAATTGACGTTGTCTTTGCAGAGGGAGCGCCACACACAAAACAACGGCCCGCACCGGTCGTTAGATCTCTTTGCGTATTTTGAACGACACCAACACACACCGCTGCTATGCCGAAGCGCACCTACCAGCCCAGCGACAAGAAGCGCAAGAAAAAGCACGGCTTCCTCGAGCGCATGAAGACGAAGGAAGGCCGAGAGGTCATCAAGCGGCGCCGCAAGAAGGGGCGTGAGAAGCTTTCCGTGAGTGACGAGGATTCCGGCAAACCTGTATAAGCATGAGAGAACGGGGGCACGGGCGCCAGGGAGCAGGATGACGTTTGGCATTTCGATGGAATCGGCCAAATGGTCATCTTCGCGAGTGTCCGTCCCCCTGAACGCCCGTGTCTACCCGACCTGATCAAGACGATTCGGAGCGGCGGTACACCTTTCCGAAGTCGCACCGACTGAAGCGGCGGCGGCTCATCCGCTCGCTCTTCGACCGTAGCCGCGATGACGTGGAGACGGTGGCCGTCGGGTGCGTTCGCCTCCTCTACCGCGTCGTGGACCGGGAGGCCATCGGCCACGACGTGCCCCTCCAGGTCGGGTTTGCGCCGGGGCGCCGGGTTGAGAGCGGCGTCGAACGCAATCGGGTCCGGCGCCTTCTACGAGAAGTCTATCGGGTCCATCAGCACGCCCTGATGGACCTTTTCGTGTCTCGGCCTGATGCGCTCATCGTCATGATGCTGTTCCGCGGGGCCCCCGAACAGGCCGACGACTGCATCCAGGAAGACCTGCCGCAGGCGATCGAGCAGGTGGCCGCCCGCTTCGACTCAAGTTCAGAGCAGAAATCTGGCGACTCGTAAAGTAGAGGTCCTCATTATTTAGAGGTCGATTTCTTGTCGGAAGAATTGGACCTTCCTCTTGGTGTGAGCAGGCGGTCCAGCGCCTTTCACCTCTCTCCCTTCGGCTCCTCAGGTTCACAGTCGTCCCGTCTGGACGGAGTTGCCTTCTCGCTACCAAGACGCCACCCGTTGGAGTCTCCGTCCAATTCCCACCTCTTTTTAAAATGCGCGGGGGCACGTTCCCCGGGGGCGCGCGTATTCCTCCGTTGAGCCTGCCTCTATCGGACGGCCACGTGTAGTACCGGTCGTCGTTCGCAGCGGGTGTTCGTCTGCATTCACCAATCCTTACGCCCCCGTGGCTTCTCCACTTCAAAATCAACCCGCGCCGGAAGACCAGCGCAACGTCGTCATCGCGACCATCCTGGTGGCGGTGATCTTGTTCGGGTACATGATCTTCTTCAGCCCGCAGCCCCAGCCGCAGCAGGCGTCGGGACCGGCGGACACGACGCAGCAGACGGCGACGACGCCGGACACGCAGGAGAGTCCGTCCGACACCGGACAAACGACGACGGCGGATACGTCGCCGGAGGCCGAGGGCGAGGCGACCCAGCCGGAGGCACCCGCGTCGGATTCGATTACGGCCGCGGCCCTTCAGGGCACCGCCCAGGAGATCGTCGTCGAAACGGACCTCTACACGGCGGTTCTCTCCACGAAGGGCGGCACGCTCCACCGCTTCACCCTCAAGGAGTACAAGCAATTCAACCAGGAGGACCCTGTCCAGATTGTGGACACCACGGCGGGCGGGACGCTCTCCCTCTCGTTTCGAACGCCGACAGGGAAGAAGGTCGACACGCGGTCGCTCTACTTCTCTCCCGACACCGATGCGGACACCGTTCGGGTAGGAAGCGAGCCCGTTTCTCTCACCTTCGAGGCGCAGCTGGGAAATGGCGCGCTCCGACAAACGTACACGTTCCACCCGGACGACTACGATCTCGGTCTCGCCATCCAGCAGTCGAACCCGGCGAGCTTCGCGACGGACGAGGGCTACGAGCTCACGTGGCACGGCGGCATGCCGTACTCGGAGGGCGGCGAGGAGGACGAGCTCCAGTACACCGGCCTCTACGCCTACAGCGGCGAGACGCTCCAAAGCGTGACGCTCTCGGATGGCGACCACGGCGAGACGAGGCTCAGCGGATCCGTCTCGTGGATGGCCGTGAAGAACAAGTACTTCACCGCTGCCCTCATGCCGGACAACCCGGATGGAGTGACCGAGACCACCCTCATTGGCAATAAGGTGGGACGCTCGACCAGTGCCGCAGCCTTCAAGGAACTTACGGGAAGCCTCCGGATGCCGCGGCCGCAGAGTGAGACGCACGTCGATCAGTTTCACCTCTACGCCGGCCCGATCGATTACCACAACCTGGCCGACTATGAGCGGAATCTCTACGCGATGGTCGACTACGGATGGGACTGGTTCGAGTGGATGACCAAACCGCTCGCGAAGTGGATCTACATTCCGATGCTCACCTACCTCGGCGGGGGGCTTCCGGAAGCCACGATTTCATCGTGGGGCCTTCCGGGGGGATTGGGACAGGGGCTCCCGTACGGCATCGTCGTCATCCTGATGGCGATCCTCATTAAGACGGTGGTGTACCCGCTCACGAAGTCGTCGTACCGCAGCATGGCGCAGATGCGGGAATTGCAGCCGAAGATGGAGGAGCTGCGGGACAAGTACGACGACGATCCGCAGAAGCAGCAGGAGGAGATGATGAAGCTCTACCGCGAGACGGGGGTCAATCCGCTCGGCGGTTGTCTTCCGATGTTTCTGCAGTACCCGATTCTGATTTCACTCTACCAGTTTATTCCAAAGTCCATCCAGCTCCGGCAGCAGAGCTTCCTGTGGGCCCACGACCTGTCGGCGCCGGACAAGATTCTGCAGCTGCCCTTCGAGATTCCGTTTTACGGCGACTACGTGGCGGGCTTCACGCTGCTGATGGGCCTCGCCATGATCGTCACGATGCGCGTGCAGTCCACTGGGGGAGGGGCAGGCGGCGGCCAGATGAAAATGTTCATGTACGCGATGCCGGCGGTCATCTTCTTCATCTTCAACCGGTTCGCGTCGGCGCTGAGTCTGTACTACCTCTTCTACAACATCATGACGGCGGCGCAGCAGAAGTGGATCAACATGCAGCTGGAGAAGGAGAAGGACGACGACGGCAGCCTCACCAATGGGCTCAGCTCGGATGAGGAGGCTGAGAAGGGGTTCTTTGGAAAACTCATGGAGCGGGCGCGGGAGGCGCAAAAGGAGCAGCAGCGATAAGGGGCTGGCCATTCTGGTTTGCTTGGTTCTCAACGGAAGAAGCGCCTTGCTCCTACCGATGGCTGTGGGGAGTTTGTATGTGAGTGTGGGCGTGTGGGAGTGGAGGGGGCTGGAACGGAGGTGGTCTTCGTTTCTTTGATCCGGGCCGTCGTCTTCTGCATCGATTTGGATCTTGACGCATGGCGCACGCACAGAGCGACACCATAGCGGCGATTGCGACGGCGCGGGGTCGAGCCGCGCTCGCCATCGTGCGCACCTCCGGCCCCGAGGCCATCTCCGTCGTCAACGACTGTTTTCGCGGGGAGGAGTTGACGGACGTCGAGAGTCACACGGCCCACGTTGGGTTTGTGGTAGACGAGGACGGAAACGACGTCGATCAGGTGGTGGCCACCGTCTTCCGCGCCCCGAATTCCGCCACCGGCGAACATGTCGTCGAGGTGTCCTGCCACGGCGGGGATCTGGCGCCGCAGATGGTGCTGGAGAGCCTGCTTGACCACGGCGCCCGCATGGCCGAGCCCGGCGAGTTTACCGAGCGCGCCTTCCTGAACGGCAAGATGGACCTGACGCAGGCCGAGGCCGTGGCCGACCTCATCCACGCCAGCTCCACGAAGGCGCACCAGGCGTCCCTCACCCACCTCAAGGGCCGCTACTCCGATCTGCTAGAGGACCTGCGCGAGGAGCTGCTGAATCTCTGCTCGCTCGTGGAGTTGGAGATCGACTTCTCGGACGAGGACGTGGAGTTTGCCGACCGGGAGCGGCTGGAGGAACTCCTGGACGAAACGGAGGAGATTCTAGAGGATCTGCTCGATACCTATCCCACGGGCGAGAAGCTGAAGGACGGTGTGCGGGTGGTCATCGGCGGGCGGCCTAACGCCGGCAAGTCGACCCTGCTGAACGCGCTGGTGGGGCACGACCGGGCCATCGTGAGCGAGACGCCCGGTACGACGCGGGACGAAATCGAGGCGGAGGCCGAAATCGAGGGGGTGCTCTTCCGTTTCGTCGACACTGCGGGCCTCCGCGAGACCGCCGACGAAATCGAGGCCGAGGGCGTGCGCCGGGCCACCGAGTCCATCCAGGAGGCCGACGTGCTCCTCTACCTTTACGACCTGACGGTCGGCCTCGACTCCGAAGAAATCGAGTTCCTGCAGGATCTGGCCGACGATGGATCGGAGGTCCAGCCCTTCCTTATTGGCAACAAGGCCGACGCGGCGCCCGACCTTCCCGTGGCCGATCTCGACGGCCTTTCCGCGCTGAAGCTCTCCGCCCTTGACGCCCGCGACGACGCCGACGAGCTCCAGCCGCTCCTCGACCGCCTCACCGACACCGTGGCCGAGCACCTGAGTCGGGCCGAGGCCTCGCCCGTTGTCATGAACCAGCGGCACCGCCAGCACCTCCAGGACGCCCTCGACGCCCGCGACGACGCCGACGAGCTACAGCCGCTCCTCGACCGTCTTACCGACACGGTGGCCGAGCACCTGAGCCGCGCTGAGGCCTCGCCCGTCGTCATGAATCAGCGGCACCGCCAGCACCTCCAGGATGCGCTCGAGGCGGTGCGCCAGGCCCGCGAGGCCCTCGACATGGGCGTGTCCGGCGACATGCTGACACTCGACCTCCGCGCTGCGCTCCAGGAGCTGGGCGCCATCACCGGCGAAATCACGAACGAGGACGTGCTCGATCAGATCTTCTCCCGGTTCTGCATCGGGAAATGAGCACGGGCGAATGGGCGTGTGGGAGAATGAGGGTGCGGGGACAAGGGAACTTGGGCGTAGAGCGAGGACATCTCTGACCCGTCATTTTCCCGCTCCAATGAACCGACGGTACCGGAAAGGCATTCACTTCTCACGTCCTCAAGCATCACGTCCCAATCAGCCATGAGCACACAGACGGAGGATCGGCCGGGATTGTTGTGGAAAGAGGTCTGCGAGGATCCCAATCTGCAGGACCTTCCCTACAAGATTGAAACGAATGAGCGCGGTCAAGTCGTTATGAGCCCGACGTACGCGTGGCACGGCAAGTTTGCGTTTCGGATCGCTCAACGCTTGGAAGAGACGCTTCCGGACGGCGAATCGTCCGTAGAGATGGCGATCCAGACCACGAAAGGGACCAAGGTGGCCGATGCCGTGTGGTGCACCGCCGCTCGGTGGGAGCAGATTAAGGACGCGTCCGACGTGCCGGTGGCCCCGGAAATTTGTGTCGAGGTCCGCTCCCCGACCAATACCGACGCAGAGATGGAGGAGAAACGGGCGCTCTATCTAGAGGCCGGGGCGGACGAGGTCTGGATCTGCGACGAGGAGGGCACGATCACCTTTTACGATGCGGAGGGGAAGCGGGAGACCTCTCGACGCGCGTCGTCATTTCCGACAGAAATTGACCTGTAACACGCTTCCAAGCAAGAGCATTCTCCGAATGGAGATGCTCGGAGAGAAAACGAAGTTGTCTTAATGAGGTCTTTGTGTGTTCGGCGTTAGGAGCGATTGGCGTATGGTGTCTTGTGAGTCCACTTCCTCGCTTCGCATCCTTTCGCCCCCAGCACATTTCTGCAATGATTAACGTCCTCTCGATCGACGGCGGCGGCATTCGCGGCCTGATTCCGGCACTCGTCCTCCAGCACATCGAAGACGAAACGGACGACCACACCGCGGACCTGTTCGACTTGATTGCCGGCACGTCCACCGGCGGCATCCTCGCCCTCGGCCTCACGATTCCTGCCAATGGCGAGGCGAGTGATCCCCGGTACAGCGCCGGAGACCTGGCGGCCCTCTACCGCGAGCGCGGAGCCGACATCTTCGACCAGCCCCGCTGGCGAGAGGTCGTCTCGGCGGTCGACTATTTCGACGAGAAGTACGACCACTCCGGCCTGGAAACTGTTCTGGACGAGTACTTCGGCGACCAGCCCGTTGGGGACGGCCTGACGGACGTCATGGTGAGCACCTATGACATTCAGGCCCGCAAGCCGTTCTTCTTCAAGAGCTGGCGCTCGCCCGACGAGATCGTGCCGATGCGCCGGGCCGGACGGGCCACCTCTGCCGCCCCCACCTACTTTGAGCCCGCAAAAGTGGCGGTGGGCGCCCAGCAGCGCGTGCTCGTGGACGGCGGCGTCTTCGTGAATAATCCTGCCGTGTCGGCGTACGCGGAGGCCGAGCGCCGACATCCCGATCAGACGATTCGGGTGGTGTCCATTGGGACGGGGAGTGCCACCGAGCCGCTCGACTATGAGGACGCGCAGGACTGGGGCAAGGTGGAAGGGGCCGCCAATATTGTCGACATCGTCTTTGATGGCGTCTCGGACGCGGCGGACTATCAACTCCAGTACGCTCTCGGGGATCGGTTCGAGCGGTTTCAGGTCCCCCTGGAGGAGGGCAGCGACGCAATGGATGATGCGTCGTCCGAAAATCTCGACGCTCTCGAAGAAGACGCCAACCGACTGATGGAAACGCAGGCCGATGCCCTGGCGGCGCTCTGCGATCGTCTGCGTGGGACGTAGTTGACGGAAATCGGCTGACGCGCCATTCGAGTCCGGCGGGCGTCGAATGAGGACGCTGGAGGTGAAAACAGGGGCGTCAGAGGTTCGTTGAGGGTCTCCGTCGGTTCTTTTTCTCCACGCCGCCCCGCTCATGACGGCCGAACCCTGGATTGAATCGCGTCGCGTCCGCGCCTCCGACGTCACGCCCACCGGCACCGCCTCCGTCCTCGCTCTCGCCACGTTCTTTCAGGAAGCGGCCGGTCATCACGCCGCCGAGCTAGGCGTCTCGATGCAGGAGTTGCTTGCGGACGGCAAGGCGTGGGTGCTGGCTCGTCTCCGGATGGAGGTGGATCGGTTGCCGAACTGGGAGGAGGAGATCACGATTGAGACCTGGCCGTCCGGGCTCGATCGCCTCTATGCCACCCGAGAGTTTATCTTTGTGGACGACGCGGATCGCGAGCTGGCACGGGGCAGCAGTGCGTGGCTCGTCATTGACACGGAGCGGCGCCGACCGCTGCGCCCGCCCTCGGGACTCTACGACATCGACGTTCCCGATCGGCGCGCGCCGCTGGAACAGGATGAGGTCGACCTTTCGCCCCCATCTGCGGTGGACCGGGAGCGGACGTTCTCCGTGCGGTACCACGACCTCGACCTCAACCGGCACGTGAACAACGTCTGCTACCTGGAGTGGGCGCTGGAGACGCTGCCGCCCGACGTGTTGGACGAGCGCCGCTGCGTGGGGCTCGCGCTTCAATTTGAGGCCGAAACGACCCTCGGCGATCCCGTGCGGGCGACCGCGGAATTGCGAGAGGAGGGAGAGAGTCTGCGCGTGCGTCATCGCCTGGCCCACGCCGACTCGGATCGGACCCTTGCCCTTGCGGCGACGGTGTGGGAGGGACCGCCTGTTCTCTGAATCTCGTCTCTCTGGCCCGTCTTTCCGATGTCATTCGTCATGTCTGCCCTTCTTGACAAACTACGCACCTCCACTCGGTTGGCCCGGCGCGTGCCCGTCGAAATGGCGCTGGGAGTGCTTGTCGCCATCTCCGGCTCTCTCGCCATTGAACATCCGGACGCGTACGGCCCGGGAGCGGCCGAGTTGATCTTCGCCGCTGTACTCACCCTCATCGGGGTTTTGGGTGTCAGTGCGTTTTACGAGTTCGGAGGAATTGGGCAACCGATGCGCTGGGGGCTCACCGTGGTGGTCCTCGGGGCCGGCGGGGCCTACGGGGCTCTCGTGTTGGACGTGGACGTGGCCTCGGAGTTGTGGCGCTGGCAACTCCTCCTTAGTGGGGGCGTTCTCGGGGTTATGGCCCTGCCCTGGTTCCTGCCTCCGAACGTCGGGGCTCCTCGGTCGACGGAGGCGTGGCTCCTCAACGTGCGGATGGGGATTCGTGTCATTGTTGCTGGGCTGTACAGTGGCGCGCTCTCGCTCGGGACGATTCTGGGCGTGATGGTGTTCAACTCCCTCTTCGAGCTCGGCTTCAGCGCGACGGTGTACGCTCACATTGCCACCTGGATTTTTGCCGTTGGGGGTGTGGGGCTCGTCGCGACGGGGCTTCCGGATCTCGTCGACGAGTGGTCCCGTCAGTCTCCCTCCGTGTCGGACCTTCAGGAACGGGTCGTGTACTGGGGCGCGGCGTTTCTGGCGGTGCCGCTCCTTGGGCTCTACCTCGTCATTTTGTACACCTACGGCGGTAAGATTCTCATGACGGGGGAGGTGCCGAGCAATCTGCTTTCGCCGTTGGCCCTGGGGGCGGCGCTGATCGGACTGATCACGCTCTTTCTTATTGAG
>JAHENZ010000176.1 GCA_018609755.1 Salinivenus sp. | reverse complement strand
CGGTACGTCGGCGGGTTCCGCGAGGTCGTCAATGCGAGTGTGGAGCGACGCCGGGTTGCGGCCCACGCGAGCGATGTAGCTTCCACGGGGGAAGGACCGGTCCCCGACGACCATCGGTTTGTCAACGACGGCCACGTTGAAGTCCTCGTCCATCAGGCGGGCGAGCAGGCGGGTCGAGCCGACCGACCCTGGTTCCCACACGTAGGCGCTCTGCGCTCGGCCATCGGTGCCGCCCTCGACGGTGGGCACGGCCACGTCGTGCGTCCAGCCGCCCGGCGCTGCTTTTGCAGAATCGGACAGCGAGAGTCCTGTGGTCGGCAGCGGATCGCCGGTGTCCGTCCAGAGCGCGGGCACGTCCCCGGCCAACGCCAGATTCCACGCCGTCACGTCATAGAACGCGTGGTATTCCCGCTCGCCGGGCGCTACGCGGAGATTGCGCGCGAGGCGGCGCAGCTCCTGCTGACGGAAGCCTTCCGGCAATGGGATGTCGGGGAGCAGCAGCATGCGGGCGAGCTTTGCGTTTGGCTGGGCGAAGGGAACGAAGTACGAGCCCGACGACACCGTGCGCTGTACCGTCGCGTCGGTCAGAGCATCGTAGCCCTGCACCGTGCCGGACTGCGTAATGCGTTCCACCTCTACGCCGTGTCGCAGGAGGGTCGTCGCGAGCCGGGCCGCCCGCCGCGGATCGTCGTCCGCCCGCAGGACGACGCCTCTCGGGGTCTGGGCCTCGGCGTCTTCCATCGCATCCGCGAAAAACTGATAGTAGTCCTGCAGGCGGGCCTCCCGGTTGCGGGCCGCCGCGTCGACTGTGGACATCACCGCCACGAAGTGGTGGGCGATGCCGTCCTCAAAGGTGAGTACGGTGCCGTCGCCGCGACGCCAGCGCAGGCCCTTGCCGCCCCCGCCGTCCGTCTCGTAGGTCATGCCCGTGGCGCCGTGGAGGCTCGGATAGGAGTCCCAGTAGCCCGGGTAGTGCAGGTCGAACACGTCTCGCGTGTAATAGCTCCAGCCGTACTCGTCGAACGCGTTTGCGTTGGCCCGGCCCACGGTGTCGATCCAGGTTGTGAGTTGGTCGGGGTAGAGCGGGTTGATTGGGGCCGCGTTCGGTGGGAAGAAGTACTGGGTGGTCTGCCCGTGGAGGTCGACGAACACCTGCGGCCGCCACTGCTGCATGGCCGTACTCACCGCCCGGCTCTCCGTCTGCGTGAGGCCGACGCCGTCGCGGTTGAGGTCGATCTGGAAGTGATTGTTGTTTGCGTTGACGCCCCACGGCGCGTCGTGCTCGTAGGACTTCGGCGCCGCGTCGCCCATCCCGAACGCGTTGTACCACGACACGAAGCGTTCGTGGCTTTCGGGATTGTGGGCCACGTTGATGAGGACGAGCGCGTTCTCGCGGATCCGTTGGGCGCGCTCGCTCTGCCCTGCCGCGAGCTGGTACGCGACCTGCAGGACCGACTCGAACGCCGCCGTCTCGTTGCCGTCGTTGGCCGAGTTGATCCAGACGGCCACCGGCAGGTCGGCGGCGAGATCGTTCGCTGCGGATTCGGACGTTTCTGTCGGGGTGGCCAGTTGTTGCAGTCCGTCCTGGACGGAGTCGAGCCGGTCGATCGTCTCGGCCGAGCCGATGGCCAGGAGGTGCATGTCCTGCTGTTCGACGCTCTCCCCGTAGACAATGTGGCGAACCCGGTCGGAGGCGTCGGTGAGCGCCCCAATGTAGTCTTCCATCCGGCCGTAGGTGGTGTGGATTTTCCCGATCGGGTAGCCCAGCACCTCGCGGGGCTGGGGCACGTCGTCGCGGTACGGGCCGAACGCGTAGAAATCGAACGATTCGCCCTCGCACAGGCCGGAGGCCTGGCGGGCATCGTGTGCCGAGCGACAGGCCGCCGGCGTCTGGGCGGATACTGGGGCTGCAGCGAACGCATACAGCAGAGCGGCGAGGAGAAAACTCAGGAGGCGAGAGTGATTCACAGAAGTAAAGGGGCAGTGAGCAGTCAGTGCAAGCAGTCGTTCGCAGAACAGGAAGTCTACGAACGGACGAGATTCCCGTGCACGAGCGTAGAGTCGGGGCGACTCAGGGTCAAAAAACCAAAACCGCCCCCTCACCTGTCAGTGAGGAGGCGGTTGGAAGTAGTGCAGCTGCTATAATTGAAGGGTAGGATGCCACTGCTACAGCCGGGCGTCGTGATTACTGTACGTTCGAACCGTTTTACACTTTGAGGCCGTTTCTTGTGAAACTGTACATGCCCTATCTGGAGCCAGCACTGGCGCACTCGAAATATACACGAAGTGTTTCTCCACTATTGGATTCGTTAATCGTGTAGGTTATGGGACTATCGGTGCCTATCCGCTTAGAGTCATCAGTGAAATACCTAAGTTCACACCCATTTCTAGATCTAGGAAATGCACTGACCTTGACGATAGCGTTTTCACCGCTTGCTTGGTAGACATACCCATCCTTGCCTTCTTTGTCGGCAGCAAACACGCCAAGACGTTCGAAATTATTTCCATTGTTCATTGATGCCTCAACTAGAACATCTCCTCCAACAGGTTCAACCTCACAAGGAGATATACCACCACTGAAATCTAGGCTTCTAGTTGTATATACTATTTCCTCATCGCCTGAGAAGAATTCGGCAGTATCCTGTTCTAGCTTCACGATTGGTGATTGTCCACAACAAGCGCATCTATCACCATCTACGAATGTCCATGCTCGGACCTTGAAGCTTAAGTCTGAGTCATTATCTGAGTCATTACTTGTCGGGGAGGGGGAAACTGGGGTCGGGGAAACTGGCTCGGAAATATGATCGCCTTCTTGTATGGCCGATGGTGAGGAATCGTCACATCCCAAAAACGTAATTAGTATTAAAAAGAGTAACGAAGACAGTGTGGTAAAAGAATAGCAATTTTTCATGTCCACCAGGAGGGAGGTTGGGTTTAGAAAAAATCGAAACTCAGTGTCATATATTTTTAATTAAATCCTGTGTTTGTTGATTTTTTGTTAAAATTACCTGTGATTAGAATACCGGAGTGTCTACTTCTTCAATATGCCTGGTTTAAGATAATATGGAAATTCGCCATCCGTTTGGTCTCGACCCATAGGTCCGAGCCGAACTTGAGCGTCCTTATCAGGTACAGCTCATAGGGCTGCGGCAATCGAGCGTGATCGTCTTAAAGTCATAATTGAAACAGGTCAAATGCTGTTGGCGAATTACCGATCGTCAAGAGGAATAATTGCACATATCTTATCTGGCGCTGCCGAAAAAATTAAGTAATAGTATAATATATTTAAGTAAATCAAAAAGATGTGTTTTCGGGAAATTCCAGTAGTAATAATTTGATATTTGGCAAGTCTTTTTGACATAATTTTTAAGTTGTAAAAAGTGTTTGGTATAGAAACGCCTAGTAAAAGTTAAATTTTGCGATTTTAAATACATTTTTCTGAGGGAGCATCATCACTCAGTAGTAGAAGTTGAGCAGATAACCCAGACTATCCTCTGTAACATGAGAGCGAAGAAGGGGTGCAAACGAGGAGCCTTCGTCTTCCCCGGTGTGACGCAACCATGTTCTGTTACAAGAACGGGACGGCGAGCTATGCAACCGCGTCTGGAATGGCCGACGTATACGGCTCCGCTAGCGTTGCGCGGTCGGTGTCAAGGACCGGCGTGTCGTCCACGGAGAGATGCACGCTATCGTCCGTCGTGACGGTGCCGAGGCGGTGGGCCTGCACAATGTCGTGGTCGGCAAGAGTGGATTCGAGCGCGTCTACGTCGTCCGGCTGCACCGACAGCACGACGCGGGACTGGGCTTCTCCGAAGAGGGCAGCGTCAAGACGGGCGTCGGTGCTCGGGAGGTCGACCTCAAGTCCGAGGCCGTCCGAGTGAATGACTGACTCGGCGAGGCACACGGCCAGGCCGCCGTCGGAAATGTCGTGCGCGTGCTGGACGACTCCGGTCTTAATGAGGGCGCGCGTGGCTTGCTGCACAGCCACCTCTTCGTCGAGGTCGAGGTGCGG
>JAHENZ010000175.1 GCA_018609755.1 Salinivenus sp. | reverse complement strand
CTTGAGGTGGAAGTCGGGCCGCTCATGACGAAGGTCAAGCGCCTTGCCGAGGAGTACGAGGAGGAGGCCAAATGAACGCCGGCAGATGGGGGGCGTGTCGGTGAGGGCTGAAGCATGGTCCGAAGCGACTTGAGATCGGGCCAGTAGGTAGTGCCTCAAAAATTACGTCTACAACCAAAGTTTCTGGTGCCACCTCAGCGCAGATTTGGAGGTGCCGCCATAGGAGCACGAGAAAGATTCCGGGACTACATCTCGCCTCAATATTTCTCCCAGTCGGGCGTCGCTGCTTCCCGCCGACCACGGTTAGATTCGCTCCAATCTCATCAAATAGACCGTAGGTCGGCCCATCGAAGCATGTGGTCTGTTGCCCCTCCCTCAAATTGGAACGTGACAAGCTCTACCAGTCAGGGATGTCCCCTACTCGATGCTGGTCAGCCATTGGACCTCTCCTGGGGGCTTATGTAGTGGTCCCAGAAGAGGGTCAGGGCCGTCGCTAGACCACCCATGCCGGCTCCGAGAAGCCACCCATACACGTCCTCGAACCGCAACAGATAAAAGTAGGTCGTAAACAGAAGTAGGAGAACGGCCAGAAGGCGCATCCACCTTTGCCTGCAAGCGAGGACTCCGAACACGGCGATCATCATGTGCATGCTCCACGGCACCCAGCCCAAAAACACTCGGGCGAACGCGAGTCCTGCAAGGAGGAGGCCCCAGATCGGCTGCCTCCAAAGAAGAACCCCAAGAAAAAGAACCGCCGGCAGATTATACGTCAGACCTGCGGGGGAGAGCAGGAAGCTGTAAGGCTGAAGCATTGGGGAGTCGATCCAAGCCATATGGGATGTCCTGCCTCTTGAGGCGAGCAGGATGTCGAAGCACGCTGCGGTTCTTAGTGGCACATCGGTCACAGCAGCGTGAGCACCGTGATCAGCACTCCAGTCCAGAACACAATTTCCACAGCCGGGAGCGTCAGTCTCCGCGCCTCGCCGATCTCAGCGAGACGTCGTTCCAGCCAGACGGTGCGGGCGATGAGACCAATCAGACCAACTGGGAGAAGGATAACGAAGAGAACTACGTTCACCTGCTCGTAGGTCAGGCCCGTGAGCTCTGCCATCCCCAACAAGATGCGCACACAGAGGTCGAAGATCGATTCCATGAGCCTCGTTAGCGTATGTCAGGATCATAGGGAGTAACCATGTAGGACATGCCTTCATCTCGGTCGGAGATGCCGATCCAGCGTGGTCCATATGGGCCATGTGCCCAGATAAGAAGTGGTCTCAATCAGAATAAGAGTCGAAAGGTCGGGCATGATCTGCCAATCTGGAGGTAGTGAAAGCGAGAGCTGAACTGGCTAGAAATGGCTTCCCCAACTACGCTGTCTCCGGCCACGCGAATCCGTATGTGAGCGGATTGTAGTACTTTTCCTTTAGCCAACGGAGGTCCGCTTCCCACTGCTCGACCGCGAGGTCGTAGTTGCCGGGCCTCTTCCGAAAATTCCGACAGGTGCTTGCGATATGGTCCGCAATCCGTTTGAGGCGGGCCCCACTCTCGGCCGGTCCCCATTCTTCGATGTATTCGGAAGAGTACTCCCCTGGAAGAGAATCTCTTTTCGTGGTAAATGCCTTTCGGAGCGCTTTCCGCCTGACGGCACTGGTTTCTCCATTCTGACCAACACTATACCCGAGGTGCTTAAGAGGACTTGTGTCAGGGCGTGAAAAGTCACCCTCTCCGTTGCCGTGGGAGGGTATTGCTTCGGTTCCCGGCCACTTTCCGTCCAGCAGGTCGACGATCTCCAGTAAGACCGGATGTTCGTCGATGAAGGTATCTGCAGTTTGTGGTCTTTTGTTAGGGTCGACTCCCGTCATGGCCCAGGCAAGGAGCATCTCCTGAGAACAGATGCGAAGCTCCTTTCCCTGGCGTCGCTTGAGCAGCCGTTCGATATTTTCCATCTCTACCTTTTCCTGGCCGACAACGAGCAGGTCAGGGGCGTGGGCGTCTCCAACTTCCTGAACCTCCGCCCCCAGGTCCCAGAGGTAGCTCCAAATTTTTCCTCGGCTGAACGGGCCCATTCCGTCCATGACAACACTGTCGAAGGGGACCTTGCCTTTCTTTTCCCACCGACGCTCGAAAGCGCGAAGAACCTTGAGTTGAGAGTCTGGATAGCCTCGGTGCTGGAGGTTCTCGCTATGTCGGGGTTGATCGCTGTTTGGCATATCAGAAAACTTTGGCGGTAGAAGTGAAGATCGGGGTGGCAGCGAAAACGAGCTCTTGAAAAGCTCGGTTGAGCTGTAAAGCGTTGGTGCATGAGGAGGCCACTTTTTATTCCACAACATTCAGGCCCAATTCCCGAGTGGTGCGACCTGACCTTCCAAAAGTGCTTCCCGAGCCATAGGCCTCTTCGATACATCTCTTCTGCAACCACCGTGAAGAGATCTCGCCCCCCTTGCGGTACTTCGTTCTGGCCACCATTTCAGCAACGGCATCACCGCAGACGAGCAGAATCGCGCCTTTAATCTTGGGCAGAGCGCTGCCATTTCTGTTCCTGCATCTGCTCCGTTTCCAGCGGAAGAAGATGCTGAGTAGACGCGACTGAACAAGGAGGGAGCCCCAGTTCAGGTGCAGGGTTATAAAAAAAGGCAGTTCGGTTATTTCTGCCATACGGCGTGTCCTTTCGCCCGTAGTAGATCTGCGAGACGTTCCTCGACGTGGTTTGCAGTATCCCAGGACATTCGGTTTAGCGAGTGGTAGAGCGGGGGCAGCAGCCGAGTGCCGTAGTCGCGGACCCACTTTGAAGCCTTGTAGTCGGACTTGTGGTTCTCAAGGCGATCGGAGGGAGAGAGGCCTGTCAGGCCAACGTAAAGACAAAGGCCCGATCCGCTATACTCGGGATTCGCCTTGGCATACTTCTTTCGGCAAAGTACTTCCCGTTGAAGTTGAACCACATAGACATGATGAGTCTCGTCAGGTTGGCCTACCGCAGCCGGCGCAACGTCTAGATGGTTCAACACTTGGTCGCTCAACTTCAGCGGCTCATAAAGGCCTTCTTTTCGGGTGGCACCGGTGCCGGTCTCAGAGGAGGGTCTCATACCAAGTCAGCCATCGATTCGTAAGAGTAAAACTGCAGCTCCGTCTCGACTTGCGAATGTGCTGGTCGCCGCCGAGAGGCCAAGCAGTTTTACCTCACGTGTACGAGAGTTCCGGCCCTGAAAATGGTGGTGTCCTTCGGGGTGGGTAGGCTAAAGACAGGTCTCCACATTGATAATCCAACGTCGGGACCCTCCTTACAGGAGGGGTCCCATTATCGGCGAAGAAGGATTAGAACAAGGAGAATTGACCGCTAACGTCATTAACTATCAGATCGCATTTGATCGTTAATTCATCTTGTGGTATTTGGAGCAGTATTTCGGAAAGTGCGAAATGAGCTTCTGCGCGCCTCTCGCGCGCACATTTACATAGCATGTTTCTACCACACGTGAGATCTGTGTTTTAAGGGCTCAGATCTAACGGCGGACGTGGGGGGGGGGATAGCCAGTTCAGCTGTTGAAGGCCGATGTCTCATCATAGATGCGTCCCGCTCAAGCTCCCACCCCGACCGTAACATCCCAGCGGTAGGCCCGGTGTGATTCGAGAAGTGCTAAGAATGCAGTCGAAGTCTTCAAAGAGGGATTCATTGTAATACGGCAGTGGAAGCCCTTCCTTGGTAATTACTTCACTCGGTACATTTTTTCCTTATCGGTATCTCCTTCCCCTTCTTTCTATGGCAGCAGATACAATTGCCCCCGGCGCTCGCGTCCGGATCCGTGACGCCGAGTGGCTCGTCAAGCGCACCGATCGCACCTCCGACGGGGGCCAAGTCCTCGACGTCGTCGGCCTTTCCGAACTCGTCGAAGACCAGGAGGCGCGGTTTCTCCGCGAGCTGGAGGAGGATACCCTGGAAGTGATCGATCCCGCCGAAACGGAGTTGCGGCAAGACACCTCTCCCAGCTTCCGCCAGGCGCAGCTCTACATGGAAAGTATGCTCAGGAAGCGAGCCCCGACCGACGAGAAGCTGCACGTCGGCCACCGGGCAGCCATCGATCAAATACCCTACCAGTGGAAGCCGGCGCTCCAGGCCCTGGAGCAGCCACGGCAGCGCATCCTCATCGCCGACGCGACGGGTTTGGGGAAGACGATGGAGGCGGGCATCCTGATGAGCGAACTGATCGAGCGAGGCCGAGGCAAACGCATCCTCGTCGTGGCGCTCAAAAGCATGATGACCCAACTCCAAAAGGAGTGGTGGAGCCGCTTTACGATTCCGCTCGTGCGCCTCGACTCCCGCGGCATCCAGCGCATCCGGCAGCGCATTCCGGCCAACCAGAACCCGTTCTACTACTACGACAAGACGATCATCTCGATCGACACCCTGAAGCGCGGGGCCGAGTATCGAACGTACATCGAGGATGCATACTGGGACATTGTCGTGGTCGACGAGGCCCAAAACGCCGCCAAGCGCGGAAGCGACGAATCCCAGCGGCACCGACTGGTCGATCAGCTCTCCAATCGGTGCGACACGATGATCATGCTCTCGGCGACCCCGCACGACGGGAGCCCGGAGAGCTTCGCGAGCCTCATGAACATGCTCGACCCGACGGCAATTGCGAATCCGTCGGATTACTCGCGGGACGACATCGACGGCCTTTTCGTGCGCCGCTTCAAGAACGACATCAAGCACCAGGTCGACAGCGCGTTTCTGGACCGGGACATGGCCATCTGTGCGGCAGACTCCACCAAGCAGGAGGAGGCGGTTTACGACGAGCTCACACGCCTGGACTTTACGGCCATTGATGAGGATGGGGGCGGCGACATGCTCTTCCGCACGACGCTGGAGAAGGCGATGTTCTCGAGCCCGGCCGCGTGTCTAGAGACCGTCGAGAATCGCATCGAGCGTCTAGAGGCAAAAGAGGACCCGATTTACCAGAACGACCTTCAGCAGCTCCGCTCCCTTGCCAGCGAGCTGCGCAAGATCGGGCCTGGGCAGTTCAGCAAGTATCAGCGCCTGCTTTCCCTTCTCAAAGACCCTTCGGGGCTGGATTGGGACGGCACCGATCCACAGGACCGCCTCGTCCTCTTCAGCGAGCGGCTCGAAACCCTCCGATTCCTGGAGGAGCATCTGCAACGGGAGCTGGATCTCCCTGAGGGGGCCATTCAGAAGCTCCACGGTGGGCTCTCGGACGTCGAGCAGCAAGAGGTGGTGGAGGCCTTCGGAAAGGACGAAGACGACGTGCGCCTGCTTCTGGCGTCGGACATCGCCGCAGAGGGCATCAACCTGCACTACCTCTGCCACCGGCTCATTCATTTCGACATTCCGTGGTCGCTGATGCTTTTTCAGCAGCGGAATGGGCGCATCGACCGGTACGGGCAGACCGAGGCGCCCCAGATCCGCTACATGGTGACCACGCCCAAAAACGAAGAGATCCACGGCGACCTGCGCATTCTGCAGGTGCTGATCGAGAAGGAGCAGCAGGCGGAGGCAAACATCAACGACCCCGCCTCGCTGATGAGGGTCTACGATGTGGAGGAAGAGGAGCAGATCACCGCCGACGCGATCGAGAGTGGCCAGTCGCCGGCAGACTTCGACGAGGACCTGGAAGAGGACGAAACCGACGTGATGGGAATTCTCCTCGGGGGCGACGAGGAGAACGGGGCGCCGGACCCGGGGGAGGACGTCGCCGATCCCCTCTCGCTTTACGACAGCGAATACGACTATTTGGGCGCCGCGCTCCACCACCTGAACGAACAGAAGGGCGCGGGGCTGGACTTCGATCTCTACGACGAGGACGACACGGTTCGCCTGACGGGCAACGACGAGATCAAGGAACGCTTCAAGCGCCTGCCCGACGAGATCTGGCCGGAGGACGATGTGTTTTTTCTCTCCGCCGACCCGGACGCCGTGCAGGAGTCGATTGTCGATGCCCGGAAAGAAGAGCACGCGTGGCCGGACACTCAGTACCTCTGGCGCCTGCACCCGCTTTCTCAGTGGGCCGACGACAAGGTGGTGGCCAACTTCCACCGGAACGAGGCACCCGTGCTCACGCTCCCGACGCTCGGGACCGAGGAGACGATTGTGCTCTGTTCGGGCAACGTGCCCAACCGACGGGGGCAGTCGGTCGTCAACGAGTGGGTCGGCGTACGATTCTTTAAAGACCTGGAGCCGAAGGTCGTGCCCTTCGCAGAGGTGCTGGACGAAACGGGGCTGGGCGAGCAACGGCTTTCGAACCCGGCCCCAGACCTAGACCTTCGTTTCCTTGAGGCGCTCGTCCCGCCGGCCGTGGATGCCGCCCGAGAATGGATGCAGGACCGCCGCGACGAGAAAAACGACCAGCTCAATGAGAAGCTCAACAGCTATCTTCAAGACCTGGAAGAACTACAGGCGGAGCATGAACACCAACTTGAGCTCAAGTACGCGGATAGTGATCGACCATCCTCCATCGTAGAACCGGAAAAGCAGAAGGAGCGGCGGAAGATCGAGCGCATCTTCGACGACTTCTTCGAGTGGGCCGAAAACACGATGACAATCGAAGAGGAGGCCTACCTTCAAGTCATCGCGGTTCTTACAGGCATCTCCCGCTGAATACACATCAGTGTCGAGCATCAATAGCTTAGCACTTCGACCTATCTTCAGTAATGGCTCTTGACCTCACGGGCATCCAGAACGAAAACGAGTTCTACACCTCCTACTACCTCCGCGAAGTCCTCGAAAAGGACCTGAAAGACGAATTTGCCGATTGGGCCGAGCAGTCCACGGCATCGGACGCGGAAGAGGAGGATAGCCGCCCCCCGCACGAGGCCCTCGGCGGGCGGAGTGGCGACTATTTTCAGAAGAGCAACGAGCTGCTCGACGCCACGGGTGCGGGTCGCCGCCTCCAGCTGCAGCGCGAGCTTCTGACGCCCCTTCTTCGGGCGCTGGGCTACGACGTGCAGCCGATGCTCAAGAAGCTGCGGGACGGCCGCTGGCTTCCGGTGCTGTCGCAGGTGACCCGCCCCGACGGCACGCCCAAGCTGTGTGTGGTGGAGGCCCCGCCGGCGGAAGGAGAAGAGACCACTGACCCGCTGGAGCAGAAACTCACCGCCCAGCAGTATGAGGGCCTGCGCCCGGAGCACGCCGATCCGAACACGGCCCTGTCCGACGTCGAGGTGACGGAGGACCGCCCGCTTGATACGGAGCTTGCAGAGGTTATCACGAAGGGGCTCTTTGCCCTGGACGAGCCGCCTCGCTACGTGCTCGTCGTCAACGATTCGCAGATCGTGCTCCTCGACCGGACCAAATGGTCCGAGAAGCGGCTCCTCCGGTTCGAGCTTGACGAGATCCTGGGCCGGAAAGACACCGACACCCTCAAGGCGACCGTTTCGCTTCTCCACCGCGAGAGCACGTGCCCCGAGGACGGATTCAGTCTTCTGGATACGTTTGACGAGAACGCCCACAAGCACGCCTTCGCCGTCTCGGAGGACCTGAAGTATGCCCTCCGCGAATCCATCGAGCTCATTGGCAACGAGGCCATCTGGTACCTCCAGGAGGTCCGCAAGGAAAAGACCTACGACGAGCTCGACGCCGAGCAGCTGACCACCGAGTGCCTGCGCTACATGTACCGGCTTCTATTCCTGTTCTACATCGAGGCGCGGCCGGAGCTCGGCTACGCCCCGATGGACAGCGACGAGTACCTGAACGGCTACAGCCTAGAGCGCTTGCGCGACCTGGAATTGGTGAACTTGACAACCGAGGAGGCCAAGAACGGCTACTACATTCACCACTCCGTCGAAAAGCTCTTCTCGCTCGTCTTCAACGGCTATCCCGAAGTTGAGGCGAACGGGCAGGTCCACCGGGGCAACGGGCAGGCCACGGCGGACTTCGGGGAGGAGGAATCCCAGCACCACACCTTCCGCATCGAGCCGCTTCGCTCTCACCTCTTCGACCCTGAGCGGACCCCGCTCCTAGATAAGGTCCAGTTTCGCAACGAGACGCTGCAGAAGGTCATCCGACTCATGTCGCTCTCCGACCCCGACCGGCGATCGAGCCGGGAGCGGGTGAGCTACGCGGCGCTCGGCATCAACCAGCTCGGGGCCGTCTACGAGGCGCTTTTGTCCTACTCCGGATTCTTTGCCGAGGAGGACCTCTACGAGGTGAAGGAGGCGGGCGAGAGCCGCGACCCGCTGGACGTGGCCTACTTTGTGGGCGAGGGCGAGTTGGACGACTACGCCGACGACGAGATCGTTTTCGAGGACGGCACGCCGCTCGTCCACGAGAAGGGATCCTTCATTTACCGATTGGCCGGGCGGGAGCGCGAGGAGTCGGCTTCCTACTACACGCCGGAGGTGCTCACCGAGTGCCTCGTCAAGTACTCGCTCAAGGAGCTGATCGGGGAGGATTCCGACGACATGCCCGCCGACGACATCCTGGACCTCACAGTATGCGAGCCCGCGATGGGAAGCGGGGCCTTTCTCAACGAAGCCGTCGACCAGCTCGCGGAGGCCTACCTGCAGCGCAAGCAGGAGGAGACCGGCGAG
>JAHENZ010000174.1 GCA_018609755.1 Salinivenus sp. | reverse complement strand
GGTGGACATTCAAAAAGAGGTCCCGACCGACGAACTGCGCGAAATCCTCCAGGAAGACATCGCTTTTCTCCACTACATCGGTCACACCGAACGCGATGGATTCCAATGCCCCGATGGGAAGTTGGATGCGAGGACGGTCGAGAATACGGGTATTCAGGCATTTTTGTTGAACGCATGCAACTCGTACGAACAGGGGTTAGGGCTGATAGATGCGGGCGGTGTGGGCGGAATCGTGACCCTCAACGATGTGATCAACGAAGGGGCGGTGCGAATCGGCGAAACTGTCGCCCGGCTCCTGAATACCGGATTTCCATTGAGAGCCGCGCTCACAATCGCAAGAGACGAAAGTGTCCTTGGTGGACAGTACATCGTCGTTGGCGACGGCGGGATGACTGTTGCTCAACCAGCAAGCGGCACTCCATATTTGATGAATCTTGCGGAGGTCGAAGATGGATTCGACGCGGAAATCGAGACGTACACGACCGATGTCTCCGGCCTCGGGTCTGTCTTTATTCCATATATTGATGACGTCGAAGAATATTATTTGAGTTCAGGGAGCATCTCCAGTTTCCACATCGACGAGACCGATTTGTTGCGTTTTCTGCAGATGGAAGACTTTCCTGTCCGCGTGGAAGACGAGCTGTTTTTCAGCACGACACTCCAATTAGATGATATATATTCGCGATAGCGAAGCTCAGTATTTTGAAAAACGGTTGTGGCTCTTTCGGAGCCAAACTTGCAAGTCAAGGCTAATTCACTCCCAGTAGCACCGAAAAGTTAGTTGCGGTAGGTTTCAGAAAATCGTAGCGCCACCGGATGCAGCAGCCGATCCGGCCTGGCTCAGCAACAGGACGAGTGTGAACAGCCCGCCCATCAGCCGCGGATTCTCCTTGAGGTGCGTCGCGATGTTGTGGTCTGACATAGTGCATCCGGACACTGAAGCGCCCACAAATTGAATGTTTTTGATGGTTTCCTACATATTCTTAGTTATCTTAAGTCTGAATTTATCCATAGTTTGCACTACGTCACCGAATCACGCACCGCAGAAGAGAGGCGTCGCCCTCACCCGAACAGGTCGTCCACCAGACAGCCCACCATGGCTGCGTGGCGGCGTGACCCCCACCTAAACCTTCGCCCAAAATATCATCAATTCACGACCGGCACAGGGGACAATTTATGAGACGCGCGCTTCAAACAACCAACCGAGAGTAGATTGGATGGTCGAAAGTAGGACGGCGCCGTGCCATACTGAGAGTCCCTCCGGTCGCCTGTCGGTGGCGGGTGGATGGACAGTTGTGAGACGCCACGCGAATCGAAGAATCGACGAGACGGATCCTGGAGGTGAACGGTGAGAGGAAGTGGAGCGAACGGATTCCGCAAGTCGGTGCGGATCCCCCGGTCCGTGCTGCAGAACAGCCACCGGATCACCCAGGAAAACGCCCCGCTGATCCGGGGTGAGATCACCGAACCACCGGAGGAAGCCCTCATCGAGGTCCCGATCCCCGTCGCGATCGGGGAGGACTCGGATCCGGTGCGGGTCCTGCACGTCGACGACGACCCCGAGATCACGAACGTCACCTCGATGTTCTTGGAGCGGATCAACGAGGACTTCAGCGTCATCTCGGAGACGACCGTCGTCGGCGCGCTCAACCAGCTCCGCGATCGGGACATCGACTGTATCATCAGCGACTACGAAATGCCCAACACCGACGGGCTGGAGTTCCTAGAGATCGTCCGCGAGCGCTATCCCGACCTCCCGTTCATTCTCTTTACCGGGAAGGGCTCAGAGCAGATCGCGAGCAAGGCCATCGCTGCAGACGTGACCGACTACATGCAAAAGGGCGTGCGCGCCGACCAGTACGAGGTGCTGGCAAACCGGGTCGAGAACGCCGTCGAACAGTACCGGACCCAACAGCAGTTCTGGAACGCGCTGTCGTGGTACCAGCGCCTCGTCGAGCAGGAACTCGCAGGGGTGTTCATCGTCCAGGACGGCGAGTTCGTCTACGTCAACGAGAAGCTCGCAGAAATCTTCGGCTATCGCCAGCGGGAACTCGTCGGGGAGTCGCCCCTGGAAATCACCGCGCCGGCCGACCACGAGGTCGTGACCGACCGGCTGCTGGAGATTGATCAAGAGGACGGTGACACGTTCAAATACTGCTTTACGGGCGTGCGCGAAGACGAGTCGGCCCTCGAGGTCGAAGTCCACGGCGGGGCCATCGAGTACGACGGCCACCCGGCGTGGATCGGCATCCTCCGAACCGTCTCCGAGGACGAGGACTGAGTACGCGAGCGCTGGGGTGACGGTCGCGAGCGGAAACTAGCTTCTTAACTGGGTCGGTTGGCAAGGACGCGCATGGACGTCAAGTCGCGCCACCACCTGCGGTCGGACGCCATCGACGAGATTCAGGACGCCCTGGCCGATGGGCTGGGCGTCCACCTGGACGCCGACGCCTACGAGAAGGTCGAACTCGAGGGCGGCGACTGGGAAGTCGTCCTCGTCGACGGCGACCCGCTGGTCCTCTACGACGAGGGCGAGCCGTTCCTGACCGTTCGCGGCGCCAACGAGTACCCCCCGGAACACAACGTCGTGACCGTCGACGCCGGCGCGGTCCAGTTCGTCTCCGACGGTGCGGACGTGATGCGGCCGGGCATCACCGAGGTCGACGACACCATCGAGGCCGGCGACCTCGTCGTCATCGCCGAAGAGAGCCACGGCAAGGTCCTGGCGGTTGGCCGCGCCCGCGTCGATGCCGACGACATGCTCGGCGATCAGGGCAAGGTCGTCGACTCGGTCCACCACGTCGGCGACGACCTCTACAAGTTGACGGTCTGATCGATGGGGAAAGCAGCCGGAGTGGAGTGCCGAGCGGTTCCGTCGTCGGTGCGGGGTCACCAGGTGTACGGCGCGCCGGCGGCGCGCCGTTTCACCGCGAGCGACCAACGGGAGCGAGCGGCCTTTTTCATCAACGTTTTTGCCGCGAGCGGTGCGCGCTATCAGCGCGCACCCGAGCGGGAAAAACGTTGTCTGACGTAAAACCTAAACCCGCAGCGTCCGGGGTAGATCCTATGGGACTTATGAGCAAGATCTTCGGGGACGCCGCGGGGACGCGCCGAACCGAAGACTACATCGAACTCTCTGCCGGCGACCTCGAGACCAATGGGGTCGAGGCCAGCCAGCAGGTCCGCATCGCCAACATCAGCGACAAACAGGACGTCATCGACATCAAGGACGCCGTCTACGACGGCGACATTGTCGTCGCGGACATCACGCGCCACACGACCAAGGACCGCACGATGGAACACATCAGCGACGAACTCAAGCAGGTCGCTCGCGAGGTCGGCGGGGACATCGTCCAGAAAGACGACGACCAGCTAATCATCACGCCTGCCGGTGTGAGCATCAGTCGCGAGCGTCTGGGCCGCTGAGGCGGCTTCGACGGGCTTACCCCGAACCGGGGCAGACGAGGGGGTAATGGGTACGGCCACCGACGGTGCGCCGGCGATCGAGGCCACCGACCTCACCAAGTCCTACGGCGACGTCCAGGCACTCGACGGCCTCTCCTTTACCGTCGAGGCCGGCGAGTTCTTCGGCCTGCTCGGCCCGAACGGCGCCGGCAAGACGACCTTCATCAACGCACTCGTCGGCCTCGTCCGGGCCGACGGCGGCACGGCGGAAGTTTTCGGCTACGACGTCGAAGACGACTACCGCGAGGCCAGAGACCGCATCGGCCTCGCGCCCCAGGAATTCAACGTCGATCGCTTTTTCCCGATCGTCGAAGTCCTCGAACACAAGGCCGGTTACCACGGCTTCGACCCCGACGCCGCCCGCCGGCGGGCCGAGGACGCCCTCAAGACTGCAGGCATCTACGAGAAACGGGACACGCGCTTCGACTGGCTCTCCGGCGGGATGAAGCGACGGTTCATGCTCGCCCGGGCGCTGGTCTCGGACCCCGACCTGCTGATCCTCGACGAACCGACCGCCGGCGTCGACGTCCAGCTTCGCCGGGACCTCTGGACGGTCATCGACCGACTCAACGAGGGTGGGACGACCATTCTGCTGACGACCCACTACATCGAGGAGGCAGAACGGCTGTGTGACCGCGTCGCCATCGTCGACCAGGGCCGGAAGGTCGAGGTGGCGACGCCCGACGAACTGACCAGCCGAGGGACCGACACGCTGGAAATCGGGCTGGCGGACCCGCCGGTGACCGCACCGGCGCTCGACCACGCGGACGTCGTCGAGGCGACGATGGTCGACGGCCATCTCGAAGTGGTCGCCCGTGGCGGCGGGAGCGTCCTCCCTGCCGTCCTGAAGCAACTCGACGCCGACGGCTACGACGTCACCACCGTCGACGTTCGCAGAGCCTCGCTGGAAGAGGTATTCGTCGATATGACGCGAACCGAGGGGGCAGTCCAGCAATGAGCGGTGACGAGGGGGACAATGGGAAGGCGGACGCGTCGCCAGCGAGCCGCCCCGACGGCGGGGCCGTCGAGAGCGTCGCCACCACTGACCAGCCGACCGGCGCGAGCGGGGCCAGCGGCATGACCGGCTTCCGGACGCTCCTCCGTCGAGAAATATTGCGATTCGTCCGGCGACCCCGCAACACCTTCCTGCCGCCGATGATCACCAACGTCCTCTACTTCGCGGTCTTCGGCGTCGTCCTCGGTGGGCGGATCCAGGAGATCGCCGGCTTCCGGTACATCGAGTTCATCCTGCCGGGGCTGATCGTCCTCGGGACGATTTCGAACGCCTTCGAGAATGCCTCGTTCTCGATCTTCCACGGACGGTGGAACCGGTACATCGAGGAGGTGTTGACCTCGCCGCTGTCCAACCGCGCGATGGTGCTGGCCTACGTGCTCTCGTCGGCACTCCGTGGGCTGCTCGTGGGGACGCTCATCGCGATCATCGGCGTCGCCTTCCTCTGGCTCACTGGGACGCCGGTTGTCGTCTCCCGGCCGCTGTACGTCGTCGCGTTCATGATCGTCGTCTCGCTGTTGTTCGCGGGCTTTGGCGTGATCGGCGGGCTCTGGGCGGAGGACTTCGACTACCTGACGGTGCTGACCCAGTTCATCGTCCGGCCGCTGGTCTTCTTCGGCGGGGTCTTTTACTCGCTGGACATCCTGACGCCGCTGTTCCGGACGGTCTCGCTGCTCAACCCGATGGTCTACATGGTCAACGGCGTCCGGTATGGCTTCCTCGCGTACTCGGACGTGCCACCGAACGCAGCGCTGCTCGTGCTCTCGGCCCTGACGCTGATCGTGGTCCTGCTCGACGTCGAACTGTTCCGGCGGGGCTACGGCCTCGTGGAGTAGGGGACATCCCGACGGCGGCCGCGGCGGGTTCGACCGGCTGTCGCGTCGCTCGCGGATCAATAACGGGGCGGCACGCGTGCCCTGCCCAAGCTCGCGCGCCGCAGTCTCGCCAGGTTGGCGAGGATACGTGTCACGCCGCATCGCGCGCGGCGTACGACAACTTTTGGCACGGGGCTACTTACCCCTTTCGCGGCGCGTCTCAAAACTGAAAATCGTGGGGTGGCGATCAGACGTTGTCCGGCGCCTCGGCGTCGTCCTCGACGTCGCGTTTCATGGACTCCCGGCGGGACTTGGCGTCGCGGCCGGTGGCCGACTCGAGGAAGTCGTTTTTCGTCGCGACCGCGTCCTCGGCGGCGTCGACGTGGCCCTCGGCGATGACTTTTTCCGCGGGCCGCTCGGCGATCTCGAGCGCGAGCTTGTCTTTCTTGCCGCTGAACTCGAGCGTTCCGGCGACGACGCGATCGAAGACGGGGTTGTCCGGATCGTCGACGACCAGCAGGTCGTTCCCCTCGTAGTCCTCGGTCCCCGTGACCGGGCCGAAGTGC
The DNA here is from genome assembly GCA_018609755.1 of Salinivenus sp. GTDB lineage: Bacteria > Bacteroidota > Rhodothermia > Rhodothermales > Salinibacteraceae > Salinibacter. The sequence continues at coordinate 804 of JAHENZ010000174.1, read as the reverse complement.
TCCTCGACGAATGCCTCCATGTCTTCGACGCGATCGTGGAGGTGCTCACCACGTCGCATCTTGTACTCGCGCATGAATGATGGGTTTGCCAGGCGGCGTCTTACGTTTTTCGTGAAGACGGTCTCCGTGACAGGCCGACTCACTCGGCCTCTGGGTCGTGGGTCAGCGTGCCGGTGTGACAGTCCGGGCAGAAGTCACCCGCACGGAGTGACGAGGACTCCACTTCCGTCGTAAAGCCACACTCGGGACAGTGGAAGGCGCCCTGTGGGACCGTCACGGCCTCGCCGACGGGTTCGACGTCGGGCGTGGCCTCTTCGACGGGGCTCTCGGTCGGCTCGGACGACCCCGGGTCGATCTCCGGGGGCTCCCACTCGGGGGCGTCGTCGTCGGGTTCGTCGGGCCAGGCACCGGGGTCGCGGTCCTCACCCTCGTCCTCGTCCGCGTCGTCGTCCAGGATCACTGCGTCGTCGTCTTCGGGCTCCTCCTCTGGGTCTTCGACGGCACCGAGGTCGGGAGCCGCGGCCGTCGGCCCGTCTGGCTCTGCCTCCTCGACGATCGACTCCTCCGGGGAGTCCTCGATGATCGTCGCGTCGTCGGTCTCGGGGTCGAGGGACTCGGCGTCGGCTGGCGGATCGCTCGTCCCGTCGGTGGCGTCCTGGTCGCTTGCCTCGGTCGGTTCGGAGGCCTCGCCCCCGCTCCCACCCGAATTGACGGCGGCGAGTTCGTCAGCGGCGTCGGGAACCTCCGTCGCAGGGCCGTCGGCCGCCTCGTCGTCGGCGGTCTCCAGGGTCGTGACCTCCTTGT
>JAHENZ010000173.1 GCA_018609755.1 Salinivenus sp. | reverse complement strand
GCAAGGCGCTTGACCTTCGTCATGAGCGGCCCGACTTCCACCTCAAGGGCGTCGCAAAGCGCAAACACCACGTCGAGGGACGGCACGCTTTTTCCGCGCTCCACCCGGGAGACGTAGGTCTCGTGCAGCCCGGCTTGCTCTGCCAGATCGGATTGAAGAAGCCCGTGGTCCTTTCTTCGCCGGCGGATCTCATGCCCTAGAGCCGTTGCAATAGACTGTTTGACAACCTTCGGTATTGCCATTTTGGATTCCATGTCGACGTGTGGTTTCTAGCGCATCGGGCCCCGCACGAGGAGTCAATCTACGAGGGTCTACCCACAGGCAGCTACCAACATGGGACTTATCGGCAGTGCGGCCACGCGTGAGTACTACCATCATCGGAAACGGCTGGAACGATGTGAATAGCTGTTTGTGTCTAAAAATAGACAATCGTCTATCTATACACCGGTCACGATATCTGATTTATGGGACAACTTCCCTCTTCCCCAACCGCAATTGCGTTCGACATCGAGACCTGCCCCCTGCCGGAAGCGTCCCTGTCCGAAGAGCAGTACCGGCGCCTCGAGTCGGAGATGGACTTTCGTGAGAGTCGCTCCGGCCCCTTTACCGAAAAGGAGCGCGAAAGCGAAAAGCGCCTGGCCCGAAGCACGCACGGAATGCTCGGCTGGGCCTGCTGCGCAAGCGTCGTTCGACAGGAAGGCTCCAAAACGCTTTCGCCGGAGAGCTTCGTGGCCCGCTCTCCAGATGAGGAAGCGCGTATGCTCGACGACTTTTGGGAGTTTGTCGACCAGATCCCGCGCCAGGCCACCTGGGTGACGTTCAACGGCAAAGGCTTCGACATCCCCTTCCTACAGATGCGCTCGGTTGCCCGCCAAGTCGAACCGGCCCGTAGTGGGCTGAACAACACCTACCCGTACGGCCACGAGCCGCACGCGGACCTGATGAAGGTCTGGCCGAAAAGCCACTACACCCTCGGCCAGCTCTGCGCCCACCTCCAGGTCGCCTCTCCGAAAGGCGAGGTCGACGGCTCCGACGTCGCGCCCCTCGTCCGCGAGGGCAAAATCGACGACGTGGCCCGCTACTGCGAAGGAGATGCCGTGGCGACCCTCCGGTGCTGGCAGGCAATGCAGCCGCTTCTGGAGAAGCTAAGCTAGACGGTGAAGACAAAATAGTCATTTTAGCACGAACCACTGGGCCACTCAGCTCGGCCCAGTTCGCGGAGTCGTTTCCAGTGAGGCGCGCCAGCCCGGGGAAAGATCGTTTGGGCATCACAACTGAGATTCACACTTAGAAGACACAAAATACACAAAATCTGCACGACCCCATCTCTAACCCCCCATGCTATTTGGGTTTTCGTAGTCAAAAGAGGCTCTAGGAGCTCAATCACCACCGTCGCTTTGCATTCTCGACCAACAGGTTGAGGGCGAGGCCGATCAAGCAGGATACAATTCAAGGTGCCCAGTTCTGCCCGATCGGTTTACTGGAGCCCCAGAAATCACGGCTCCTCTCCCAAGCTGGAGGTGAAGCATTGCACATAATGAGGGTCGAGCGAAGGCTGCCTCGTTCACAACTTGCTCAATCAGGGGAAAACTTCACCGGCAGCCTTCGCGGCCCTGTTGAGCGTGACAACCCTAACCTCCTTATGAGCAATACATCTCGCCCTCAAACAACCGCACCTTCTTCCTCAGATGCCGAGCCTGACGCCCCCTCCGTGGAGGCGCTGGCCTCCGAGACGGCACAAGCCAACCACGAGGACCCCGAACCCGGTTTCCCTCCCGAGCCTGAATACCACTCGGAGCCTGAACGCCTTGAGTATCACAGTCCCAAATGTAACGTCAAACATGACACAACGCCCATTGGCATCGACACGATAACATTGATGCCGAAAGACTGGACCGTCTCCGAAACAGCCCACCTTAGGGTTTCCGAGTTAACTGATTTCTCGACCGGTGAAGTGGATCACGTTCCACTGCTGGTCCTGGAGGATGGTCGCATCGTTAAAGCAGGGAAGGCCACCCACAACAGCGAGAAGTTTCAGGTGACGATCAAAGGAATCCAGGAGCTCTACCTACAGGCCAACCTCCCGAAGATGTTTGGCCCCGACAATCTGCGTCCTGTGGATACGGCCATTAAGTTTTACCGGGCGATTGAAAGGCTGGAGAGTAAGCTGTCGGAGATTGGAATCAATGCAGACCTGATGAGCAGCAAGATCTGTCGTATCGACATCTGCCGGAACATCGTAACGGAATCGCCGCTGATCGACTACCGCGAAGTCTTCCAGGAGCTGACCTTCCCCCGGATGAAGCCTTTCCGACAAGAAGGAAAGAACCCCGGCTGGAAAAACGGAACCCGCCAGCTTCTGGTCTACGACAAGGGAGCCGAGTCAAACCTGCCCACCGACCGGCTTCAGCGGTTCGAGTATCGCCTCATGAAAGCGAGGGGCGTTCGAGCCCACCTGGGAAGGAAAACTCCGACCGAGCTCGCGAAGCACTTCGGCGCGGTCTCTGAGACGTTCCAGGCGGCCGTAAAGAAACTAATTCCCAATCAGCCTCCGAAGTCGAGCGAGACGGCTCGTCTGACCCAAGGTGGCATCGAGGCGGCATTAGAGGCCCTCTCTGACAGTGGGAGGCAGATCAGCGACACCCTTTACGCAATTGCCCTTCAGTATCTTCGCTGCCGGGGCGACGTAGGATCCTTCGACGAGGCGATCCGGGAGCAAAAGGGACGACAGGCGGCCCGTCGGTACCGCAAGAAATTCGATAAGCTCAGCCCAGTTGCAGACCTTCTTTCCGAAAACGAGCGAACGGCGACTGAAATGAAAAGAGAGCTTCGAACGAAGCTTCTTGCCTGACGGAGAGAGAGAGCCGACGCCGGCGGCCCTCGGCCGTTCGGCGTCGGCTGCGGGGAGTTGGAAGAATTGCAGCGTGTGCCCCCTTCACCGGTGCTCAAGCTCGCGGTGAGTCCCACAATGGGTGTGGTGGCAAAAGTACTGACACCCAGCAAAGAATGAGCAAACTCAAATTCAACCCCCTTCTCCTCCCTGCAGAATCTTTATAATTTGCTGGAAGGCCGTCTTCTCCACAAAGATGTCTTTGTACTCTTCCCACAGCACCTCGTACTTGCCTTTCCCCTCTGTGTCCTGGGTAAGAAGCTTGTCGAGCTCCTCCCCTTCCATCCGGTTGAACGCGTCGGTAGAACCCGGTTCTCTGCTGGAATGAATGTAGCTTCCGGTCTTCGGCCCGAAGTACAGCGTTTGCCGCAGCGGATGGGTATCCAGGTCGCTCAGCGGGACGTGGGCGTTGTACGGCCTTGTCGCTACCACGTATTCTGGAAAGAGCATCGCCTGCTGCTTCAGCTGGCTCCAGGCGGTCCGCCCTGGCCGCGCAGCCCAGCCCCACCCCTTCCCTCCTGTCAGGTAATCCGCGAGCCCGCCGAAGAACATCTCTCCCGCGCCCGAAGATTCTGGCGAGTTGCTGACCCACACGTTCTCGTAGATCTGGGGGTCGCCCAGGACCATGTCCTTGACGTTGTCTAAGCCATGTCTCGATACCACATCCAAGAGCGTCCCGGCCCGCCGCCGCGTATCCTCGTCTTCCATCATCCAGGCCAGGCCCGGGCTCCCAAACGTCCTATACAAGCTGATCATGAGGCTCGACCGGTAGTCCTCTTCTGCAAACCCGCGGGCGCTTCTTCCAAGCCGGTCGGTGGCCGCTCCGGGTGCTTTTCTCCCGAGCCCCTCCAGCCCGGAGGTCTGGCTAATCGTATACAGAATCGCTTCTGCGAGGCTCTGCTGCCCGTCCCAGCCATCTACGTAGAATCCCCTTCCGCTATTCGGTTGGTTGTTCAAGGTCGTAGAGTAGCTTTTGAGCTGCACCTGAGTGATGGGGCCGGGGTTTACTCCCGTCACCCGGCCGGCAAACGGCTCCATGTGCGCCGCGTCCGGCCCGTACCCCACGTAGACGTGCATGTGGTTTCCGGGGCTTATCTCCATTTGCTGATCGAAGGCCGGGTTGCCGATCAATTCTGAGGATTGGTGCTGGCCCGGGTCCCCCACAATGCGTTTTCGCATGTTCGACAGCACTAGGTCGCATTCCTGGCCGGCGTTGTCTGCCATGTCCCGGATCTCGATCTGCTGCACGGCCGTCCAGGAGTAGAGGTCGCTCATGACGTCGAACAGGCCGGTTCCCAGTTTGCCTGCTAAAACGAGCATGTAGGATGGGAAGGCTCTCCGCATGCCCTCCCATCCCTTCCAGGAATCTCTGAGTTTGTTGCGCAGCTTTGGGCGTCTGCGCTCGGTATATTTATCGTAGTACCCCAAGTACTGCTTTAGCACCTGAGGGTCTGCCTCGTAGATCTTGAGAAGCTCTTCTCGTTTTCTGAGAAGCCAGGGGTCTCCTTGGATGGAGGTCTGGTTCTGGTAGGTCTTGCTAATGTCTCCTTGAGAAGCCGGGCCGAGATTGAGGGGCTCGCCTGCCCGCACTTTCTCCATTACGCTTTTGACCATACCCGGGAGGTTCTGGTTGAGCTTCCCGTTGGTCATGACTTGTCCCTCTGAGCCTCTTCCTGCCGCCTCCATCACGGCCGTGGCGTATTCGAAGGTGTTTGAGACCTGTCTCACCTCGATTCCTTCCAGCCTACTGCAATGGTGTAACTTTCCCACCTAACCCGAGCCGCCCTGCTTATGCTGCCCACGCTCCGTTCGCCCGCCCCTACTCCTTTCCTCGCTATCATCGCGTTTATTGCTGTCCTTACCGCTTGCGACTCGGGGGAACGCGCTGCCGACACAGGCCAGGTAAACGTTCGGGCCAGCATCGCGCCTCTCTCGTCTTTCGCATCGGCGGCAAGGGCCACCAAGCCATCTCCCACCTCGCTCGCGCTCGAGGGGCCGAACGGAACGCTCACAATTACCGATATCGGGCTGATTTTGGGCAGCGTCGAAGTCGGAGGCTCAATCGGGAGGACCGAGCTCGAGGCCGAGCCGCGGTTTCTAACCCTCCCACTGGACCCAAGCGTCGTCGAATCTGTGGCCAGCGCCCGAGTTGCCACAGCCACCTACAAGGAGATCACGTTCGAAGTGGAGGACGCGACGCTTCAAGGCAGCCAGGAAGAAGACTCCCTCCAAGCCAGGATCGAAGACAGGTATCCCGACTGGCCGGATGAGGCCAGCATGGTCGTCGCTGGCTCTTTCACTCAACAAGGCGAGGACACACCCACCGAGTTTGTGACGTACTTCCAGGGGGAAGCCAAGATCGAGCACGAGCTAAGCGCGCCATTGGAGGTAACAGGCGGGGCCCTCTTCCGAAACCTGACCATCCGCCTGGACCTGAGCCGGTGGTTTGCCCAGCCGGACGGGTCGCTTTGGAACCTCTCGGAGCAGGACTATGAGCAAACCGGTGCAATTATCGAATTCGAGTCCGAGTTCGAGAAAGCCGTCACAGAGATCGAGGTCAGCGACGGCCCGTAAGCGCCGTGCCCACGCAACGGCCTCTGCTTCGCACTGGGGCGTGTCCTCGAAAACCTGTACCACCGGCCGTGTCCTTGGGGAAAGCTTGGCAGGTACAGGCTTGGGGCCGGGCCGGACGGCTCTGGTCGCTGGGACTCAAAAAACGGCCGGCCCGCCCATCTCCGGCCGCTCGAGCACGAGCTGCGTCCTAAGCCGGACCCTCTACAGGATAGAGGCATCGAAGAAGGGCGAGTGTTATCGGCGCGAATCGCCCTCTGCCGACGCTGAAGAGCCTTCCTCAGCCACAACCACCTAGGCCAAGCGAAGGATTCAATCGAGCGCCGCCCTCCTTTAATTCCCCTCAGGTCTACTTACTCCACCTTCCGTTTTGCAACATATTGTCGGCACCTGGCGTTAGATGCCTACGGTTTGTCACTCTAAACCCACCGGCCTTAGGCCTCCTCCGCAATGCCCAACCGCCCCAATGGCGACAGGCCCAATGGCGACAGGCCCAATGGCGACCGCCCCAACGGCAACCGGACAAAGACCGAGCGGCTTCTCGACCTAGCCGAGGAGAAGGGCATTCTCCGTGCCCGCGAGCTCGAGGAAGAAGGAATTCCGAGACAGTATCTTTCGCGCCTCGTTCAGCGAGGGGAGCTTAAGCGAATCGGCCGCGGCCTCTACCAGCGGCCCGGCCACGAGCCGACCGCTCACCACTCCCTGGCCCTCGCGGCCAAACGCATTCCCAAAGCGACCATCTGCCTCCTCTCCGCGCTTCGCTTCCACGAGCTTACGACCCAGAATCCATTCGACGTGTGGATTGCTATCGGCCACAAGGACCGAGAACCAACGGTTGAGGCCCTCTCACTTCAAGTCGTGCGGATGTCTGGGACGGCCCGCACCGAAGGAATCGAAGAGCACACCATCGAAGGCGTCACTGCCCCTATTTACACCGCCGCCAAAACCGTCGCCGATTGCTTCAAGTACCGGAGCCGCGTCGGGCTGGATGTCGCTCTGGAGGCGCTGCGGGACTTCCATGAGCAAGGAGGCTCCATGGACACCCTCTGGCGCTTTGCTGATGTCTGCCGCGTGCAGAGCGTCATTCGGCCGTACATGGAAGCGGTTGTTTCCTGACACACCTCCTCACCTCCTGACTAGTCCCATACCAATGAGTCCTTCGAACGTGGCTCAGTCGGTCCGTGACCGGCTTCTCAATAGGAAACGGGAAACCGGCGAAAACTATGATGCCCTACTCACCCGCTACGCTCTAGAGCGCCTTCTCTACCGGCTCGGCGAATCACCTTTCCGCGACCAGTTCGTGCTCAAAGGTGCATACGCTTTCCTCGTGTGGGAGGGGGACCTGCACCGCCCGACCCGCGACCTCGACTTTCTGGGCTACGGCCGCCCAGAGCAACTCGAAAACGCCATCCAGACGATCGCCGCAGCAGACGTGCCCTCTGACGGCGTGGACTATGACCCTGAAAGTGTCGAAGCCAATCCGATTCGCGACGAAGGCGAATACGGAGGCACCCGCGTCAAACTGGACGCCAGGATCGGCAGCGCTGAGCTTCGCCTTCAGGTCGATGTCGGTTTCGGAGATGTCGTAACGCCCGAACCTGAAGACATTTCCTTCCCTTCCCTACTGGACTTTCCAGCCCCCAAGATCCGCTCGTATCCAAAGGCGCCTGTCGTCGCCGAAAAGTTACACGGTCTCGTCGTGCTTGGGATCGCAAACAGCCGAATGAAGGACTTCTACGACCTCTGGCATCTGAGTCAGAACTTCTCTTTCGATGGTGGTCTTCTCACCGAAGCTGTCGAGGCTACCTTCGACCGGAGAAGCACGGCCATTCCAAACGAAAAGCCTCTTTCACTAAGCGAATCCTTTGCCCGGGACGACCAGAAACAACAGCAGTGGTCAGCGTTCGTCCGGCGGACCCGGTTCGATGAGGTCGTTCCTGATCTCGAAGAGGTCATTGGCGAACTGGAGAGGTTTCTTCTTCCGCTGCTTGAGGCGTCCGATGCGGGGGAAACTGTAAACGCGACCTGGTCACCCGGGGGACCGTGGCACCCAGAGAATAGCAGGACTCCCAATAGTTGAGAATAGTCGACAATTGAGACTCTCAGATTGGCTCATCGCGCCCTGAGGCGGCTCGCTCCCGCTTTGGTGTTCTTCCCCCGAGCAACACCGATCACGTCAGAGAAAGGGTCCAGTCGTCCCTGCTCGGACGTGGCAAGACCGTCCTTGGTCTGCCCCCATCACTTCTCTTCCAGTTTGCCCTCGCCCTGGAAGGCAGTGCTAAGAAATTGCCCCTGACCTCTCCGGCCTCATACTTTTCGAGAGTGGCGGTAAAGGATGCCCTCGTGCGGAGCGTTTGGATGATTCGCACCGGCGAGTCTAAACCTCGGCTTGTCACGGCGTACCCGAATTACTGACAGCTTTCCTGAGCCACTGCAGTCGGACCATGATGGACGAGCTGGAGCGTTTCGTATTAACCGAAGATCTACCCAAACATGGCCTGATCGCGGGCGATCTTGGCACGATCGTGATGGTGCACGGCCCTGAGGAGACACTTCTGACGAGGAATATTCTGGACCGGAGGGCTATACGGCCGAATTTACGTATCTGACCGGAGAAACCCGTGCGGTCGCTGACCTGCGCCCAGACCAAGTGCGGCCTACAGAAAAAGGAGAGGTTACCCCTGCACGGAAGGTTTCTTAGAACCGGCACCTCCTTCAAGTTTTCTTCCTATAACCTCGAAAGGGTGAGAATACGCCCCATCTAAGCGTTACATCCGGCACTAAAGCCGCGACAGTTTGCGGGCCTGCGTCACCCGGTAGCACTGTCGTTTTCCTATCTGCGGGCCACCATCGGACGAGAAAGCTCACCTTTTCGCCGACATAGATCCATCTGGACCGGAATGTGTTGCCTCCATTTCTGGTAAACACGCTGGACAAGGACCGCTACCACTGGACGGTGCGCTTATCAGCTCTGACACGATGTTACCCCTCTCCCCAACCTTCAGTTCAGCCGGGACCGAAACCGCTCGTACTCGTTCTTTCCGTCGACTGCCCACCCTTCTCCTTCGGCAAAGCGGACAAACTCGCCAATCTGACTGAGAACACTCTTCCAGCTGTGTGTCAACTCCAGCCACGGGAGCTCGAGACCCTCTACGTTGCCATCTCCAGCCAGGTAAGCTTCTCCCTCCGGCCCAACCAAGAGCGTCCGCGCCGCGCCGTACGCGTCTGCCCTGACCGTTAAGACCTCCGTGAGAGCTTCCATTAGCCAGCGGGCCTCGGCGCCGGTGATTCGCTCGTGCCCACCGATTGTGACGGTGCTCAGGTCATCGGTTCCTGGTATGCCATCCAGACCGACGGCCTCGTGTTTTTCCCGTAGCCCTTTGGCCTTCTTGTTGATCAGATCCGTGGGCATGGTATTTTCGATTGGAGTGCTCATAAGCAAGACTACACGATAAGAGGAGTTGGTGAGCGCACTATATGATAGTCAAAACGACTATCACTGTTTCAGATATCCGTTGAAGGCTCCTCAAATCGGTAGTGCGGGACCTCCTCGACACCGCAGCCCAGCTCTCGTGCAATCCGGAAGAGCGTATTTCGCTGGTTGGGCTTTCCGCTCAGGGCGTCAGAGACCACCGGCTGAGAGACGCCAAGTCGATCGGCCATCTCATACTGACTGAGGTTTCTTTCCTCGAGGTAATCACGTACGCGTTCTCCGATCTCTTCTAAAGGGAGGTAAGTCATATCCGTCGTGGCTCCGGCAATGAATGACACGCGTGACCATTATACCAGACTCCACGGTGACGGTGTCGAGTTTTTCAATGACGGGTACGTCGCTCGCGCCTACGTCCTCGTAGAGGCTTTTGGGAGGTGTCCCCACGACAGGATGGATCATCGACGCCCATGCGGTTACGCCGTTTTATTGATTTGTGCACGCCCCCACTGCAAACGGGAGAACCCCTCCTCTTTTGCATCAAACAGCCACGCGGGCACATCGCCCTCCCTTACTCTCCGTTTCCTTTCACGGCGCCTCTAGGCGACCTCATCGGCCTCTGCCGTCTGCTGCTGCGTCGGCTGAGACTGAGATAAAGACGGCACGTCGAGATGGGTCTTGGACCGCATCTGCTTTACCTCCTCCGCGCTGAGGTCGGGCTCGGGGGTTTCCGCCCGCCACTTCGAGGCCCGGCGGCTTTCCTCGCGGATCGCTTCCCGGCGCGATTTTGAAAAGTGACGCAGAGGATCACGTGATGTGGCCTCGGTAGTTCTAGGAGAGGCAGGCGACGCACTTGTGGTGGACGTATCCGAGCCTCGTGACGGCGGCGGCTCCTCCTTCGAACGGCTTTCCGCACCAGGCGCAGTCTCTGGCCGGGATCTCCTTTGGTTTTGGTTCTCGTTTTGATTCTGATCTTTCTGATCCTGAGTTTCGGTCGAGTTCGTCGAAGATGGTGAGTTGTCGTCCTCCTCGGTCAGAGGTTGCCATAGCTTTTCCTCAGGATATGGATCGGACTCGATCGTGTACCCGTCGCCCGTGATGCGAATGTACTCTCCGGCGATCTTGTAAAGCTCGTGCTCGTGTTTGAGGAGCATTTCGGAAACGGCCGGCCCAAGCTCTTCTCCTGTATCGGAGTCGACTCTTACGGCCGTCTCGCCCTCCTTCAGCCGAAGAACGCAGCCTCCTGCGCTTACGATTCGGTCATCCACTGTCTTCGGTGGGAGCTCCGGCGCCTCGATCTCCTCGACCTCGAAGAGGGCGGGAAGCAGTGTGTCTTTGCCCGCAAACTCGGTGAGCTCCCGCCGCTTTTCTTCCAGAGCTTCGTTTACATCTCCCTTAACCGCGTTCGGGTAGCGGGCCTTGCAGACGGCGCCGTCATGAAGCCAAAGCATCAACTTGAAACGTCTACGGTCGTCCGCCACGCCTAGCAGGACGCTCATAAGCTCCTGCTCGTAGGCCTGCGCCTGGGAAGCGAGCGCCGATCTGGGCCCCACCTTTTGACAGTCCTTGTCCTTCTCCTGTTCAAGACCGACCTCCACGACCACGTCGATGCCGGATGGCGTTTCCAGCACGTCGCCCGGCTCCAGCCCAGCAAGGACCTCGTCGCGCTTCTCGCGGATGTTATTGATAACCGGATGGGAGGTGAGGTGGTCTCCGACATCGGACCCGAGGATGTGCTGTAAGCTCTTCGTGACCTCCGCCTGGATGGAAGGCGCCCCCATTCCGTACACCGTCGAGTAGACCATGATTTTCATCCCGGCCTTGACCTCCCCATAGAGATCGGTGCCTTTCTCGGGCACGTCCAGGCCCTGCTTCTCGAAAAGCGGCCGACAATGCTCCATCAGATCCTCCCAGATCGAGTACCCCTCCTGCGTGAGCTGCTCTAAGGCCTCCTCAGCGCCCCAGAGCCACGCTGCAATGTAGAGGTGGGCGCTCTTCAGATCCACATCGCAGAGGCCCTCACAGAGCGTGTCACGGACTTCTGAGGGCAAGAGAAGAGCGCTGTCGTTGTTGCTGAACACGCGGTCGGTTCGTTCCTGCCTACTCGGCTTGTAAAAAGGCTTGTGCTGGTGGGCGATGCAGTGGAGGATCCGTTTGTATTCGTTGCGCTGCTGTTCCGACTTTTTCCGCTTCTCGTGCCGCACACGGGCCTTATAACGATCCACATTGCCGGTGAGCTCGCCGCTGTCATCGTCTTTCTCGCAGCCGGTGTAACCGCGGATCTTTGCCTTCTCAAGCGGGCTGATGCCGACATCGATCTCCATCCGGTCGACGTACTCGAGCGCCCGACCGATGCGGTCTTGAAAGCGATTGAAGCGTCGGGGCGGAAGGTCGTTCAGCGTCTCTTGAATCCGGCGGGACGTTTCCGAAGGCATCTTCATGCGGGCAACCTCCTCTCGGAGCTGCTTGCGAATTTCGACGGCGTCGTTCTTGGTCAAGACCCTACCACTTAGAACGTACACCCGCGTACCGTAGTCGGCCGGGCTCATGTTGAGGTCCATCTTCACCACCTTCCATAGCTCTTCGGGGAGCCCATCGTCAAGAATCTGCCGCGTGTGGGAGCCCTCCGCGTAGTCGTCGGAGAACTCGATAGGGAGACGTTTTTGGATGTACTGGAGCACTGCCTCCCCGGAGTCGAATCGGTAGGCTCCAATCCAATCCATGATCTTGTGATGGATGACCCGGCGCAATGTCGTCTTGTCCCGCCAGCTCGTCCAGAGCGCGTACACGACCCAACGAAAGAAAGCTTTGTCGTTTTTCGCCTCCGGGACGTGCTCGTAGATCGCTTCAATGGTAGAGCGCTCGCAGGTCTGACGCTTCAACGCCCGGCGGACTATGACAGGCGGTTCAGGGGCAGTGTCTACTTGATTAGACACCCCATTCCCCACTTGTTCACTAGAGAGAAGGGTGTCTACTTTTGCGCTAAGTGTTTGGGGTTCAACAGTATCCGAGGACCATCCTAAGGAAACGCCCCCCTCCATACCCGTGGGCCTTATAAGTGGGACTCCCTGTGAGGTCCTCCCTGAGGTTTTCGGGCTTCCTTTGTCCCCTTCCTTGGGTCCAAAGGCTCCTAGACCTTTCCTTTTCCAAGCCCAGTCTTTGAGAACTTTGCTGATAAAGGCTCTTGAGGTTGAGCTTTTTTTTTTGCCTTCGCTACTCCAGAAACTGCCCTCGGGTCGATTCCTTTTCGTTTGCAGATCTCCGCTGCCTCTACTCCCGAGACTCCAATTTGTACTTCGGTGTCTCCACGCCGGAGATTGTTGTTCGTATCTTTGTAGTATTGGGGATCAAAAGTAAGGACGTGCTCGGCAGAGTTTTCCTCTTTCCAAGCGATACGTTCAGCTGCATTGGTGAGACCCGCATGCTTTTTCTTGAGCAACCCGTAGCTGCCGATTCGACCAGCAAGACTCAACACCAACTCCGTCCACCCTTCCGGATCTACATCCCCGGGCGCCGATGAGTAGATGATATCGAGTTGGTCGACGAGCTTCTCGTAGCCGTCATGCTCCGACGGGGACCCCAGACCGTCTCTTCGACCCCCATCCTCCTCACTTTCCTGCTTTTTCTTGGCCTCGGCGATTTGCTCGGCCTCAGCGACCTCTTTCTGCATAGGCAGGTCCCTTCCATCCCGCGGGACTTCATCCTCTAGTGGAACCTCTTCGTTGGACTTCGTAGGAGTTGAATCCGGGCGTACCTTCTTCATATAGTGACGGGAGCGTTAGTATTTGGAGTGAGTGAATGCTCGGTCGGCTGCTGGAACAGCCGATGTAAAGGATATGCAGGCCCCGGCTTGCTGCGAAGCAGGTCGGGGTTTTCCTGTTGCGATTTCCGGCACACATCTCCATGATGTGACGACAGGTCGCGGAAAAAAAGCAGAGCCCAAAGCAGAATTCCGCGCCTCAAAAAGTGTCAGTGAAGAACCCAACGCAGCCAAATAGACTGGAATGCCCGAGCTTCAGTAAAACCACCATTGCGATGTATGCTTTCGGCCGTGCCTCTCAGGGATCACATGTCGATGTCATCTTTAAAATGTCACTGACTGACATCGTGTTCCAACGTTGAAACCGGGACCGCCTCCGTTCTCCCGAAGAACCCTCCGACCAAAGCAATGAGCAACCCAAGCTCTGGCCAATCGGAAAACGCGTCCGCTACATCTGCCTCAAGCGGGCATGCCTCCCGTAGGAATCCTTCTAATGAGAAAAGTGAAGATCCCCTCTCCGAGAGCACCCAGAGGGCATACAGGGCCTCCTGGCGGGACTTTGTTGAGTGGTGTCGGAAAGAAGACGAGACAATCCTTCCGGCAGATCCAAACGCAGTTTCCCGCTATCTCCAGGGACGAGCCACCGGCCTCGCCCTGCCCACTCTCCGCAATCGCATCTCTGCGATCAAGCACTACCATAAGGTCTCCGGCCTTGAAGACCCGACGACATCTCCAGAGGTCGCTGACGCCTGGCACCTGATCAGTGAAGAAAAAAAGAGCGAGGCCGGTCCTCAGTCGGCGCCGGAGTCGGGTAAAGTCTCCTATCCCCCGAAGAGGATCCTTCGGGAAGGCGACGACCTTCTGGCCGAGTACTTTAAGCAGAAGGCCAACTCAAATAAGGACCTTGAGGAAACCTACCGCCGGGCTCGGGAAACCTGGACCGACGACCTCATCGATACACAAGAGGTCACGCGGTTTAACCTGACCGAAAAGCAGCGACAGCTTATACCTGAGCTCGAATACGATTTGGAGACGCTTCGCGACCGGGCGCTTTTCCTGCTTATGGCCTGCGGCGCCGCCGGGCGATCGGAGGTCGTGCGCCTAGACGTAACCGACATCGTTCCCACTGAGGAAGGCATACGAATTGGGATACGAAAGAAAAACGGGATGCCAAAACGAGTTTTTGTTACGAAGGAGAGTGCCGTCCTTCCAGCCTTGCCCCAGACTCATCCGGCCAAGGCTGTGTCGGCCTGGATTATTGCTGCAGGGCTCGCAGAAGGCCCGCTCTTTCGGTCGTTCGACTCACACGGAAATCTCAAGCTGACGCGCATGTCGCTTTCTTCGGTGAACTACCGCCTCGGCCAGCTCGCTGAAGAGGCCGGACTAGACCCTGATGACTGGAACACGTCCCGGCTCAAAGAAGAGCCTTCTTCTATCGAGCCGTAGCCTCAACTCGACTTTAGCGTTTTCAGACGGCGGCAAAATCGTCCATTCTCGCCGATTGAGATCCTTGTTGATTATTTCCATATCGCGGTTTCCTCCGACATCAATACTCGGCCTACCTACCTCAATCAACTGGAAACGATGATCGGTCGCGACGAAATGGCCCCAAGCCCCCCTGAGAGGTACTGACTTTCCAGGGAAACAGCTTTGACGACGCCCTTTGACTGTTTACAGCAGGAGGTAATGAGAGACCCAGACCATCTAACTGGGTATCCCAACCATCTCGATATTCACTAATCCGTAACATTATTCTGGGCTGAACGCGAACTCTGTTGACTTCCCAGGGAAGAAAGACCTGACTTCCTGTAGAAGTCGGTACTGACTTCTTGTAGAAATCAGTGTTGACTTGCCGTAGAAATAGAAATCTGCTCTGCTACAGACCCCTGACTCCCCAGGGAAGCCGGCCTGACTTTTCATAGTAGGCATATTGACCTCCTGTAGAAGGCATGCTGACTTCTCGTAGAAGACCATTGACGTTACAGGGAAGCCTCACAAGTTATCCACAGGCATTCAAGTCTTTATTTTCCAATCACTTACATAAACAGCTTTAGCATTTTCGAAAGAAGCCATACATTATGGTGTTCATGTCTTATTGGCTTTATGTGCCACCCCTCCCCGTATGTCAGACACCCAGCTTCCACTTTTCAGTACAGGTCAGACCGGCCACGAACAAGGCATAGCCGGGCTGGACGACATGAATATCGTAGAGGTTGTCCTCGGCCTGCCAGGGTCCCGGAGGCCTCCCACGGGAGAAACCATTTCCGTTCCCTGGGAACGGGGCGACCGGAGCTACTACGTTGAGTACAATTCCACCCGACTCCGAATCGAGTGGGAAGGACGAGGTAGAACGAGAGGAGACCTAAAGGACTTCTACATAGAGGTTGAAACACCTGAATCCAAAGGTCTACCGAATAACCTTGCAGAAGATGTCTTCGTAGCTCTACTGAAAAAAACAGTCGATGAGGGCTTCTCTGAGCCAGTCATCAAAACGAGCCGCTATGCACTCATCAAACTGATGAAATGGCACGTCAATGGAGACTACTATGACAGGCTGACGACAATCCTGAGTCAGTTCGTCCACATGACAGTTTCAACGAACGCCCTCTGGGATCCGAATCACCAGAAGTACTTCGAGGGTGAATTCAATATTTTGGATTCGTGGAAGGTAGAAGAGTCAACAGACTCAGACCCTGACTCTCCGCTGATCATCCGATGGGGAGCAGAAGTGTACGACATCTTTAGTCGAAACTACATGAAGCAGCTGGATACCGAACTCTACTACAGCCTTTCTAATTCAACGACAAAGAGAATATACAGATGGCTCGACAAGCACCTTGGTCTGTATCCTGTCGTTGAGATAGATGTTCTTAGATTCGCTCACAAAGTTTTAGGATACGGAGTTTCATACCGGTACCCCTCCAAGGTCACCGATAAACTATCCTCCAAGCTCAATACGCTAAGCGAAATTGGGTTCTGCGAGTGGGACATACAAACCTCGGACTCAGACAGCGGAAAGAAATTCGTCTTTACTCGACTAACTAATTACACGGGAGTCGCACTTCCTCGTCGTGATCAAATCGTCGATGCACTTGACGACCGCGGTGTTGATCACCCAGAGCAAATCATTGACCAGTACAATTGGGAACGTTGCCTAAGACAGATCTCCTACTTCGACTGGCGTAAGAAGCATGGCAAGGAGATCGATGATCCAGGGGCGTGGCTCGCGAATGCCATTCGTAAAAACCACGATCTCCCAAAAAGCCTCAAGAAGCAGATTGAGATCTCAAAGAAGGCAACCGCACAGTGGTGTGAAACGATGTACGAAGCACTGAGCGAGAAAGAAAAAGAGGAGGTAGACTCCGAAGTAGACGAACTACTGGAGCTCCAAGAGCTCAACTCTCCCCAGTCGCCCAAACGTCGAAAACAGCTGCGAAACCACGTCCTTCTGAGTAGAAAGAGGAAGGTGTGACAATCCGTACGACAGGTCAAATCGCTAAAGCGTATTTTGTCTTTAGTTCTTTAGTACTATTTCGCGAATAGACAAACCCTCTGAATCACTAATCCACGAACACACTGGATAGCCACCAGTCAAATTGAGACGGAGATGTCCGAACCATCAATCCAGAGGCCGATGTCCAAACCGAGAAGACCCTATACTCTCTCGATCGCCAATCAAAAGGGAGGCGTAGGGAAGACGACTCTCACCGTTTCCCTCGCTGAGTCACTAGCACGCAGTGGTTATGAGGTACTCGTCATAGATTACGACGGGCAAGCCAACCTCACCAGTTGGGTTTACGGGCAAAAGCTTGCTGACGATGATGTGAATATCTTAGATGTGCTAACCCGTAACGAATGGACGTTGCTAAATAGTGCTGACAGAGCAGAGGAGTTCGGATTCGACTTCATCGGCTCGACCGACTCCCTCTTTGACCTAGAAGCAAAGTTATCTGGCGATCCCTACAGGGTATTTGCCTTTCGAAGAGCAGTGGACAATATGAAGGAGGAACTACACCAAACCGATGAGAATGCCTCAGAACAGCATTACGACTTCTGCCTTGTAGACTGCCCTCCTGCACTGGGATTGGCCGTCACGCAGGCGCTCAACGCTTCTGATGGCGTGCTAGTACCCACAATCCTCGAGAAGATGGCAATCGAAGGGTTGAAGAAACTCACAGACCAAGTCAAACAGGCTCAAGAAAACGGCCGAAGTGACATCGAATTAGTAGGGGTCGTACCCACAATCGTCCAAGTTGTCAGGAACCAAACTGAAAGTATCGCCGAGGTGTTGAGAAACCAATTCGGAGAAGACTTTCTGGAAGATTGTCAGATCCCAATTCGGACGAAGATCTCAGAAGCGAGCGCCGTCTCAAGCCCACTGCGAGAGTACGCCCGTGCAAACGGTTCGGACGAGCACAAGTACTTCGATGAACTCGCAGAAGTCGTTGTTGAACGGACCATCGGCCTGACAAGCAGGAAGCTCCAGCACAGTTGAGCTCAGAAAGCTCAGTAACTCCAATAACCCCTCCTGTATCATGCCTCCGAAGAAAAAAGAGACTGAAGACTCTGAAGAGAAGGAGCTCGACGCTATTGCAGACGCTGCCAACAGTGTTTGGAACGATAGCGAAGACCCACCATCGAACGAAAGGTCCAAAGTAAAAAAGGAAAATAGTACTAAAGCGGGAAAGAACGATAGAGCAGAGGAAGCTGAAACACAGAACAATCAAACCGTAGAGAACACCAAAAACTCAGGAAAGGAGCGACTACCAGGTCCTTATGTGCCGGAAGAGCTCTCATTCGCGCTCCAGGAGATTCAGCTCAAGCTTCGGAGGATGACCGGAGAAAAGGTCTCCCAGTCACTCATAATTGAATGCGCGCTGGAGATATCCCTACAAGACTTCAAGAGTAGAGGAAGTGAAAGCGGATTGGCAAAGCTGGTACGACGGAAATACCACGAGGATAGGTAACGATGGCGGCAACAGGTCAAAAGTCTGTTATTGCAAGAGAACCAACCCCTTCCACAACCGCCGGATTCCAACGCGATGCTTGTGGAATAGACCTGTCGATGTGTGTGGGCTGAGAAGTAGCAATCTGGTTCTGGTGAGACAATTTTTCCTCCGCAATAACAGCAATACTCTTGTTCTCTACGGTAACACTGAGGCCTCCTGTGCACAGCGAAGCGTCGCGATCACATCGCCCTAACAGTACCGGACAACGATCTCAATCTCCCCCTCTCGGGTAAGCTCGGCGACCTGAGACCCGTCTACATCTGCTTTCGGACTCTCGAGTCCGAGAAAACTGCAGAGGTCCCCCAGCGAGTAGTTCGAGCCGGACCAAAGGCCCATCAGGTCGGCATGAGGCTCGTGACTGAAGGGATAGGTGTTCGTGATGTCCTCCCGGGTGGGAGCAAGCTCTGCGGCAACTGTGCGTGCTGTCAGAGCGCCGGACATCGGCCCAAAACTGATCCAGCATCTCTTTTTCCTCCTCTGGATAACCGGCCGTCCAACTCCTCGGTTCGGCAAGGCCGCTTTCGTCTCCGCGCACAGGGCTGATGCAGTAGATCCACCCGAGGAGGGGATGAAAGCTCCCTGCCTGCCGAGACGCCTTTTCATCGGTGAGGTCAGGAACTTTTCCCCTGGTGGCGACTCATTTCGCTCTCGTGGCGCGCCCGGTGCGTGTCGGACAGGGATTCGCGTGGAAGAGGGCACGTTTCGATGTCCCAGGCAATGTAGGTCATCTCTGAAGTGAGAACTGGACGGAAGAAGTGCGATGGGAGAACGGTCTCGATTAACAAGTATGAAAAGCAGTCCACAGAGACGCCACCGGCGACTTTCCGGGGCCGAACCCATACGTTGACAATCCAATGCGCTCGCATTCCAAGTCGGCAGTTCCCCATAGAAGCAGGTCCCCATAGAAGCAAGTGCCATGCATCAGGACGAAGGCTCTGCAATCAGACGCTGGATCTAAACCAATGACGATCCGCTTCGCTACGAGTACGGACGCGAGAATTCGGGCCCGAGCGGTCCGCCGGTCAAAGATCAACTGTCAAAGATCAACTCGCCTACATCGAGAAGGAAAAACGCTCCTCTTACTTCCACTGAGTAACGCAT
Source organism: Salinivenus sp. (assembly GCA_018609755.1). GTDB lineage: Bacteria > Bacteroidota > Rhodothermia > Rhodothermales > Salinibacteraceae > Salinibacter. Next base: position 4,206 of record JAHENZ010000173.1, on the reverse strand, counting down.
ACGGCCCACGAGAAAGGAGCGTGCCCGAGTAGGAAGGAGGCCCAACAAGCAGCCGTCGATGCGCTGCAGAAGGAGCGGCGGGCGTGATGGAACGGCAACTGCACCTCTGCGGGGCCACCTGCCTGAGCTTCTGACCACTTCCAGGAAGCCCCACCTCTTGGACGCCCCAAAGCCGCAGAAGACCCTCTCTCCGAATCCCTGACCAATTGGTCCACTTTTAACTCCGGTGATGCCTTCAACAGATGCATCCAACAAGAGTGGTCTTCCACAAAACACCCCTGAGCCATGGCCACTCAAGTCTACGAAAACCTCACCGTCGGCTCCTATGAGGAAACACAACCCGCTGCTGATGGAACCGATGCGCTTCTGAACGTCGCCGAGGAACACCCGCTCACGGAGACGGACCTTCCGGCCCACAAGGTGCCGATGGTAGACATGCAGCCGATCCCGGCCGAGCAGCTGGAGGAGGCGGTTCGATGGATCGATGAGCACATTGATGGCCACCACATCTACCTGTTCTGCAACGCCGGCGTCGGGCGATCACCATCCGTAGCAGTGACCTACCTTTGCTGCTACAGGGGGTTCTCGTTCGGGGAAGCCGTAGAGCACGTCGCCCGCCGGAAGCCGGATGTCTCAACGCTTCCCATGCTGATCGGGCGTATCGATACAGTCAAGTACTATCTCCGCCAAGAATAAGGTAACGCCCGAGACCACCTGAGAATCCTCATATCCGACGGCTACATCCGCACCTGTCGAGGACTAAACTCAGGCGGCACGTCCCTTCAGACGGATTCAATAGGAAGACCCTGCCCAAACGAGACATTTCTGTGGATCGGGCCATTTGAGCAAAACGGCCATAAGCGGTTTCTGAGGCGGGTGCGCACGTTCATTACGAGAGTAATAGAGCAGCAACACCGTCTACCTGGACACAGGCAGGTCGAATCTGCGGGCCAGTGACATACTCTGGCCTTTACTGTAGTTCGGCCTGCCCCTTCCGGGAGGCTCTTCCTGAAGGAAACTCTAAAGGAGAGGTCACAACCCCACGTCGATGGGCAGTCGCCCACAACTCTAGCAAAGAGCAGTCCGGCCTTCGTCAGTGAAGGGCTCGGGATGTCACATAATGATGCTGTGGTTGAGACGGACTTTTCCACGGCTCGCCCCCCCCCCTACCTGATCGACACAACGCGAATTCAATCAATCCGACTCACCAATGCAAACATCCATACCCATTCACTCAGCTACACAGAAGCAGGACGAAAGTATCGAATTCGATGGCCTCTTTCCGAGCACGAACCTACTGACGATGCATGCTGAGGAGGAGCATTTCCAGGAGGGACTCAGAATCCGAGAGGGACTGGATCGAGCCGCACCGGGCACTCCGTACCAGGCGAGATTGAAAGAAGAGGCACAAAGATGGCTTACAGAATCCAGCGTCTTTGCTCCCAAAGAAAAGCAGAGCCCCAATTCCAGCGGGCAAACCCAGGAGAGGGAAACCCAGAAGGACGTGGGCTACGACTCCCATCGGGCAAGGCTAAAACGGAAAAAGTCGAAAAACGCGAATCGAGAAACGCAAACAGCCGAACAGCCACAACGGACAGAGGCAAAGCCACGCAGACACAACCACGGCAGAACCAAGCCCAGAAGGACCAAGCCCGGAGCACAGGTCGAACCACCCAAGCCGGACAGCCAGCCAGAGCAACAACAGGCAACCAGCAAACCACCGGCCCGGGCCGTTGAAGTAAATACCCTCATAGAGGATGGGAAGAGCGTTCTACTAGGCATATCTCCATTTGCAGTTGCTCCGAAGGGGAATTTGCTCCGCAAACAACAAATAGAAGAGGTCCAACTGCTCCCCTGCGGCCGTACAGCATGTGGAAAAGGAGACCCACGAAACCGAAGAGGTCTTGAGGCCCTGTCCGAGAGCCAGGTCGAAGCGCTAAAGGAGAGAACTCCCAGATGTAGCTACCTTCCCATTCCGACCGAGCTATACAACCGAATAATAGATTGGAGACCCATTCTGTCGGAGAGCCCTCCCTTGGCGGCGATGCTTCAGCAGATGCTTTTGGGCACGGGAAGAGATGAAAACTGGCGAGTCGAGCAGGACTGTACTAGCATTCCCATCCCCAATTCGAAGCTCTTTGCCATGTTTGACTACGGTTCTCGTCAGTCGGGTTGCAGCAACGATGGGCTGAATTCCGGCATGCTTATAGACCTCTACCAGCAGGAAATCGACGAGGACTTTCAAATGTCTGACTGGAACGGGACGAAAGGAAAAGCTCGTGTCGTTAAGGCACACGGCATCCCCGACGATATTGTGCATAAAAGTAAGGAGGTCATGCTCTCCCCCCAGACCTATGACGACTGGACACTTCTCATTAACGGGCGTTCGGCAAATCGGCGAAACCACACTAAGAATCTACGTGCCGAACGGCTAGAGGAAGTCTCCAATCAGCGGCCGGCAATCGAGCCTCCCGGCTATGTGCGTAGCATTCAAAAGTACCTCAATGGGCTTCCCCAGGGACGTTTCGGGAATGGAGGCTATGGGATCTTCAAGCCTGAAAAAGTACGACTCGCGATCGATACGGCCCGGAAGAAATGCACTCGCGAGAAGCGCAGAGACGAAGAACTACGCAAGCTGTTTTGGCTAAGATGCTATCCTCAGCCGCTCTATAAATTCTGCGACCACTTCCCAAGACTGAAGGCGGAGGGGGCCAACCAGGCGATGAACCTCCCATCGAATATCCTACGGAGCATGTACACGAAGAAGGATGTGGAGCTCGATCTCACGAAGGCTCATTTAGCCTGCATGGTGCCTCTTGCAGATCGGGAGGGGATCAAAGTCTCTCTTCTCAACGAGTATCTGCGGCGTTCTATGGACGGGGAAGACATTTGGAGCGACCTCGCCGAAAGTTTTTCCAATCAGCACGACTGGGATCCAGGAGTTGCACGAGCCGCTGCAAAGAAGATTTATGCACTCGTATACGGATCGAGCCTCAACAATCTCTTTCGCGAGATGACAATGCTCTACGGCAAGAAGACAGAAGAGTACCGCTCCTTTGACGCCTTCCGACCGGTTAAAAACCACGAGCTCGTCGATGAGCTGCTTCGTATCCGCTCCAGGTTGCAATCGGTCATTAACAGGCGAGGAGGAATGCAGGACGCCGCTGGAAGCTTCATCCCACTCTCGAAGTGGAACGAGACCAAAAACAAGGAAGACCGCTGGAGAGGCGTACTCGCGTACGTGAACGCCTCCTACGAGCAGAAGCTCATGGCAGAGGCGTTTCGAGTCGCCGAGGAAGAGAGCCGTCGAGAGCGCCCTCGATTTCGAATCTGGCTGTACCAATCGGATGGGTTCACAATGCGGGTAGCCAGCAAGTATAAACCGAAGAATCAGATCGAACGGCTTCAGGAGGCAGTTAGGTCGAAAGCGGAGGACCTGAATGTGCCAACGAAGCTGGAGATCGATCACCCGGGGCAGACGTAGGTCAGTCAACAAAAGTTGACCTCCACACCGAATCAGGCGCCACTCGAATTAGGAATGGCCGCGGATCATGTCCATCCAAGCGAAAACGCCCATCGAGGACTGGCCGAACAGATGATCCGAGAGATGCCGTCAAGGAGGGGATGCCGGACGTTATGAACCGGCAGTCCGTCGTGTCTAACAGGCGCACCTCGATCAGTCCATTCCATCTCGTTTTCTCAACGTCCAATGCAAGCGCAATCGCCCGAACACGAATCGGTGCTTCCCGATCACGTCTCCCCGATCCCACGGCCCGAATCGAGGGCCGAGGCTCGGCTTCTGCTGCTTTGCCTGAAAATCGGATTCTTTCCAACCTACGAGCGCGCCGGCGAAGAAGGTGAAAGCGAGAAACGTGATCGTCCGGAGAGTACGTCGAGCAACGGCACTCCGAGCAACGTGGGCCTGGGTCTTTCGGAAGCCGAAGTCATGGCGAGAGGCACCTGATCGCACAGCGCCTTGATCAAGTAGAGTGTTACAAGCACAGAATGTGGCGATGCCGAAAGCCATGAATGCCCCCCACAAACTTCTAACCGGCCTTTTCTTGGCAGTTCTCACGGCGGTACCAGCTACCGCTCAACCGGAGCCCGGCCAGACCTACGCCGGAAAGATTGTAGAGGTGACCGACGGCGATACGTTTGAGCTCCGCCGTTCGGACGGGCAGACCTTCACCATCCGACTGCATGGAG
>JAHENZ010000172.1 GCA_018609755.1 Salinivenus sp. | reverse complement strand
GAACGAGATTTTCCACGGGATCGACCGCCCGTCGGACTCGGTCCGTTCGATCACGGTGGCCCCGACGGCGACCTTCAAGGCCGTTCCGCCCACCTCCCCGTTGGCCCACGTCACGTCGTAGGCCGCCGACGGCGAGCTCGATTCTGGGTTCGACGCCCGGTGCAACAGCCACGAGAGGAACACAAACGATTGGGGCGGCCGGCGTGCGTACGACTCGACAGCGACGCCGTCCGCCTGCCACGACACGACGCTCGGCACGCTCCCCTGCACCAGCATGTGGAGGGCCGGATACGTGAATCCTTCTTGCCCTCCAATATCCATTCTCGCAAGAATCTGGTCCGATTCCTCTGAGGGAATCTCCGGATTGGGCTGGAAAGGCTGCAGCGGCGAAAAGTAGACGCTCCCGCTCACGCTAAACCGCCCGCTCTGCAGAATCTCCCTGAGGCGGGGCCCCGTCTCCAGTACCGACGTCGGGTCGGCGGTCTGCAGGACGTGCCGTGCCTTCTCGTATCGCTTTTTGTCAAACCCGGTCGACTCGGCCGACAGTCCTAATTGCTCCTTCAGATTTCGGTAGCGCTCCCGCGTTTCGTCGTCGATCCACTCGGCGGGCCAGTCCCCGACGTGCACCGACAGCCGCTCGGCCTGGCCTGTGTCCCCGGCCGGGGTCTCGATCGTCGCCTCCCGCGAGCGCGCCCACTGCTGGGCCTCCGTCCACTCCGGAAACGTCATCTCCACGTCCGTCAACGTCTCCCGGCTCGGCACCCGGAGCTGCTCCCCCGCCGGTTTCACCACGTATCGCATTCGGTCGTCGGCGAAAAATTCCCACCACGCTGTACCTTCCTTTACGTAGTGAATTGTACATTTCAAAGGAACCGGGTCTTCCCCCGGTGTCATCGGATCGACTTCTGCATCCACCATCAGGGTCCCAAAGCCGGCCACATAGCCGAGGTCTACGCTCAATTTGAGGCCCACGGGCGGGCCGTCTTGGGTCCCGTCTCTGCGGCGCACCGAAACGGACGCGGGAAAGTGGAATCCCTTCTCGGTAAGCGTCTCCCCCTCCGCGCGCAGCGTGTTCAAGAAGCCGGAGGCACTCTTCTCGGACGGCGGATTCATGACGACGCCCGAGTTGCCGGAGTCCTCAGCAGTAGACGGCGCGGCGGGCCCGGACGAATCGGTCAGCGCCGGCGCATCCCGGTCGTTGCCCGGTCGCACCAGCGCAAAGATGGCGTCGAAGTCCGCATCGGACTCTGTGCCCCAGGCCGTCGTCTTGAGCCACGGCCACAGCGGGTCCTTCCTGCGATCGCTTCGCTCATCGTATTCGTGGGCAATCCCGATCACCGCGGTGCCGATCGCCCCAATCACCACCGTGGTGCCGAGCGACGCAATGGCCGAGGCCCCGGCCAGACCCATCCCGATCCCCGAGAGCGCCCCCACCACGTTGATCCCCCCGCCGATGGCCGCCATCACGTTCGGGTCATACACCTCGACCTGCCCCTGCATGGTTGTGCCGGTGGCCTCCTGATAGACGGTCATGCTCGAAACCACCGCATCGAAGATATAGGCCCGCTTTCCCACCATCTTCGCGATCTTGGAGGCTTTGGCCAATTTCCCCCCTTTTGCCACACTCGAGTGCCGCACAATTTCGTGAAAGATGCCGGCCGTATCGGCCGCCACTTTGGGAACCTCCATGCCCTCTTTGGGCCCAAAGCTGCCGTCCCACACGCTGCCGAAAATTCCGTAGACCCCGAGCACGACGTCGAGCCCCTGCATGCGGACATCCCATTTGCGCAACGCCTTCGTCGCACGGTCGAGGTCGGCCGCCATCTCGTTCTCGACCTCCATCTTCCAGTGGACCCCCTCGCGCGCCGCGGCATCGGTCTCCGAGGACCCCGCCCCGGACGACTCGGCGCTAGAGGCACCGCTCTGTCCCCGTCCGGGGCCGCTCTCGGCCTCCTCCGTTACAACTCTGCGGACCGCCCGGGCCTGGTAGGACGGCTCCCCTTCGATTGTCACCTTAACAACCTGTTTCCGCGCCTCTGCGTCCGACTCCTCTGCAACAACGACCGCCTCCCCATCCGGATTCTTCGCCTTCCAGCTGGCATGCGCCCGAAGGGCCGCCATCACGGCCGGCACGTCGTGGCGCACGTCTCCGTCAAAGAAGGTCACGTCCCGGCCGGCCGTCCACGACAGGATGGGCGGGCCCAGGGCCGGCACGAGCATGTGCGCCAGCTCCGGGGTCTTGGACACAAACGAATACAGGATTTTGAAGGCCGGGCTCTTGAGCGTGTTCTGCCCCGGTAGATCCGTCGCCTCATCCAGCGGCGCGAGCGAGGTCCCGTTCTCCGGACCGGTGTCCACCACCGAGGGAATCTTGGGAAACAGCTCTTCCAGCACCCCGCTCTCCTTCATAATGTGCGCCAGCCCCCCGGACGCGCCCACCTCGACGCTCCGCGGAAACATGGAGACGAATGCCTGGAGTACTTCCTTATTATCCTCCTGACTTGCATCACAGTAGAGGCCGTCGGCCGCCAGCGCCGACGTAAAGAGGTCGCTCGCAATGAGCCGGTCGAGGGCCCGGACGGCCCGGCGCTCCCGGCCGCGCAGATACGCCCGGCCGGCGAGCGCCGTACGAAAAATGCGCAGCAAGCGACGTGTCGCCCCGTTCCGCGGGGGCATTCGGCGCCGTCTCCTCCTTCTCCGACGACTCGCCGTCTGAGGCCTCTTCTGTGGGCTCGTCACTGGTCGCACCGGTGTCCTCCGTCAGGGGCGCCCACTCGGTCACCATGTCGTACTTTTTCTTAATCGTTCCCATCTTCAACGCAACGCTCGTCCCTTGCCCGCCCCCAACCGGCGTTCCGTACGCGAGTGCAGTGGCGTCGTCACTCCGCGTCCGCTCCACCTGCTTCTTCTTCAGCCCGTCGGACAGATAGGACCGCTGATTGTGCGTGCCGTGGCAGGTGGCACTCGTCAATTCGGTCATCAGGCCCGCCTCCCCCATCTTTTGCATCCACTTCCGGAACCGTTCCTTCGCAGCGCTGGCCACGCCGAGGCGCCGCTCGGCCACGGCCAGCGGGTTGGGCAGAAGGAGCCGAAGCTGCGCGGCCTCGCCCTCTTGTTTGAGAGCGTCCATCCCAAGACTCCCTTTGTACATCGCCCCACCGAGGTAGGGCCCCTGGTCGAGCAGACCGAATTGTACGTCATCCCCATTCCCTTTCCGTCGGACAGCCGGTGCGAACGGCACGAAGGTGCTCGCCTCCCCGTGTCCGAGCCACCCGGTGAGGGCCTCTTTCTGGGCGTTCACCCACTCGCGAGAGACCGTCACCAGCGAGAGCCGCGCCAAAACGGTTCGCCTCTGCCCGAGCCCCATTGCATTGTAGGGAAGGAGCACCTGCTCCTGCGGGTCCCCCGTAACCGACAGGGCCCCGTCCTCCCCGTACTCGGCCCACTTGTAGGTCCCGTCCGCTGTGGCCCGGTAGGTCCCCAGGTGCTGCACCGACCGATCATCGCCCTCATCGCCGTCGTCCCGAAGAAACAGGTGGACCCACCGCTCCCCCGCCGGCCACTCGAATCCTTTCTCCGACGCCGAATCGGTTTCGCCCTGGGCGGATTCCGTTTCCTTTTGCCCCTGGGCCTCCTTTTTCTCCGCTGACGTTGAGCGCGTCTGGACCGGCGCGCTGCTTTCTCGAACCGGCTCGGCATAGGATCCCCGCACGGTCATGTCCGGCCGGGTTCCCTTCTGCTGGTCCGGATTCCCCTGCCCGGAGGCACCTGTCTGTGAGGCGTCCTGGCCTCCCTGCGCCCCGCCGGCCCCTTCGTCGTCGGACTCGACGAGCCGCGGATCGTCTTTTTCCCTCCGGTACGGGTCTTCCGGGTCGTAGGAACGGGGCGTCTCCCCAGGGAGAGTCACTGCACAGCACTCCTCAAACTGTACAGCACCGAAATGCGCCATCACCGACGGCACGTCTCCCACGCTCCAAACCTCCTCGAACGACTCTCCGAAAAAGATCCACACCGGCTCCGTCTCCGTGTCGCCTGACGGATACCAGAGCAGAGCATACTCCTGCTCCCTGAGCGCCGAGCGGCCGGGAGCGGGCCCATCGGTTTTGGTGCTGTCGTTCTCCTTCTGCGTAAAGCACAGCTCAAGGCACTCCCTGTCGCCCCGGGAATCCCCATCCGATACCTTCTTCTCCTTCCAGTACAGACAGCGCTCGGGTCCGGGCCCTTCGTCGGTCTGAAAGCCGTCGATCGAGCAAAAGACCAGCGCGTCCGGGCCGTCGTACTCCTTCGGGGTGTAGACACGAACGAGCGCCGACGCACTTCGAGGAATCTCGATCGTTTCGCGAAAGGCGGTATTGAGATCGACCGACTGGTCGGGCCCCACTGTGTGGCGACGGGACGATTTTTCGGAGGAAGAGGACATGAGATCGGAAAGCATCGGTGAAAAGAACAGAGGCGGTGAACCGTTGCTGAAAACGACACCCACAGAAAAACGTCCTAAACTCCGGCATCAGAGGAAGGTGTAGCTCCCAGGAGGTACGCCCTCTTCCTTGAGCATTCCCTCTCCGTCCGTCGTCCCGGTGCGAATCTCCCCGGTGGAAAGTCTGAGGGTGTAGTTCCAGTCGGCCAGGGGCTCCCCCTCCTCTTTCCGAAGGAGTTCGAGTTCGAGATCATCGTCATAGACGAGGTATCCGGTAACAGACGCGAGCGGGTAGCCCTCTACGTCGACCTCCGCCACATAGGCCGGTAGCTGCTGACCTCCCCCAGTGCCCGTTGTCCCAGACGTGGCAGTCGTACCTTTTGCCTTCTCCCTGCCGTACGTCCAGCTCGCCTCTACCTCCTCACCACTCACTTTCGTGTCAATTTCAGCCACAACCGTCGCCGCGCTCCCGCCGTTCATCGGCACCTCTTTTATCTGCACAGCTGCACCGCCGGCACAGCCTCCTTCCATTTCCGCTCTCGCGTCTCCCCGTCAATAAACTCGGACGGCCAGTCTCCGACATGTACCGACAGCCGCTCGGCCTCCCCTGAATCCCCGGCCGGAGTGATAGGCCCTCCAGCCCCTCAGTCGCGACCGCTGTCGCGTCCGCCCGGGCCTCAAACACCGCCTCCGGCCGCAGCACGTCCGCCCATTTCCGCTCTTCAACTGGTTGCGGGGGCGGCGGCGTCGGGCCGTCCTTGAGCGAAATCTCCAGGACTTGAACGTCCTCCTCTACCGTCACGGTCCGGGTCTCGCCGCTCTCCCACCTCCGGGCCGGCATGGATGTCCCCATTCCCGTGGCCCGTTTCACCGGAATCTCCACCTCCCGCGTCACTCTCTTCTCGGTGCTTTCGCCCCACGTGTCATCGATCTGGGGGCGAGGGGGCGGCTCGGATCGACCTGCAATGGATGAGCTTTCCCGTCCTCGCCCACCGGCATGACCTTGTACCGGAAATGGTCTCCAACCGAAATGTCGCGGGCGGAACCCTGATCACCGGCGGGCTCAGGTATAATCGAATTGCTAATCGACTCGTACATAAACCCCCCTGCTCCTGAGAAATGCGCTAAGAACCGTATGCGTAGCCCCTACCGGACCACCTTCAGCTCCCCGTCAATCTCTGCGACGTAGACATCCATTCTCCGAAGCAGAGGCTTGCTCGGCTTTCGATAAAGCTCCCACACTCGCCCTCCGCTCCACCGACGGACACCGACCTTCGACCGCCCGAACGTCAGTTCCTCGTCGGCATCCTCGAAAATAAGGCCAGACTGGTACGTCTCGACAAAACGAGAACGATTTTCTTCGGGAGCTCCGCTCATCCGAAACTCGTCGTTCATCCGGACTTCGAAGGCGTCGTATATTGCACTTGTATCCCGGTTAATCATCCACCGCCGCAGCTTCATCGCGTAGTCCTTCAGGCGGGCGGTGTCCCGGGGCGTCCCCTCAATCACCGGCGCCTCCTCGAAAATCTCCGAGAAGTCCGGGCCGTGCTCGTTGTCGAACGTGGTCGAGACGGTCATCGGGTGCCGGGCCGCCCACGCGCGGATCGAGTCGAGCGCCGCCTGCGGCCCGCCGGTCTCCTTCACGTACGCCTGCCACCTCTCCTGCGCGCACTGGGTCCACGCCTCGTAGGTGCTGTCTACCTCTGCTGCACTGATCGTGTCTATGGGTTGATCGTAGCGGCCCAGGATCACTCCCGAAAACTGATCATGATCCTTTATGCGCAGTCGATCGAGCCCGGAAAGACGCATCAAAGGCTCCGAACGAAGTTTCAAAACGTTTCCTTCTCTGATTAGAGCTGTAGTAATTGGTACGTCAATCTGCCGGTAACGACTCATACCTGTAGAGTGTTCGACGGGGAAACCGTTCAGCGTAACCACCAGTCTTCCTCCACCGTGACGGCCATCTAATCTTAAGTGATACGTTGCCGAAAGACGGCTTGCCGATGAGTTTTTTACCTCTGTGACCGAGGTACCCTCAGTATTCTCTGAGGACAACCGGCCTGACTCTGATGGTTGACATCCCCAGGCAAAGAGCAAACTCAAGGTCAAGACCACGGTAGCCAGAGGACGTTTACGTATGAGTAGTTTGGCTTTAGTCAAACGATACCTCATGTGAGATCGCATCCGTTGGATAGTCGTATAACACTTCTTCATTAGCTAAGGCTTTGCCGTCTCCCTTGTATTCCGAAACGTGAAACGTCGGATTGACGGGAGTTGCTGGATTGAAGCTGACCGATCCCCTCACCATGAAACTCGGGCCGTGGTACGTGAGGATCCCCCTCTCGTCGCCCCGGTCGATTCGCCCCTCCCGCTCGGCCTCAGCCTCCAGCACCTCCCGAAGGCCCTCTGCCGCCAGGGTCTGCTCCTCCGGCCGCGCCGACGGTCGCTCCTCCGACGAACGGCCCTCCGGCATCTCTGTCGCGACCGCCGTCGCATCCGCCCGGGCCTCAAACACCGCCTCCGGGCGCAGCACGTCCCCCCAATCGGGGGCCTCCTCCGGCTCCGGGGGCGGCGGCGTCGAGCCGTCTTTCAGCGAGATCTCCAGCACCTGCACGTCCTCCTCCACCGTCACCGTCCGCGTCGCGCCGGTCTCCCACGTCCGGGCCGGCATCGGCGTGCCCCTCCCCGAGGCCCGTT
>JAHENZ010000171.1 GCA_018609755.1 Salinivenus sp. | reverse complement strand
GGCACCAATCAAGGATCACCAGCCGTCCGCCGGGCACGAGTACTCGGCGCGCTTCCTGCAGTACCTGAAGCGGATGGGTGAAGTAGTGGAAGGTGCTGGCACACACGACGACCTCAAATCTATCGTCCGCAAAGGGGAGGTCGTGAGCATCCGCCTGTTCGAACTGGACGTGCGGGTGATGGCCGAGCTTGGCCCGCGCACGGTCGAGCATGGACGGCGCGAGATCGACGCCCACAATGTGAGGGGGATTCGGGCGGTTTACCATCCGACGTTCGAGCTCGCCGGTCCCACATGCCAGATCCAAAACCCGTTCGTCCGCTTCGACCGTCGCCGCCTGCTGGAGGACGGGAAGGGTTTGATTTATGTAGCGGGTCCAGAACAGGTCGTACACTCGGGCCCAAGCGTCGTACTGCGTCTTTACCTTTGGGTCCTGTCGACCTTGGAACCGCTCCGAGACCATGGAAATCTCAATTGTAGAGAGGCAACACCGACCGACGATGATCCCCTAGCACCGACCGGCAACGAGCATTCCGCCCCCTCGATCCGGAGTGTACACTCTCGTCCGCGCTCACCACACATTCGGGATCAGCGCAACGGGATCAAGCCTACACTGTTGCCGGGGACGCGCCCGAGGCCATCGCCGCGTCTCCCACCGCAACCTCCAGACGCCGGAGGCGAAGGGCATTCCCAATGACGAAGAGGTCGGAGAACACCATCGCGAGGGCCGCAAGGCCGGGGGACAGCAGTAGGCCAAAGGACGGATACAGCACACCGGCCGCCACCGGAATGAGGATCACGTTGTAGGCAAACGCCCAGAACAAATTCTGCTTGATGTTGCGCATGGTGCCCTGCGAGAGCGACACGGCGTTCGGCACCCCGCGGAGGTCGCCGGACATCAGCACGATGTCGCCGCTTTCAATGGCCACGTCCGTCCCGGTTCCGATGGCGATGCCCACGTCGGCCTGGGCGAGGGCCGGTGCGTCGTTAATGCCATCGCCCACGAACGCGACGGTCTGCCCATCCGACTGAAACGATTTGACCGCTGTGGCCTTGTCCTCGGGCAGCACCTCGGCCTGCACGCGATCGATCCCGAGCTCGCGGGCGATGGCCTGAGCGGTCCGCTCATCGTCGCCCGTAATCATGGCCACCTCAATGCCGAGATCGTGCAGCGCGTCGAGCGCGGCGGGCGTCGACTCCTTGATCGGATCCGCCACGGCAACAATCGCCGCGAGGGTGCCGTCCACCGCTACGTAGAGCGGCGTCTTGGCGGCGTCGGCCAGTTCGTCCGCCACGGCTTCCTGACCATCGAGCGACACGCCGAGCCGCTCCATGAGGCGCGCCGCCCCAATGGCGATCGTCCGTCCCTCCACGGTCGCCTGCACACCGTGCCCCGGAATGGCGTCGAAGTCCGTGGCCCCCGGCAGGTCGAGTTCGCGCTCCTGCGCCCGTGCCACGATCGCCTCGCCAATCGGGTGCTCGGACTGCATCTCGACACTAGCGACCCAGCGGAGCAGCTCCTCTTCTTCAAAGCCGTTGTGCGGACGAAAGTCCGTCACCTCGGGCTGACCCTTCGTGAGAGTGCCCGTCTTGTCGAGCGCCACGAGATCGGCGGTGTGGAGGGCCTGCAGGGCTTCCCCTTCCCGTACGTACACGCCCAACTCGGCGGCACGGCCCGTGCCCACCATCACCGAAATCGGCGTGGCAATGCCCATCGCACACGGGCAGGCAATAATGAGGACCGACACGGCCGTCACCAGTGCATATGTGAGCACCGGGTCCGGGCCAAACGCCATCCAGATGCCGAACGTGATCGCCGCCGTCGCCAGAACGAAGGGCACGAACACCTTCACCACGCGGTCGGCCAGCGACTGGATGGGCGGAGCCGAGCCCTGAGCCTCCTCTACCATCTCCACAATCTGCGAGAGCACGGTCTCTTCCCCGACGCGAGTAGCGCGAAAAGTAAAGCTCCCGGTCTTGTTGATCGTCCCGCCCACGACCTCTTCGCCCTCCCCCTTGCTCACCGGATCGGGCTCGCCGGTCACCATCGACTCGTCGACGTACGAGGAACCGTCGAGCACTTCGCCGTCCACCGGCACCTTTTCGCCGGGCCGCACGCGGATTACGGCGACCGGCACCACGTCGCGCACGTCGACCTCCTCTTCCTCGCCGTCGCGCACCACGCGGGCGGTGGTGGCCTGCAGATTCAGTAAGGCGCGAATGGCGTCGCTGGCGCGCCCCTTGGCGAGGACCTCCATGTAATTGCCCGCCAGGATAAGCGTTATGATCGTCGCGGCGGCCTCGTAGTAGACGTGCACCGTTCCCTCAGGGAGTACGCTCGGGAGGAACGTCGCGACGACCGAGTAGCCATACGCCGCCGAGGTCCCGATCATGACGAGCGTGTTCATGTCCGGACTCCAGTTCCGAAGCGCCGGCCAGCCGTGCTTGTAAAAGTAGAGGCCGGGCCCAAACTGCACGACGGTCGTGAGAGCAAAGAGGATGTAGTACAGCGTCTGCGTAGACACCTGCTCCGTGATCCACGCTTCCATCACCGGCACGTGCATGAATCCCATCTCCAACACGAAAACCGGAACTGCAAAGACGAGGGCCCAGAGGAAGCGACTCTTCATGGACTGCTTTTCTTCCTCGCGGGCCTGGCGCTCCACGGCCGAACGGTCCCCTCCTCCTTCGGTGTCCACCACGTCGTACCCGGCATCGCGAATCGTCGTCGTAAAGTCGGCGGGCTCCACCGTGCCGGGGACGTAGCGCACCGTGGCGCGGTCCGTGGCCAAATTCACGCTTGCGTCCAGTACCCCATCCAGGTCCGCTAAAGCATCCTCTACGCGAGACACGCACGACGCGCAGCTCATCCCCTGCACCGTGAGAGTGGTCTCGGCCGTACGCACCTCGTAGCCGCTATCCTCTACGGCCTGGACCAGAGCCGGCACGCGAATCCCAGATTCGCCAACAGAAACCTCCGCCCGCTCGGTGGCAAAATTCACGGAGGCTCCCGTAACCCCCTCGACGCGACCCAACGTCCCTTCTACGCTCTTCGCGCAGGACGCACAGGACATTCCTTCGATGGGAAGCGTCAAACGACGCCCGTC
>JAHENZ010000170.1 GCA_018609755.1 Salinivenus sp. | reverse complement strand
GGAGGAGAGATCTGAAGAGGAGTTAGTACACGTCCCGCTCGTACCGTCCTTCTTTCTTCAGCGTCATGACGTAGTCTTCGGCCTCGTCTTCGGACATGTCGCCCTCGTCCTGAACGATCTTGTGCAGGGCCGCATCCACGTCCTTCGCCATGTGCGTCCGGTCGCCGCAGACGTAGAAGGCTGCCCCCTCTTCGAGCCAGCCGAAGAGGCGATCCGAGTGTTCGAGCATGCGGTGCTGGACGTACATCTTTTCCTCCTGGTCGCGCGAGAACGCCGTGTCCAGGCGGTCGAGCGTGCCGTCCTGCTTCATGCCCTTCAGATCGTCCTCGTAGAGGAAGTCCGTGTCTTTGTGCTGCTCGCCGAAAAAGAGCCAGTTTTTGCCGTCGGCATCCGTGGCCCGGCGCTCCTGCAGAAAGGCGCGGAACGGCGCGATGCCGGTGCCGGGCCCCACCATGATCATGGGCCGCTCGTCCTCCTCCGGCACGCCGAAATTGTTGTTGGGCTGGAGGTAGATGGGAACTGTGGCACCGGGCTGGATGCGATCCGCGAGGAACGTGGAGCACACCCCCTTCCGCGACCGACCGCAGCTGTTATAGCGGACGGCCGCTACCGTCGTGTGGATCGTGTTGGGGTAGAACTCCGGGCTCGACGCAATGGAGTAGAGACGCGGGGTGAGCGGGCGGAGCAGCTCCACAAATTCGCCGGGATCCCAATCCACCGGGTACTCCGTCACAAAGTCGATGACGCCCCGGCCCCAGAGATATTCCTCGCGTTCGTCCCGGGCGTCGGGGCCGAGCAGCGCCTGCAGCTCGTCGTCACCCGTGGCCTCGGCCACCCGTTCGAGAAGATCCGAGGGCACGTCGCTTCCGATCTCGTAGTGGCTCAGCAGGGCCTCGCGCAGGCACACCTCGGTGCCGTCCGAGCCCGGCACGACCTCCGTGCCGTTAAATCCGAGGTGCTCGATGAAGTCATGGACCAGACTCGGGCAGTTGGACGGCACGACGCCCATCGCGTCGCCCACCTCGTAGTCGAGGCCGGAGCCCGCCAGGGAGACCTCTACGTGGCGCGTTTCTTTGTTGGAGCTCTCGTCGGTGAGTTCACGGCTTTCGAGGAGCGTCGCCGAAAAGGGATTGTTCTTGGAGTACGACGGCGTGCCCTCCGACACCTCCACGTCGTCGGCCGTGGGGGCACCGTCGCCGCTCGGGGAGACGCTCGGCGTCTGCATGGCACCGTCCCCCGAGGCACCGGCCGGAGCGGCGCCGTCATCGATCCGATCCGTGAGCTCGTCCATCACGGTGTCCAGCCACTCCTCAAACGGATCCTCGTAGTCGACGTCGCAGTCGACGCGCTCGGCAAACCGCTCGGCCCCAAGCTCCTCCAGCCGCCGGTCGAAGTTCTTGCCCGCCGCGCAGAAGTCGGGGTAGCTTTTGTCCCCCAGTGCCAACACGGAGAACTGAACGCCGTCCAGTGCAGGGGCATCGTCGCTGCTGAGCTCGTCCCAGAACAGCGCGGCGTTGTCCGGCATGTCGCCGTCGCCGTACGTGCTGGTGACGATAAGGACGTAGTCGTCGTCGGCCAAGTCAGACACGTCGTAGGAGCCGAGCCCTTCGCACTCGGCGTTTAGGCCTTGCTCCTCCATCGCGTCGGTCGTGCGGTGGGCCAGCCCTTCGGCATTGCCCGTTTGCGTACCGTAGAGGACGGTTATGGTCGTGGCCGGAGCGGCCGCCGCGCCGTCGCCCGCGGCTCCGCCCATCGCCGTCGGGTCCACTTCCTGGGTCGAGTACAGTCCGGCAAACATGCCGTTCAACCAGGCCTTCTGCTCGCCCGAAAACGGAGCATCGTCCGGAATGCGAGGGGCTGTCTGTGTGCTCATGGGTGCGTTGGGATGGAGTTGTCTGTGTGGATCTGTAGGAAAGAGCCTCTCTAATCGAGCCTCTGAGTTCGAGGCGTAATGCGTGATGCGTATTGCGTGAGGATGCTGATTTTCACTCGGTCACGACTCACGTATCACGCATCATTCAGGCCGCCAGGTCAAACATGGACTTGAGCTCGTCGACTTCGTGACGACGGGTAAATTCGACGAACGTCTCGTCGTCGGACTCGCGTTCGTCGAGGTAGGTCTCCAGCATGTCTTCGAGGAGCGGCGGCACCTCGTCGAAGGGCACGCTGCTCACCACGTCGCGCCCGAGGCCGTGCTCCTCGTCCATGCCCCCACCGAGGGCAATATCGTAGGCTTCGACCGTCTCGCCGTCGTCCGTCCGGGCACTGACGCCCATGAGGCCGATGTCGCCGCAGTAGTGCTGGGCACACGAGTTGTCGCAGCCCGTCAGGTGAATGTTGATGGGGTGATCGAGATCGATCTTCTCGTTCAGGTACTGCGACAGCTCCAGCGCCTGCCCCTTCGTGTCGGTCATAGCGAATTTGCAGCCGACGTTGCCCGTGCAGGCCACCACGCCGCCCTGCACGTTCGACGCCTCGTAGGTGAGCCCACAATCGTCGATCATGTCCTTCACCGTCTCTACGTCCTCGTCGGCAATGCCCGGAATCATGAGGCTCTGGAAAATGGTGAAGCGAACGTCGTCTTGCCCGTACTGCTCGGCAATGTCAGCCACAGTCTCCATCTGTTCGCTGGTGAACCGCCCCACCGGCACGCCGACGCCGATGTAGTTGAGGCCGTCCGTGGCCTGCTCGTGCACGCCCATGTGGCCGTGCTTCTCCATGTCCACGCGGGGCTTGCATGCCTCCTGCGGTACCTCTTTGAAGTCGAAGGTCATCTCTTCCTCCACCTTCTCCAAGAACTTCGGAATGCCCCAATCGTCGAGGAGCTTGGCGAGGCGAGCATTGCGGCGGTTGGTGCGGTCGCCGTTCCGGAGAAAGACGCGAAGCATTGCGGCCCCGACCGCCACGCACTGATCGGGCTCCACGACCACGTTGGCGTCCTTCGCCATGTAGCGGTGACCACTGGCCCCGCCGAGCCGAATGCGGAAGTACGCCCCCGGCTCCACGTCGGCCCCCTCTCCCACTTCGGTAGCGATAAAGCCAATGTCATTCGTATCGGCCGCCACGCTCAGACGCCCGCCGTTGTCGAAGGCGATGTTGAACTTTCGGGGGAGCCCAAAGAGATCGCCGCTGCTGAGAATGTACTGATGCATCCCGAGGGCCAACTGCCGCACGTCGTACACCTCGTCGGGGTCGTATCCGGAGGTGGGCGAGGCCGTCACGTTCCGCACGTTGTCGGCCCCTGCCCCCTTCGAGGTCAATCCAATCTCATAGAGCTTCCGCAGGCACTTGATGCCGTCGCTCGCACCGATCTCGCGGACCTGCAGGTTGCCGCGCGTCGTGATGTCGGTGTAGCCCCCACCCCACCGGTCGGCAATCTCGCGCATCCCGCGCAGCTGACGAACGTTGAGCATGCACGCCGGGATGCGGCAGCGCATCATGAAGGCCTCCTGGGCCGGGGCGACGTAGAAGAGGCCGCGCGATTTGTAGCGGAAGACGTCGTCCCCCTCCGGAAATTTGCCTTCTTTCGCGTTCTCGACCATCCGGTCCCAGATCTCCATGGGATCCTCTTCCAGCTTCGTGCGCTCCTGCTTGCAGAGGTCGTCCACCGGCGTGCCGTAGACCTCGTCGGCGAGGTCACGCTCGGCCTCGTCTTCATCGTTCGTAATCTCGCCGTCGGGCGTCTCCCCGGCGTACGGCTTCCCGCCGCGCTGATCCACGCCGGCCATAAAGCCCTGGAGATACTGCTTCTGCTCGCGGGTAAACCCTTCGCTCATGGGGAGTCAAAAAATCGGTTCAAACACGTCGCGAAAGCGGGAAATTCCTGATGCCTGCTCGGTTCAGTGTATTTCTCAAACCGGAGCCTTTACCCAAACTCTTGGCTTTCTTTCGTCACAAGCCGAATATTATTCGGTAGAATGACAACTTCAAGCCATTGACTCTAGTGTAAAGGCTTCCAGACAATGAAGTCTGCATCAACAAAGCGCTTCCGTCCCCGACCCGCCTGCGGGGGCATTCAGCCGCTCGGGACAAGTGATAAGTGAATCTCGGATCCGCAGGGGGAGTGGACGCTATGACCGATCCTCGATTTCTTCTCCCACAACTTCCCCAACATCGTGTATCGTTTTGGCATTATCGGCGCCGGCTCGGTGGCCGACCTCCATGCTCGCGCCCTCACCGACCTCGACAATGCTATGCTCGTGGCGGCGGCCCGTCGCTCAGAAGGCCCCGGCCGGACGTTCGCCGACACCCACGACTGCACCTGGTACGCCAATTACGAATCCCTTCTGGACGAGGAAACGCCCGACGCGGTGATTATTGCGACGCCGAGCGGAGCCCATCTAGAGCCGACCGTTGCCGCTGCTGAGCGGGGCGCGCACGTCCTCTGCGAGAAACCGCTGGAGATCACGACCGAGCGCGTCGACCGAATGATTGCGGCGGCGGACGCACACGACGTGAAGCTGGGGGGCATCTTTCAGCATCGCTACAGCGGGGCCATTCAGACGCTTCGCGATGCCGTGGCCCAGGGCCGCTTCGGAAATCTCGCGGTGGCCATGGCGACGGTGCCCTGGTGGCGAGACGACGCGTACTACGAGGGGACGTGGAAGGGAACGGAGGCGTTAGACGGAGGCGGCGCCCTCATGAACCAGTCCATTCACGCCATCGACGCCATTGCGTGGATCGTGCGGTCCAACATGGACCTTGCGCCGGGACAGAATCCGGTGGCAGAGGTGTACGCCCAAACGGACGTGCGCGGCCACGACCCGGCGCACATTGAGGTGGAGGACACTGCGGTGGCGACGCTGCGGTACCGCGACGGGACGCTCGGCCACATCCTCGGCGCTACGTCCATGTACCCGGGCACGCGCCGCCGGCTGCAGGTGGCCGGGCGGGACGGCACCGCCGAGATCCACGAGGACGAGATCGTGTGCTGGCAGATGCGCGACGAACGGCCGGAGGACGAGGAGATTCGGACGACGTACGGTGAGGATGACACAGAAGGCGGCGCCTCCGACCCGATGGCGATCGACTACGCCAAGCACACGCAGAACATCCGTGCCTTCCTCGACTGGGTGGACCACGACGCTCCCTTCCTCCTTCCGGCTCCCGAGGCCCGCACCGCCGTCGCCATCATTGAGGCGATCTACGAGTCCGCTGAATCGGGCCAGCCCGTCCCGCTCGCTCCATAACTCGCTTCTGCAAGACCAAGATTCAACTTTGACGGGTAGACCTCGCTTGTGGATGCGCGCGGAGACGTTGGTGCCCCCACGCTCCCACGCCCCCGTGCCCATTCCCCTCACTGCCGCAGGCGATTCAACGTGTAGTAGAGCGTCGGATGGGCGATCGGCGTGCCGTCCTGGGCTTCAACGCCGTGCAGGTCCAGCTGGTACACGTAGCCGGGCACCAACTCGTCCAACGCCACCGCCACGCGCCGCTGGTCGGAGGAAACTTCGACCTCCGTCACCGGCACCGGCTGCACATCCATCCGGTCGGAGCCGTACTCCTGATGGTACTCGTAGTAGTAGCGCGTGAACTGTACTGCCGAGTCCGGGCGGATCGTCTCGGGACGCACCGGCTTCGTGAAGTGGAGATTGAAGCCGTCCTTGGTGACACTCATTTCTTCCACCTCCGTGGGCGTCCCGCCTGCCCATCGCACGCGCTGCAGCCCCTGGTCGCCGGGCCAGCCGTGGTCGGTCTGCCCTACCCACAGGTTCCCGTCCGACCCAAACGCCAGCCGGTTGTTGCCGATGCGAAGGGGCCGTGACTCGTGGGCCGTCGACGAGTCGATGAGGGTCGTCACCGCGCCCTGCATCGCCCCGTCCACCTCCTCGAGCATGACGCGCAGAATGCGGGGATGGTTCATCTCCCCGATCAGCATCTGCCCCTCGAACGGGCCAAACTGCCCACCCGTCCGGTCGATAACGGGCTGCGTGGGCGAATTGGCCAAGATGCCCTGCGGAAAAAGAACGGAGGCCCGCGTCCGCATCGTGTTGAGCACCGGCACCGGCAGGTCCAGCGGCTGAATGTCGTCAAAGCCGTCCTCCCAAACGAGACTCTGCGGATGACCGTAGAAATTGTCCTGCTGAACGTGGTAGAGCTTGCTGGTGCCGAGCCAGTCGCCCTGGTTGTCTGTCGCGAAAAGGCGACCCTCCTCGTCAAACACGAGGCCGTTGGGCGAGCGAAAACCGCTGGCGAACGGCTCCAGCGAATCGGACGCCGGGTGGTACCGCATGACCCATCCCCGGTACGGCACGGCCGCGTACATGCGCCCGGGCCGCCCCTCCGGGTCGAACGGCCCCCGTAGGATGTCCCACACCCCCGCAAACTTGGAGGCGGTATTCAGCGAAATGAACAGGTCGCCGTTCGGCCCCTCGGCCGGCCCGAACGCAAACTCGTGGTAGTTGCCGGACATCCCGAAGTCGTCCGTCACCGTGTCGTAGCGCTCGGCTTTTCCGTCCTGATCCGTGTCCGTCAGGCGCGTCAATTCGGGGCGCTGCGTCACGAGCACTTCGTCATTCGAGACGGCCTTCACGCCCAGCGGGTCGTGCAGCCCCTGTGCGAACACACTCCACTCCTGTGTCTCGGGGTCGTAGATCATCACCTCGCCGCGGTGAAAGACGCCCACGAGCCGCCCGTCCCGCATCACGTCGAGCCCGCCGACCTCGGGAATCAGGCCGGGCGGCGTGTCGATGGTCTCAACGACGTACGCGGGACCGTCGTCTTGCGTGGGCGGCTCGCTGCATCCGGCGAGGACCACGAGAACGGCAGCAACTAGAAAAAACGAAAGACGACTCATCGTGGAGAAGGGGTGTGTCTTGGGCATGGCGGACAGGTCGGCCTCGTTGCTACTTCGTCATCGTGATGGTGAATTCGCGGGCCTCCTCCGGCGAGAGCCGCAACGTATCGGCCGCCCACGTGCCCGCCGTGGCCTCCACCCTCACGCTGTCCGCCGCACGTCGCACGAACCGGATGTCCTGCGGTGGTTCCTCGATCTGAAATTTGCGCTGGAGCCCGGTCCCCTCCGGTGCAGGCGTGATGAGCTCGCGCACCGTGAGTCCGTCCATGGTGTACCGAAACTCCGGGCGCCCCTCCACCATCCGGTAGCCCTCAAACTCGACGTTCGGGGGGCGTCCGGGGTCCCCAATGCGTAGTGGAAACTGGCCGTCGCT
This sequence comes from Salinivenus sp., assembly GCA_018609755.1. Classification (GTDB taxonomy): domain Bacteria; phylum Bacteroidota; class Rhodothermia; order Rhodothermales; family Salinibacteraceae; genus Salinibacter. The sequence goes on along the minus strand of JAHENZ010000170.1, from coordinate 6,340 downwards.
CCGGTAGAACACGTCGCCCTCAATTGTGGCTCGCTGATTGGCGACGTGTCCCTTGAATACCTCGCTGTTGTCCACGAAGCCGCCGCTCCACGCATAGCGGATCGTGACGGGCACCGTGTCGAAGGCGTACGAGACGCCGCCTTCCAACCCCACGGCAATCGTCGCCGGGCTGCTGTTCGGCATAAACGTCCGGTACATGATCGGAGGGCTGGTCGGGTACGGATGGGCTGCGGATGCTGCCGCCGACGTCCCCACGCGCAGGCTGTCCGGGGGAACGTGCGGATCCTCTTCCAGCGGCGGCATGGCGGCCTCGCCGTCCGGCGACACGTACATGGCCCCGTACATCACGACCCCGTGGCCCGGATAGGTGCAGACGTACGGGTAGACACCGGCGGCTTCGGGAGCGGTAAAGGCAAGCGTGGCGCTCGAATCGGGCGCGATGACGGGCGTAAAGTGAAGTACGTCGCCCGAGTCCGGCACGTATTCTTGCTCCGGTCCCTCCGCCCCCATCCGATTGGCCGCCGCCACGACTGCCTCACGGGCCCCTTCGTCTGTAATCACGAGGTTGTGCGCGAGCGAACTGACGTTGTCGAGTCGAAGCTCCACCTCCTGCCCCGGCTGCACGGCAAAGCGCACGCGATCGTACTGCAGCCCCGCCACGGCCTGAATCTCGATGGTCTTCGGGGGGGGCGATGCGGCATCGGGCGACTCCCGAAGCACAAGCAGAAGGCCGAGGGCAAGAATCCCCAACCCGAGCCCCCAGAGTCGTTCAGACGAGTGTGCGTTGAACATCCGCTCGTTTGCTATCAAGAAATGTCATGAGGTTCCCTTCTCTCCAGGCCGAGGACTCAGCCGATAGAAACTGTGCCAAAACCGATAAACCGGTTCAAAACCCCAAACCGGATCAGAATTAGCACTTGACACTGGATTTTTCTTCGTGAGCCTGCGCTCGGACAGCCGCCGGCGGTCCGCCGTCCGCTGTCTATCCTATGAAAGCGCTTCCCCGCACTCAAATTCCGGCACGTCCGTACGTCCCATTTCGATCACGCCTCCCCCGGGTACGTCACGCCCCACGCCTCCCGCAGCGCATCGGCCGTCTGGAGCAATCGGCGACTCTCGTTCAGCGGCATCACCGGGCTTTCGGTCTTCCCCTCCCGTAGACACCGCATCACGTGGGCGGCTTCAAACTGGTACCCGTTGCCCTCGAACGGCCGCGCGAAGGTCTCCGTCGTACCGTCTTCACGGGTGAGGTCGAACGGGTCCCCCTTCCACCACGCTCGTCGCCCCTGCAGGCGCCCCTCCGTCCCGGCAATGGCGCAAGTTCGTCCCGCATCCGCCCGTACAGAGGCGTGCCACACGGCCTGCGTTCCGTCGTCCTAGTCAAAGACGACCGCACACTGCTCGTCTACTCCCGTCTCGCCGAGGACAACGGAGGAGGTCACGTCGTCGGGCGGGCCGAAGCACTCGAACGCAAGGGCCATCGGGTACACGCCGAGGTCGAGCAGCGCCCCGCCGCCGAGGGCCGGGTTGAAGATTCTATGCTCGGGATCGAACGGCTGGTGGAAGCCGATGTCGGCCCGAAGCACCTGGACTTCCCCCAGCTCGTTTTCCACGACGCGCCGCACGTCGTCCATCACCGGAAGGAAGCGGGTCCACATTCCCTCCATCAAAAACTGGTCTTGCTCGCGGGCAGTGGCAATGAGGCGCGCCGCCCCGTCGGCGTTGAGGGCGAGCGGCTTCTCGCAGAGCACAGCGCAGCCCGCCTCCAGAGCCATCGTGGCGTGCTCGACGTGGTGGGAATGCGGACTCGCCACGTGCACCACGTCCACGTCGCCCCCCGTCACAAGCGCCTCGTAGGAGCCGAAGCGCTGCGGGACGTCAAATTCGTCCCCGAACGCATCGGCACGAGCCTGCGCACGGGAGCCCACGGCCGCAATCTCTGCGTCGGGCAACAGTTGGAGGTCGGACGCGACGAGGTGAGCAATATTTCCGGTGCCGAGAATGCCCCAGCGAATGGTCATGCGAGTGTGGAGTTCGGAGTGTGGAATTCGGAATGCGGAATGTGGAGTGACCGTTGGCCGGGTGCCTTTCCTCTGAAATTGAGAGGCGAGGGGGGAGGGCCGAGAGGCGTGTTGTTTTCGATTTTCGCACGTACGAGCTCACACACGCCCACACTCAACAACGCGTCATCGTGGCAGGCGAACGGTGAACGTGGTGCCCACGCCCTTCTCGCTCTCCACGTCGATGGTGCCCCCCATGACGTCCGTCAGATGCTTGGTGATGGCGAGCCCCAGCCCGCTGCCCTCCGTCTTGTTCTGCTCCTCTCCGCGCGCAAACGCCTCAAACAGGTTCGGCATGAACGCCTCGTCGATCCCCACTCCGGTGTCCTCCACTTCAATCACAACCTGATCGTTCGCGCCCTGCGCCCGGAGCGTGACCGTGCCCCCGGGGTCGGTAAACTTGAGGGCATTGCTTAGAAGATTGTCCGTGATTCGGTGGAGCATCGTCGGGTCGAGCTCGGCCGTGAGCGGCTCCTCCACGTCCGTTTTGAGCGTAAGGTCCTGCCCGGCCGCCTGCGGCTGGAACAGCTCGGCCGTCCCCAACAGCTCGTCTGCAAGATCGAGCGATTCGGGGGTCGGCTCCACGGCGCCCGCCTCCAGCTTCGAGAGATCGAGCACCGATTCCAGGGTGTCGAGCAGCCGGTTGCTACTGCGTTTGATGAGGTCGATCCGCTCCCGGTGCTCCTCCCCCACCTCCCGCCGGAGCAGATCTGCGTGGTTCATAATGGAGGAGAGCGGCGTCTGCACGTCGTGGCTCATGTTCGCGAGGAAGGCCGACTTGAGCTGGTTGGCCTGCTCGGCCTCCTCCTTCGCCGCGCGCAGCTCCCGCTCGTGCTGCACCTGCTCGGTGATGTCGTCGATCGAAAAGACGACCTGCCGCACCTCGTCTTGATCGTCGCGGAGCGGCGCCCCATTGACCGAAATGTAGCGCTGCGTGCCGTCGGGCCACTCGAAGATGTAACGCTTCTCGGACAGGGTCATCCCCTCGTTCAGAATGTTCTCGAAGGGCCATTCCTCCGGGGGAATGGATGTGCCGTCGAGCGTCTTGAGGGTGCCAATCTCATTGTGCACGTTGCCAGTAAGGTCCTCTCCCTCGGTTCCGAGAATGTCATTGGCCGGCCCATTGGCGAAGGAGATTTCCCCCGACGCGTCTACGATCACGATGGCGGCCACGCTCGTATCCATCACGGCCTCGGTCAGGTCCCGCTCGCGGCGAAGATTCTCGCGGGCCTCCATGCGATCGGTCACGTCATCGAAGTACACCGAGAGTCCGCTCTCAAACGGAAAGGCTTTGACTTCAAACCACCGGTTGAGCGGCGAATAGTACTCGACGAACTCGACGGTGGTGTCCTCCTCAATCGCCCGCTCGTACTTTTCCTGAAAGGTCGTCCCCACCGCTTCCGGAAAGGCGTCCCACATGTTTTCCCCCACCAGTTCCTCACGAGATCGCTCCAGAAACTCCTCCGCTCGTCGGTTGACGTACGTAAACGTCCAGTCCTCATCGACAGCGAAGAAGGCGTCGGTGATGCTCTCCAGGATCCGTCGTCGCTGTTCGCTGGCCTCCTGGTGAGCCTTTCGAGAGGCATCGAGGTCGGCCGCGTAGTGGCGAAGATTGACCTCGTCCATCACCACGCCCGCGAGGTCGGCCAGGGTCTCCTGATCGTCCGTCGTGAACGTCCGGGGCTCGTCGTCCAGCAAACAGAGCGCCCCGAGGCGGTAGCCGTTGGGCGCCGTGAGGGGCGCTCCGGCGTAGAAGCGGATGTGAGGCTTTCCCGTCACCAGGGGATTATCAGCAAAGCGCTCGTCCTCCTGCGCGTCCTCGACGACCATAACGCCCGTCTGGTCGATGGTGTGAACGCAGAAGGAGGCTTCAAGCGAGGTGCGATGCAAGTCCAGCCCACAGGTCGAAAGACACCACTGCTGCTCCTGATCAATGAAGTTGACGAGGGCCACCGGCACGTCGAACAGGCGCGTGGCCAGCCGCGTGATGCGGTCGAAGGCCTCCGTCGGGGGAGCGTCGAGCACGTCGTATTGCTCGAGCGTACGGAGCCGCCGCTCTTCACTTTCGGTTTGGGGCCGTGTTTCGGTACCGGAGGGCAGGGTGTCTGGGGCCTCCATGAAAAAACCTCTACACTCTTGGGAAAACGCGCGTCGATGGACACCAATCAGATTTCATACTGACGGGGCCGGGGGACTTCCGATTCTCGTCGTGCGTGAAGGAGGGAGGCAAAAAATACGAGGCAATCATCGTGCCTCTACGGCCATCTCGTCGCGGAGGGCCGTGCGAGTCTCATCGAGCCGCCGCTCCATGGCGTCACTGAGCACGACCTCGTATCCTTCCGCGGTCGAGGGCAGTGCCCGAAGCCGATCCGGCAGCTCCGCGACACGGGCGGCGGCGTGTTCGCGATGGGCGTCGAGCGCACGCGGACTTCCGGCGTCCGTGCGCTCCCCTTCTGCCATCACGCGCTCCAGAAGGGGCGCGCCGGTATGGCGATCCGCTTCCTCCGTCGCGATGACGTCGCGCACCGCCGTCCCGTTCTCGTACTGCCGAATGACCTGCTTCCGCCCCGGCAGATTTGACTTCTCGGAGGAGAGCTTCATGCGGGGCGTGCCCGCGTAGCCGCACAGCTTGTAGGCGCTGTCGAGTGCGGGCTGGTCGGCGGAAGTGCCCATCTTGGTCCCCACCCCGAAGCCGTCGATCGGTGCCTCCCGGTCGAGCAGGTCTCGAATCTTGTACTCGTCGAGGCCGCTGCTGACGAAGATCATCACGTCGGTGAGTCCGGCCTGGTCGAGAAGACGACGCGATTCCTTGGCCAACTCCGCCAGGTCCCCGGAGTCGAGCCGGATGCCGCGCACCTGAAAGTCGTCGCCCTTCTCCTCCGCAAGATCGATCACCTTCTGCACCCCCGAAATCGTGTCGTAGGTGTCGACCAGCAGGATCGTCTCCGGATACAGCTCCGCAAACTCGCGGAAGGCGTCCATTTCGGAATCGTGGGCCTCGATGTAGCTGTGGGCCATCGTGCCGGTAATGGGGAGGTCGTAGGCCTGACCAGCGGCCACGTTGGAGGTGGCGTCCACCCCGGCGATGTACGCGGCGCGAGCCGCCTTCATCGATGCGTCCGTGCCATGCATGCGGCGCATGCCGAAATCGGCCACCAGTCGATCACGACCCCCACTCCGGGCCGCCTCCACCACACGGACCGCCTTCGACGCGATCATCGTCTGGAACGTAATCTGGTTTAAGAGAAACGTCTCGGCCAGCTGCGCCTCTCCAATTGGAGCTACGACCTCGACGAGCGGCTCGTCCGGAAAGACGGGCGTCCCCTCCGGCACGGCGTACACGTCGCCGGTAAACTCGAAGTCTTCCAGCCACGCCAGAAAGTCGTCCGAAAACTGGTCCTGTGCTTCGAGGTAGGTTAGCGCCTCCTCCGAAAAGGAAAGCTCTTCCAGATACTCCAGTGCCTGTTCGAGCCCGCAGGCGAGGAGGTAGTTTCGGTCCTTGAGGCGGCGCACAAAGAGATCGAACACCGCCGTCTCGTCCATGCCCTCCCGCCAGTAGGCCTGGAGCATGGTGAGCTGATACAGGTCCGTGTAAAGGGCCGCAGTCTCCGAGCGAAAGTGATCGTCAAATGCCATAGAGCAGAAAACGATTGACCGAAAGAGACAGGCGCAGGCACGTAGGTACTCGGTTCGGAAGAGAGTGTCGTTGGAGTGCGTCCTTGCGAGATTAATCGCAGGACCGACACACCGTGACACAGGGGTTTCTTCCTCTTTTCGTAGCGCTGTTGGAGTCCAACGGCGCTACGAAGAGGCATCCCATACGTCCAGCGGACAATTTCATAACTCTACAATCCAACGGCACCCTGAAGCAGAGAAGCCAAGCTTGTCAATGAGAGAAGTACAGATTGCGCTACGGGATAGCCCCGATGGTCTTCTCATCGTCAAAACACGCACACCTGCACACAGTCAACGCTAAACCGTTCACAAGATCGTTGGTTTTGCATCCAGTGAATTCGCCCCTTCAGCCCCCGGAACGCAAGTGACCTTGCACAACGACTGTGGGGGGGGTCGAGCGTCGGTCCCCTGACGCCACAATCGTCAGCGTTTGCTGACAGCGGTCGATCCCGAGCATTTTCCGTGCAGGAGATATAGACGGAAATACCGATCCGTGAGAACGTACCTAAACGACTTTTTTCAGCCTGTTGAGAACCGTGCGCAGCTAAAATCGAAACCAAACTTCAGAAACTTATTCACGGATCGGTGGCATCACGAGATCTGCG
>JAHENZ010000169.1 GCA_018609755.1 Salinivenus sp. | reverse complement strand
TGTTCGTCAAAACCCCTTTTTGCATCCGGCTTCTTTCAGTCCTACCCTCACGGACAGCGCCTTGCCTTCTGCTAATGATTCCTGCGACTCGGCTCATTCGGGACTCTCACCCTAAAGCCTGTGAGTATGCATGGCACACACAAAAATAGCCCGCCCCAGAGCTCGGGGCGGGCAAATCGGCCGCGCCTCTCGGCCACGTCGAGGCCGTCGGCCGGGGCTGGAAGCCCTCCTCCAGAAACGTTACGGGAGAACCGCATCGATCACGTCGCTGATCTCCTCGTCGTTGGCATCGCTGTAGAAGTACTCCTGCGCGTTCGTGATCGTGTGATTCATGATCGAGCGCCCACACATCGACCCCGAGCATCCGCTCGTGATCGAGTGGCCGTGATGGCCGCCGATCAGGTGGCCGACCTCATGGGTCAGGACCAGCCGATTGATGTGCAGGCTTCTCCTCGAGAGAACTTCACTGAAGAGGTGGTTGTCTCCACTTCCTCCGCCCCAACCGCCACTCGGGGATCCGATCCCTCCGGCCCGCCCGGCAAGGCCGTTCACGTCGTACCCTACCAGAAACAGGTGCATCTGCTTCTCTGAGAGAGAGTTAAGCAGATAGTAGCTCGGATCCTCCAGTCGGTTCATCAGCGTGCCGTGATTGGTCGTGGACGGCCCGCCGGACACCCACACCTCCTGCCCGGCAATGCTCAAATCCAGCCGCCAGGTGTCACTGGAGATCGGCTCAATGAGTCCATCGGCGATCTGCGCGGCAAGCAAGAGACTCTCCTGCCGCCGCCACACGGTGTTGGGGTCCGCATTGTAGAAGTCGACATCTCCGTCTAGGACCACGCTGGCCGACTCGTCGACGTTCAGCTTTGCGTGTCCCTGCTGCTCGCCGTCCGCGTCCTGCGAGGAGTATACCTCTCCGTCTCCGATCTCGAAGTCGCCAGTGTGCTCGGCATTATAGATCACGTGGAGGTTGGGATATTCGTCGGTCTGAAGGACGTGGTTGACCGACTGGATGTAACTGAGCCCATAATCGGAATGACGCAACACGCCGCGCAGCATTGTCTCTTCATCGTCGAGAATGGTGACGCCCCCCAACCGGTGGGTATTTTCCAGTTCCCCGAGCAGGTAGCTTTGCTCTTCGGGAAGGGGGACGGTTTCGAGGGTATCGGGAGTCTCTCGCAAGATGCCGGTGTCAACGCTATCGGGACGGAGATTGGCCGGACGCCCGCGGAAAGTCATCTCAATAACCTCGTTTTCCGGCGTCACAAACGGAAGTGTGGTTTCTCCAGCTTCAAGCTCCTGCGTCACTTCACCGACGCTGATCTCTCGAATCTGAAGCTCGGTGACCTGCGAGCCGAAGGCCTCCTCCACCTGACTGGCAATCTCCTCATTCGAGAGGTTCTGATCCTCACTCTCCTGCTGGGTGGAAACTGCGTCGCATCCTACTGCAATGAAAAGAAAAACAAAGAGGAAAAGCGGTCCAAATGTGCGTGCTAACGTATACATAGTGAGATCGACAATCGATGGGATGAGATACGAACGATGGCCAATCCCGGGAAATGACCGTTCAGAAGTGCCTGATCAGGAGAGGAGCCGAATCCGTCCTCATCCCCATAACACGAGGTACAGGGCCAAACCCGGACACTTATGTCTCATCCCGAAAGGGAGGCGACCACAGAGCGAAAGAAGTCGTTCAGCGGCTCAATGCCGGGCCGAACGTTCGAGTCGGGCCATTCCAGGTCCGCCTGCCGCTCTAACTCCGCCGCCACGAAATCGTGCAGCACCGGGTGGCGCGGCCCCGCGTCCAGCTCGCGTCCCGCCTGCTTCTGATCGACGAGCGCCTCGATGGCCTCCCGAATCTCTTCCCGCTCGACCGTCGCGTCCACGAGCCGTTCGAATTCCACCGGTACCGGATCGGAGCGCTGCTCGGTCCACCGCACGGCCAGGAGGGCGCGGAGGACGTAGAGGTACGCCTTGTGCGAAATCGGTTCGCCGGCCAGACTCTGCTCCACCACACTTTGCGCCATCCCCCGGTAGGCGTGCCCGGCCGTCCGCGGCGTGTAGTAGTCCGGCAGCAGCTCGCGCCAGCGGGCCATCACCGCCGCGTCTTCGCGATACACGAGGGGCGACTGCAGCCAGTCCAGCAGCGTGGGGTTTGCGGAGCGGAACAGCCCGAGCGCCTTGCGCAGGTCCCATCCGTGCACGTCAATTTCGTCTCGAATCGGCGGATCGATCGTGTCGTCGCGCTGCTCCAGGTCGATCGACAGGTACCAGTCCCGTGGGTGAACGTAGACGACCCGCACGTCGTAGTCGCTGTCGGTGGACGGAAAGCCCCACGCCCGACTCCCCGACTCGCAGGCGTAAAGGACCTGCACGTCGTGCTCCGCCTCGATCCCGTCGAGGCGGTCGGCAATCTGATCGCGGCGCTCGGGGTCGACCATGATCGAGTTCACAGCGTGGGGTCCGTACCGGCTATCCACGATCGAGGGATACCGAGCGCGAGTCGGCGTCCGTCGCCACGGATGGGGGCTCCGAGTGGCGGAACGTTACGCGACACCGCTCCCGGTTCCGGTCCAGATCAATCTCGCGAAACTCCGCCTGCACGATGGCCGGCGGTCCCTCGCCCGTGCGGGCCAGACCAACCTTGAGAATCGCGCCCTCCCCGAGCACGGGAAGCTGTTTTCCCGTGACGAAATTGCCCAGCGACCACGCCACCAATTGATCGTTTCGTTGCTCGAACGGCTGCGGGAGGTGCGTGTGGTGCCCCGCCACGAGGTCGTACCCGTCCGGCGGCGTCTGCGAGGGGCGGGGCTGCCGCTCGTGCTCGTAGCCCCAGTGGGGAAGAGCCACGTGCAGGCCGGGCTCGGCAGGAGCCCCGGGATCCTCCCGAGCCACGCCTTTGCCCGGACGATTGAGCCACCAGGTCCAGGTCGTGAGTGTCACGTCATCGGCGAGGGGAAGGCGCGGACGCTCGTCGGTGCCCAGCCATCGGATGCCGCGTCGATCCAGAATGTCCGTGGTGCGGCGCAGCGCCTCCGGCCCGAAATCCGTCGAGTGATTGTTGGCCACCGTGAGCACCCAGCGGTCCTGGGGCACAAGCCGTTCCAGAACCCCAAAGATGCTCGGCTCATGCTTCATCAAGAACGGCTTCCAGCGGCGGTCCGAGAAGACGCCCTCCAGGTTACCCACCACCACGTCGCACCCCGACAGAAACGACTGCACGCCGCTCCCGAATTGGGCCTCACGCCCGAACAGGGGACAGACGTCGCCCACAACCCCGATCGTCTGCTGCGGCGGCACGTCGTGCAACTGGAGCACCCGGTCCAATGAGTCGGGCCGAGGCGGCGGCGCGGAGAAGCGCCGACCGACCATCGAGAGAAACTCGCCGATGGAATAGGGACTGTAGGGAACGCGCATAGCAAACGGAAAACGGACCGGGACAGTGAATGGGCACAGCCCTCTATGGGGCAGACGCCGGTTCAGGTTCCGTCGGCTCGTCTGCCGCCGACGGAGCGGGCAACCCGTACAGGAGCAGCAGCGGAATGATGCCGAGCCCCGCCGAGCAAAGAAAGATGGACTGCGGCGAAACGAGTGCGTCGAGCGGCGTGATTATGGCACTGCCCACGACGTTGCTCATGTTGCCCAGCGTCATGTAGATCGTGAACTGGGTGGCCATCACCGCCTCGCGGGTGGTGCTCATGTAGATGGCCTGCAGGGCCATGCGGAGCGTCATGTCGAAGAACATGCCGAGCAACAGAAAGGCCACCACGACGCCGGTGGTCGACCATACGGGCTTCGCAATAGCAAACGAGAGAAACATTCCCATGATGCCGAGAATCGCCGCCAGCACCACGCGACGCCGTCCCACCCGGTCCGCTAGCCAGCCGCCGATGACCGCCCCGGCTGCCCCCGCCACAAGGGCCGGACCGCCCGCAAACTGAGAGTACCCCACGTCCGTCCACCCCAGCGTCTGCACCGTAAAGACCGGACCGTAGGTCACCATCATGCGAGTGGGTACGGCGGCCAACAGGGCCAAGAGCGCAAGAATGGCCGCCACGGGCTGGCGGAAGGTCTCGATAATCTGGTCGACGACGTCGCGCACGCTCTCAAAGGTCGCGTCGTCGGAGAGCTCCCGCCCGTCCCCGTCGTTCGGAAAGGGCTGTGCCAGGTACTGGTCCTCCGGCCGCTCCCGAACGAGGAGGGGCAGAAGCATGGCTGCCAGCAGGAGGACCAGCTGAATGCCGATGGCCGGCCGCCATCCATACTGCGAGAGCACGGTGCCCATGCCCGCCCCGCCGATCGAGATGCCCACGATCTTGCTGCTCCACATCGTCCCACTCACGAACCCATACTCGTCGTCGTCCAGCAGGCCCACCGCCAGCGTGTCGGTCGCCACGTCCTGCAGCGCCCCGAACAGATTGTACACGAAGATGATCGCCGCGATGGGCCAGAGGCCGATCCCGACGCCCGGCACCGCGAAGAGAATGCCGATCGAGACCAGCATGCCGCTCTGGGCAAGAAGCAGCCACGGCCGCTGCCGCCCCATCGCCGAGTGCTTGTAGCGGTCGAGGTACGGTGCATAGAGCACCTTGAGGCCCCACGGCACGTAGTTGATGGCCATGAGCTGCGCCACGGCACCGGCCGAGTATCCCTGATCTGCGAGAAACGCCGCCAGGGTGATGGTGATGAACCCAGTGGGAATGCCCTGCACGAGGTAAAGCCCCGAGAACGTGGCAATCCGGAGCCGCGACGACTGGACAAGCGTCATGTTGACGTGAACACTCTGCTCGGGCACTGGAAATGAGACGGTCGTCCCGGCGAGTCAAACCCAAACGCCCGCTGACGTTTCAGAATGTGTGTGCCTTTCCTAAAAAATACCCGTTCGACGGGACGGACTCATTCTGCGCATCCGGTCTGCGGGGACGAGAAGACACGTCTCAGTCCGCCATGTGCCCGATGCCGTCTCGCGAAAACAAACAGCGCAAACCGGTTATCGTGTCGAGGAGCACTTCACCACCGGACGAGTCAAAATTCGAAGCGCAGTTTTTACTCCACACCGACGCCTCAGATTTGACTGCCCACTACGGGAAGATGCCCATTTGCTGATACGACTTCGCAATTTTGTTGATGGCGCTTATAAATGCCGCCGTGCGCGTGTTGACGCCTTTCTCTTTCCGGACGGCCCGAATTTCTTTGTAGGCATGGGCCATCGTGTCTTCGAGACCGGAGTTGACGAGGTCCCGTTCGCTGGCCCCGAATCCTACGCGCTCGATAAGCGTCTCCATCAGATCTTCGTCGAAGTCCTCGGCCGTGAGCTCATCCACGGCGCGGAGAATGCGCTCGGCGTTTCGCTCCTCAAAGCGGCGACTCATCCGTCCGTGACGCACGTGGGAGAGGTTGCGGAGCCACTCGAAATAGGACACCGTGACGCCTCCGGCGTTGAGGTACACGTCGGGGATCATGAGCACGCCCTTCTCCTGCAGGAAGTCGTCGGCTTGAGACGTGACGGGACCGTTGGCCGCCTCGGCAATGATGTCGGCCTGAATGCGAGGCGCGTTGTCGGTCGTGATGACCCCTTCGAGGGCGGCGGGAATGAGAATGTCACACGGCAGTTCGAGGGCCTTGGCGGAGGTCTCGATGTCTTCCGCCCCCGGAAAGTTGAGGATGGAGCCGGTTTCGTCGCGGTGAGCCATCACGTCGTCGACAGACAACCCGCTAGGATCGTAGATGGCCCCCTCAATTTCCGCGATCCCCACGATGTCGGCGCCGCCTTCCTCCTCCAGAATTTTGGCGGCGTAGTAGCCGACGTTTCCCAGCCCCTGCACGACGACGCTCTTGCCCTCCACCCCGGGCGCGAGGCCCAGCGCCTCCATGTCGTTCTCGAAGCTGCAGGCCTCCCGGATGCCGTAAAACACGCCGCGCCCCGTGGCTTCTGTACGGCCCCGTACGCCCCCCTGCCCCACAGGCTTCCCCGTCACGCACGCCAGTGAGTTCAGGTCGTCGTCCCCGATCTGGTGCATCGTATCCATGATCCACGACATCTCCCGCTCGCCGGTGCCGTAGTCGGGCGCCGGCACGTCCGTCCCCGGCCCGATAAAGTTCTTGCGCGACAGCTCAAACGTATAGCGGCGCGTGATGCGCTCCAGCTCATCCTGCGAGTAGTTTCTCGCATCGATGCACACGCCTCCCTTCGCGCCCCCAAACGGCACGTCTACGATGGCGCACTTGTAACTCATGAGCGCCGACAGGGCCATCACCTCGTCCACGTTCACGTTCGGCGCGTACCGGATGCCACCCTTCGTGGGCTTCTTGTGATGACTGTGCTCGGCCCGATACCCGCGGATCACCTGAATCGACCCGTCGTCCCGCTTAATGGGAAACTCGAGGCGGATGATGTTGTCGCACGCGCGGATTTGGTAGAGGACTCCCAGCGGATGCTTGGTCTGTTCGGCTGCATTGCCGAACATGCGATTCACCTGACCGAAAAAGCCGAGCGAGGATTCGTCCTGGGCGGGCGCGGTGGGTGTGTTCTCTTCCATGGAATTGGGGGCACAAATTCCGGAGACGTGAGCACGTCCATGAAAGCGACGAGCCGCGCGAACCGCAAGCGCTTCCACAGCAGAAATCAGATATTTGGACCAGTTCTTCCGTAATTTGAACGTCCCTCGCTGGTTGTCCCCACGCCCCCTTCGACGACGTGACGCGGTCCCTCCAATTCTCCTGTTGTGAAGGCCGCCTCCCGTATGGGAGCTGCCGTACCCCTCTTCTCTCTCACGGTCCCTCCGCAAGCGGGGACGGCCGCTCCTCCGCCTTTGCCCATTTTGCAGAAGTTGCGTTCTCATCAGATGCTGGACGCCCGCGAACGCGAGCCGTCTGCTGGTAGAACCGCCCCACCATCATAACGGCCGCCGCGGCGAGCCCCAAGACGAGCCCCCACCACAGGCCTTCGGGGCCGCCCCCACCCCGCACGCCCCAGAGGTACCCGGTGGTGAGGCCCACGCCCCAGTACGTGAGCACCGCAATGCCCATCGGCACGCGCGTGTCCTTGAGGCCCTGCAACGCCCCGTGTGCCACCACCTGTAGGCCGTCCACGATCTGAAATAGGGCGGCAATGCCGAGAAGCTCTACTGCCTGCCGCACGACCGGTCCGTTCTCCGGAGCCGAAAGCTCCAGGTAGAGCCCCACGATTGGGCGCGGGAAGAGGAGAAATCCGGCGGCGGTGAGGCTCATGAACGCGACGGACACGCCCATTGCCACGCCTCCGGCTCGCCGGGCGCCCGGAGCATCCCCGGCCCCGGCGGCCTGCCCTACCCGCACCGATGCCGCCATCCCGATGCCCAGCGGCACCATAAACGTGAACGCCGCACACTGAATCGCCACCTGATGTGCCGCCAGCGCCGTGGTGCTGAGCGTCCCCATTAGCACGGTCGTCACCATGAACAGGCTCGATTCAATGCCGCGGCTCGTGCCCATGGGCGCCCCAATCCGGAGCAACTCCCGCAGGTACGTCGGATCGGGCGTCCGAATTGCAGCGAAGACGCGATGCTCCGCAAACGGGGAGGTTTGGTGCACTAAAAGGGCCAACGCGCCGAACAGGCACGAAAACACAATCGTGCTGGCCCAGCCGGTGCCCGCCAGCCCGAGGGCCGGAAAGCCCAGGTGGCCGAACATCAGAATCTCGTTAGCAGCAATGTTCACCCCCACCCCGACGAGCGAGATGATCGTAACCGGGAGTGGACGCGAGAGCCCCTCCACGAAGCTCCGCAGCGCGGCAAACCCCAGGAAGGGAAACACGCCCCACCGCACGGCCCGCAGGTACGCCATCGCCCCCTCCGTTGCGACCTCGCTCTGTCCCGACCACCGGAGCAGCGGCTCCATCCCACTCAGGATGAGCATCGTGGGCACGCTCAGCCCCAGGGCCAGCCAGAGGCCCTGTCGCACGCTCCGTGCGGCCACGTCGGGGTCCTGCGCCCCTACGGCCTGCGACACCATCGGGCCCACGGCCCGCACCGTCCCCATCCCCAGTATGACGAAAAAGAAAAAGGCCGTGTGTCCGAGGGCCACCCCGGCAAGAGCGTCCGGTCCCAGCCGACCCACCATCACTGTATCCACGAAACTCATCGAGATGTGAGCAAGCTGCGCGGCCACGACCGGCCCCGCCAGTCGCAGCGTCGCACGAAGCTCTCGAAGAATCGAGGACAGTGATCCCACAGGGAAACCGCAGCGGAGAATGAGAAATTTACTTAGGAGCGCGTACCAGAGAATTTTGCTTTCAGAACCAGCCTGCCGTACGCCCAGCCTCTCTCCCGCGTTCGCTCCCACCCCCTGCGAATGCGGTGAAAACTGAACGCCGCCTCTTCCCTTTTCGTCCCAGCACCGGGCCGTTCGAGCAGACGCACCAGGGGGAACCCCCATCGACAGCGAGCATTGGCACACCATGATGCGATTCGTCCAGATGTCCCCCGTGTCGATGCCTGCCGCAGGCGTCGGGGCCTTCCTTCTCGTCCTTCTTTGTACCACGGCCCCAGCACCCGCTCAGCCGGGAGCCGACCTCACCAGCTTCCCCGTGCTGCGGCTGGAGCCCTCGGCCCGCACGGCCGCCCTCGCCGGCGCCTTCGCAGCGGTGGCCGACGGCGACGTGAACGCGCTCTTCTACAACCCCGCCGTTCCCGGTCCTTCGACGAGCCGGCACGCCTCCTTCTCTTACGTGAATCACCTGTCGGACCTCAACGGGGGATCGGTGGCTTACAGCCGTACGCTTCAGGGGGTGGGAGTCACCCTGAGTGGCGGTCTCCGGTTCATGCACTGGGGGACGTTCGAGGGACGTGACCGCTTCGGCGAACCCACGGGCGACTTTGGAGCCGGGGACGTGGTGCTCACCACCGGCGCCGCCCGGTCGCTCGGGCCGCGGGTCCGGTACGGCGCCAATCTCCACCTGCTCTATTCCCAAATCGACGACGTGGACGCGTCTGCTCTCGCCGCGGACCTGGGCGGCGTGTATCGCGTGCCGAGCCGGCAATTGGCCGTGGGCCTCACGCTTCGCAATCTCGGCGTCACGCTCGATCGCTACGCCGACTCCTCCGAAGACCTTCCCCTCGACCTCCAGCTCGGCGTGTCGAAGCGGCTGGCGCACCTGCCGCTGCTGCTCACGGTGACGGGCTACGACCTCACCAACCTCTCGGAGGGAGTCGAGGGAGGAGACACGGTCGATCACGTGCTGGGGCACGTGACGTTCGGCGCCGAACTGCAGCCGGGCGACGTGCTGCGCCTGCGGGTTGGCTACAACCATCGGCGCAGCCGCGACCTCGCCCTCACCGATCGGTTCGACCTGGCCGGGCTCGGAATGGGCTTCGGGATCACCGTCAGTGCCCTGACAGTCGACTACGCCTACAATTCGTGGTCCTCCCTCGGGGGGCTCCATCAGTTTACGCTTCGCACTGACCTGGGTGCGTGGTGAGGCTGGGATTGGCGGCCGGCCAATGCCCGCTCCCTCGCTGAGGAGTCCCTTCAGTACCTCGGGTAGGCCCTGCATCGGAGCCGCGCTGGGCTCACCACGTTCCTTACGGCCCTAAACATACGGCTTGGCGACGAGTCCTAATCCGTCCCGCACACGCTCGTTCTCTTCGCACAGTCCCTCCTTGCTCCGTATGTCTGACGAACCGGGACGCAACGACCCCTGCCCCTGCGGCAGCGGCGAGAAGTAGAAGCACTGTTGCCGGGGCCGCACGCCGTGGTACAAGAACAAAACGGTCATGGGCATTGCCATCGGTCTTTTTCTCCTCGCAGGAGCACTCGTATTCGGAGTCCTCGTGTCCGGCCAGTTCGGGGGGGACCGGCCGGAGTGTCCACCGGGGCAGGTCTGGTCCGAGGCACACGGCCACTGTCACTAATTCTCTGACTGAACAACGGGGTTACCACCATGCGTATTCGAAACCGGGGCGCAGTGACTACTCTCTTCCTGGGGGTTCTCTTGCTGTTCGGGATGGGGACGGAGGCCCTCCAGGCTCAGACTGAGAGGAACCCGGGCGGCGACCTCCAGGAGCAGTTTGAAGCAGATTCGACCCGCCCGTCGTCGAGCGCGGACCTCGTGTCCGTAGAGACGCGACTGGCGGCCACGCCCGTGCCCGCCGGGCAGAGCGTCGACGGTGCGCTCGTGCTTGAGGTGGAGGAGGGATGGCACGTCAACGCCCACCGGCCGACGTTCGACTACCTGATCGGCACGACCCTCGACTGGGGCACTTCTTCCGACGTGACGATCGACGACGTTCGGTATCCGGAGCCTAAGCGGTTCGAGCTGGACTTTGCGGGGGACGCGATCGACGTGTACGAAGGACGGGCTCCCATTTTCTTTACGGTGCGTCCCGCTCAAGGAACGGAACCGGGCGAGCACCGCCTCACAGGCCGACTGCGCGTGCAGGCCTGCAACGACCGGACGTGCCTCCGGCCCTCGACGGTGACCGCGTCGCTGTCGGTGCCCGTCGCCGAGGCTGGCGCTACGCCGACCTCGACGGAGGATCCGGTGTTTGAAGAGGCGCGGTCGCCGTCGATCTGGAGCACGGTTCTGCCCATCGTCCGGCAATACGGCCTGTTCCTCGCGGGCGGGATGCTGGTGCTGGGGACGGTGTTGTTTCTGGTCGTGTACAGCTGGATCTCTCCCGAGCCATAAGCCGCGCTTCGCTGGGGCCTGAAGTATCGCCCCCCTCTTCACCAGAAGAATGCGGTCAGTGTGGCCCCCGGCGCGGAGGGGGCGCCTCAAACTCGTACTCTCCCGTTTCAATCATCCGGAGAATCTGCCCGAGGGCGATGGCTGCCTGCGAGCGGACCACCGGATCAGGATCGTCCCGAAGCCGCCGGCTCAGGGCCTCCGCGGCGGAGTCGTCGCCGAGCACTCCCAGCGCCATCGCTGCGATTTGCCGGACGTGCTTATCGTCGTGATCCAGCATCCCGAGAACGGGGGCGGGCGTCTCTCTGCCCAGGCGAATGAGATCGCGCACGGCGAGCGTCCGCACGTGCCAGTCGTCACTCCGGAGGTCCGCCACGCCGTCATTCCCCGTGTCGGGATCGACGGTGAACCCGTTGTCGACGTGGGCAAAGGAGTGGTTTTCGAGGCGTGCGGCAATCTCTTCCGCGGAGAAGGGGGAATCTGTGCTCATGAGTCCCTATTTCTCGTTTGGAACGGACGGGACCTGCAACCCGGCGTGCTGAGGCAATTCCGTAAGCGCGATCGGCTCACGTGTCACCGTGTGCCGAGTGAAGGTGCTCCTCGAAGCCCTCCTTGTTCCACACGACATCGGTGCCGCCGCCGATCACCCAGAGCACGCTGAGCGTCTCGGCGACCTGGGCCTTGCTGGCGCCTGCCTCTAACGCCGCCTCGATGTGGGATCGCGTACAGTGCCGGCACCGGTACTGACAGCTCACGGCCACGGCAATCAGCTCCTTCGTTTGGCGCGACAGCACACCGCCGTCGAAGAGCTCGGACTTGAAGTCCCAGAAGGCTGAGTCGGCCTCGGGAATGAATTCTCGACGCCAGTCCTCGCCCAGAAGGTCGGCGAAGTCGTCCTTCATCCAGAAGACCTGCGTGCCGCTGCCCTGTGCCCAGGCCACGCCGAGCGCTTCGGAAATTTCCTTCTGGGAGGCCCCGGCGTCTTTTGCACCCTCGATGTGCCCTTCGGTGCAGTGAGGACACCGCCCGACCGACGCGGTCGCGACGGCGATTAGTTCTTTCGTCTTTCGGTCGAGTGCCCCCTCCTCGTAGACCTTGCCGGCAAAGTCGATAAATTTCTGCTGGGGGCCGGACAGGTGTTCGGCAATCCAGCTGTCGGGGTCGGCTACGTTCTGGGCCATGGCGAATACGTTCGGTCGGGAATGAATGAGTACATGCGTGATCGAAACGTATCCCTCCACTTCGAGGTCGTTCGCGAAACCCACAGTACAGTCACATTCGATCCCGAACCGTTACACCAAAGGGCGCAGAGCCTCCGCCTGGAAAAACAAACTGTCTTTTTTATAAATAAAAGATGAAGAGGTCGGCTGCAGTGGAACCCTGTACTACACTACAACCCATAGGAGGGGGTGCACATTCATGATGATTCGACTCCAAAACCTGCCGTGAAACGAAAGCGAACAGCGTTTGACGTTCCGGACATGACGTGCAGCGGCTGCGTGAAGCGTGTGCAGACGGTCCTTGGCCGCCTCGACGGCGTACGGTCCGCCTCCGCCGACCTGGAGGAAAAAACGGCGACGGTTCGCTACGACGCGGACCGGACGTCGCCGGACGCTATTCTCGGCGCGATCGAGAAGGCCGGCTACTCTCCCACGCACTCGTGACCGGACGGTCCGCTCCGCCTTCCCAAACACACGCCGAGTCTACCATGCCCACGACGCTCGCCGAGGAGACCAAAGAGCGCCTGTTTCAGGACGAGCCGACAGGACACGACGGGCATCGCCGTCTCCGCACGCGCATCGGCGGAATGCATTGCTCCCTATGTACGGGCACGATTGAGCAGGCTCTCGGAAACCAACCGGGCGTCAACAAAGTCGCAGTGAGCCTCACCCACGAGCAGGCCCTCGTCGAGTACGACCCCGACACGGTGGGGCCGGAGGTCCTCGTCCAGACGCTCCGGGACGTGGGCTACTCAATTGCCGACCCGCGGAAGACACAGCCCTTCGAGGAGCAGGAGGCGAAGCTCGCCCACGAAGGGCGCCGCTTCTTTGCCGCCATAGCCCTGAGCTTGGCGACGGTGGCTCTGATTGCGAATCCGGGGGCATTGTGGTCGTTTGCGTTGTCGGCGGTCGTCTTTCTGAGCTTCGTGGCCTTCGGCTACCTGGTGCTTCGAGGCACGGGGCCGGCGGTCGCCCTCGGAGGCAGTGCCGGCCTGGCCGGTCTCGGCGGAGGGCTGTTTGCCCTACAGCACACCGGCGCGATCGAAGCCTCGGTGCCCTGGATCGTTGGGGGCTTTGCTCTCGCCATGGTCTTCGGGTTGGCCCTGTCGATTCTGAAGAAGGCAGGCCAGGCACTTCGTCGCGGCATTCTCAACCAGCACGTTCTCGTGGAAATGGGAGCGTTTGCGGGACTGATCGGGGGCACGATCGGGCTGGGCACGGCCCTGCCGGGCTTTCCCTCGGCGGCGTTCTTTGCCGTGTCGGTGATGGTGCTCACCTATCACCTTTTTTCGGAGTGGCTGGCCCTCATTGTGCAGACCCGCAGTGCGCAGTCGGTCAAGAAGCTCCTGGACCTGCAGCCCGACACCGCCCGGGTCGTCCGTGACGGAGAGGAGACGGAAGTGCCCGTCGACGCGGTCGAGGAAGGGGACCGCGTCCGGGTTCGTCCCGGCGAGAAGGTGCCGGTCGACGGCGTCGTGCTCGAGGGTCGGTGCGGCGTTGACGAGTCCCTGGTAACCGGCGAGCCGATGCCCGAGGACAAAACGGAAGGTGACGAGGTGATCGGGGGCTCCATGAATCAGACGGGTACGCTCCTGGTCGAGGTGACCGCTACGGGAGAGAAGAGCTTCCTGAACCAGGTGGCCCGCCAGATCGAGGAGGCGCAGGCTCTGAAGCCGGGTCTTCTCCACCTCGTGGACCGGGTGCTCCGGATCTACACGCCCACCGTGCTCGCGCTGTCGCTCCTCGCGGGCCTGGGATGGGGACTGGGCACGCTCTGGCTGACGGGCACGGCCGACGTGGAGCGTGCCCTGTTTGCGGGCCTGAGCGTGCTGGTGATGGGCTATCCGTGCGCCGTGGGCATCTCGGCGCCGCTCTCGATCGTCCGGGGCGCGGGCGAGGCCGCCGACGACGGCATTCTCATGCGCACTGGCGAGTCGTTTCAGGCACTTCGCGCCGTTGGGCACGTGGTCCTGGACAAGACTGGGACGCTGACCGAAGGGACCCCCACCGTCTGGGACCACGTGCCGAGCGGCGATACAAGTGCCGACGACCTGCTTACGGCCGCCGCTGCGGTGGAAGCCCGCTCGGAGCACCCGCTGGCCGAGGCAATCGTAGAGGCAGCCCTTGAGCGGAACCTGTCGTGGCCGGAGGCCGAGGACTTCTCTTCGGTTACCGGCAAGGGCGTCGAAGCCCGGGTCGACGGCACCCGCATTCGGGTCGGCAGCCTACGATACCTCGACGAGACTGAATCGATAGAGCCGGGTGCCCACCGAGACCAGATTGCGGCGTTTCAGGACCGGGGCATGACGGTCGTGGGCGTCGCGTGGGAGGGACAGCTTCGCGGACTGCTGGCCATCGGGGATCCGCTCAAGGACGATGCCCGCGAGGCCATTGATCGGCTCCACGAAGCCGGCCTGCAGACACAGCTTCTCACCGGTGACACCGAGCGGACCGCCCGGGCCATTGCCGAGGAGGTCGGAATCGACACCGTCTGTGCCGAGGTCCTTCCCGACGAAAAAGCCGAGCACCTGCGTTCGATGCAGGAGAAAGGCTCCCGGGTCGTGATGGTCGGCGACGGCATCAACGACGCACCGGCCCTCATGCAGGCCGACGTAGGCATCGCCCTGAGCGCCGGCACCGACATTGCCATCGAGTCGGCCGACGTCATTATCATGACCGATCGCCTGACGGCCATCCACGACGCCTACGAGATCAGCCGATGGGGGTACCGCAAGATGACGCAGAACGTGGCACTGGCCTTCCTCTTCAACGGGATCGGCATTCCGATCGCCGCCACCGGCCTCCTCCACCCGGTGTGGGCAATGGGGGCGATGGCAGCGAGCGTCTCCGCAATCTTCGTCAACTCCCTCTGGGGTCGGAGCAAACTGTTTACCGACACGATTCGAAGCGTGGGGCAGCCCCTCTCGAAAGAAGCGGTCCATTCCTAAACATGTCCTCAACTGCATCACGTGAGACATCGATGATTCCGCACCTCTCCACATCCCACATTCAAAGCGTCTGCGTTGTGGCCGGATTGCTTTGGCTTGGCTTCGCCTCCCCTGCTGCGGGACAGGGCGGGCATGGACCGGCCTTTGGGCTCGCGACTCCAACCCTCCCGCAGGGCGGATGGAACTACAATTCGACCCTGATGTCAGTGGGCACCGGCGAGCGCAGCCTCATGACGCGACAGTCTCTCTGGTACGGGCTCACCCAGCACCTACAGCTCAACGCCTCGGTGCCGGTGGCCCTCCGGTCGCCCCCGGCCTCTCCCACCACCCGCGGCGGGACGATGATGGGCGGGCTCTCGTCTCTGGAAATCTCCACCTACTGGCGATTCCACCGGCAGTACCTGGGCGTCGGGAAGCGATTCGAGTCGACGCTACTCGTCGGCGGCCTGTACCCGACTCGAGATTATGTTCAGGGGCGCCGCTCGGGCCCCGGCGTCCATCTGGCGGCGGTGACCGGATACGCCTCGCGCTCAGTGTATGCCTGGGCCGGGAGCGGATATCAGCACTACGCGGCTCGCGACGGCGACCGGCCCGGCGACCTCCGATACGGGAGCCTGGTGCTGGGCTGGCGGCCGGGCTACTTTCGCCGGGCCTCCACGCCGGACTGGCGCCTGTTCGTCGAAGCACTCGGGGAAAGCGTTGGGCCGGAGCATCACGACGGATCGGCTGTGAGTGGCTCCGGCGGTGAGAAGCTCTTCGTCGGCCCCACCACCCTGGGGCTCTACGGAGCGTGGGGGCTCAGCGCCGGTCTGCTGATTCCAATGTATCAGGATGTGCCTCAAGCGCAGGAAGAACACCTCCGACTGATGTTCAACTTTACGTACTGGTTCTGACGCCCGATCTTCGCTCCCTTGCACCGCACCCCAATGCTGTAAAGTTTATTCCAGAGCTATTGCCAGATGCTCTCTGAATCCGTCTGACTGGCCGTGGGACCAAAAAATGTTGCTCTATCATCCATTTTTGGAGTGTCCATTTTGGCTTGACCCAAAATGGACGAAAAGGTCAAGGCTGTGAAGAAAACGACTGACGGGGCTTCGGACTCCACTGAAATCATAGAAACTCACTCGCGGGCTCGCTTAGACACCGATGATTTCAGTCGTTGCGTCCTCCGCTCCGTCCGAGACGCCGTTTTCTTCAAGGCGCCGGGTCATCCAGTTAATGGAGCTTACCAGATTTCACGTCGACTGCTCAACTTTACACTGTTGCATCGCACCCATTTACGACATTACGCAATGAATTCCCTTATTTCACGACTGCCCATTCTTCTCCTCGTGCTCGCATGCGGAGGGCTTTTTCAACCCGCTCAGGCACAGCTCCAGAAAATCGAGCAGACAGTGTTCGGTATGGACTGCGCCCCCTGTGCCCACGCGATGGAGCAGAGCCTAGGATCGATGGAGGGAGTCGAAAACGTCTCGGTGAGCCTGAACGACGGTCTGGCCACCGTCGATCTGGCAAAAGCGAATCGCATCAACTACAGAGGCGTCCGAAAGACCGTTGAAAACGGCGGCTTTTCCCCCCGAGAGGCCACGCTCAAAGTGCAGGGCACGGCCCGGCAAGAAGAGGGACAGTGGATCCTAAAAACGCCCACCGGCGAGGAATACGCACTCCAGCCGGGACAGGAGGGGACATCAAACGAGCAGCGGCTTCAAGACCTCAAGCCCAACCAACAGGTAACCGTAACGGGACAGATTCCCGCCTCCCCAAATACTGAGGGTGCGCTATGGCCGCTGCACGTTCAGCGGGTGCGCTCGGCCACGTAGAAGACAAGAGTCGCGACATTCCACACAAGTTTTCAACCAATCCCCCAGCCGTAGCAATGCCTTCCCGAACCTCCACGCTCTCCGTCCGCTCCATTTTCCTCGTCGCTGCTGCCCTCGGACTGGTCCTGTCGGTCCTTCCGCAGACGGCCACGGCTCAGGAGTCGGCTCCGGGGGTTCAGGTGCCCGACACAGCCGACGCCGTCGTTCAAGTGCATGGCATGGCCTGCTCGGCCTGCGCGCAACGAATGAAGAGCGTGCTCGAAGAGGTCGGGGGGATCGATCGGGCCACGGTTCTGCTCGAAAAGCAGAACGTCGTGCTGACCCTCAGCGACGAGAAAACCCTCTCTGAAAAGACGCTTCGCGAGGCGGTAACGAGCGCGGGCTATGAATTCCGTACAGCCGTATTTTCGAAGGGACAGAAAAGCAAAGGCACCGGTGGGTAGGACGAGTCTTTCAGAGATTCCTTTCGACCTGCGACCCGATTGACTAACGCCCCCTAATGAAGCACGCCGACCAACAGATCGACACGCCCGACACGTGGCGGCAACGTGCGGCCAATTTTCTGGCCCTCTTCACGAGCACGGGCACCCTCCTGTGCTGCGCCCTCCCGTCGGCCCTGGCCGCCGTGGCCGGGGGATCGGCCGTGGTCTCGCTCATTTCGGCGGTGCCCTGGCTCGTGCCTCTCTCCCAGAACAAAGAGTGGATCTTTCTGGGAGCAGGGCTCATGATTGCCCTCAGTGCCTTCCTCACCTTCCGCCCGAACGGAACGGTCGCCTGCACGATTGCTGGCGGGGAGGGCTGCGCCGTGGCCAGCCGCTTTCAGAAAGTGACGTTCTGGATTTCGGCGAGTATCTACGGACTCGGGGTCTTTTTCGCCTACGGCCTCCTTCCCGTGATGACGCTACTCGGCACATAAGGGGCAGCGGATCTGGATCCTGCCCGGTGCACAGCCGGCGGTGATCCGGCTCTTGCCGTTGCCCTCACCAGCGAACGGTTCCCCAAACCCTCTTCAGCCCTCTTCTCTCTTTCTCCACTCACCTATTCCCCCGCCCCCTCCATGGACGGAATGACCCGAAGCGAAGTGGCCGAGAAGGCCGGCGTCAATCCCGAGACGCTTCGCTACTACGAACGAAAGGACCTCATCCCCAACCCGCCCCGCTCGGACGGAGGCTTCCGCCTCTACGACGAGAGTTACGTCGACCGGCTCCGGTTCATTCAGCGGGCGAAGGAGCTTGGCTTTACGCTCTCGGAGATCAAGGGCCTGCTGGACATACGCGTCGACGACGATGCGACGTGCCGTGACGTAAAAGCGCAAGCCGAGGAGAAACTCGACGAGGTCGAGGCCAAAATCAAAGACCTAAAGCGCATCCGCAGTGCGTTGTCGACCCTGGCCGCCGCGTGTACCGGAGGAGAAGGCCCCACGAGTGAGTGCCCGATTCTTGACGTGATGGAAGAGGACGCCGCACTTGAGGATGTGAGCCTCTGAGGGAGGAAGCCGTCCATTACACTGAACGTGAACCCAACCCAATACGCATCATGAACTCGCAGAAGTCTTCGAACGCCGGCACGAACTGGAGCATGGGGGCCGGCCTCGGGGCAGCCGTGGCCGCCTCGGCCTGCTGCACCATTCCGCTCGCCCTCGTGAGCCTGGGCGTCGGCGGGGCGTGGATCGGGAGCCTCACGGCGCTTGCCCCGTATCGATGGATTTTCGTGACTCTGGCCGTGGGGGCACTGGGGTACGCGGGATACAACGAGTGGCACCTCAGCCGGCAGCCGGACTGCGACTGCGAGACAGCCTTCTCCTCGACGACGCGTCGCTCCCTGCTCGGAGCGGGCGCCCTGGTTGTGCTGGCCCTCGTCGCGAGCCCGTGGCTGCTCGGCGTCTCGCCCAGTGGTGCAACGCAGCAGGCACAGAGGGCGGTATCAGGGGCACAGAACGCGTCGGAAGAATCGACCCCGCCCGCGTCGTTTCAGCAGGTCGTCCTAAAAGTGGAGGGCATGACCTGCGCGGCGTGCCCGAAAACCGTCCGTACCTCGCTTGAAAAGGTCCAGGGGGTTTACAGCGCGAAAGCAACCTTCAAGCCCCCCGAGGCCGTGGTTCGCTTCGACCCCGAGAAGGTCTCAGTTGAGGACTTAACGACAGCGACGAAGAACGCGGGGTTTCCGTCGCAGCCCAAAAGCTCTTCCTGATCCGGAACGTCCACTCGTATGCAACAGCTCGATCTTGAAATTGAGGGCATGACCTGCGCGGGGTGCGGCGAGACCGTGGCCCAGGCACTTCGCGATGTCGAAGGCGTCGAGGAGGTGCGCCTTGACGACTGGACCGAGGGCCGGGCCTCCGTTACCGCTGCCGACAACGTCGATCCAGACGACTTGCGCATAGCCGTCGCGGACGCAGGATACTCGGCCTCCGTCCCGTCGCCCCGTTCGGAGGTCCCAGGGTCCCCACCGGAGAACGGAGCCGATCCTGCATACGATCTCGTGGTGGTCGGCGGCGGATCGGCGGCCTTTGCTGCGGCACTGAAGGCGAGCGAACTGGGGTACCGGGCCGTCATCATCAATGACGGCCCCGCTGCGGGCGGGCTGCCGATCGGGGGCACCTGCGTGAACGTCGGCTGCGTGCCCTCAAAGGCGCTCATCCGGGCGGCCGAAGCCCACCACGACGCCTCGAACCACCCGTTCGACGGGATCACGTCCGAGAGCACAGTCACCGACTTCGGGGCCGTCACCGATCAGGTGCAGAGGCTCGTCGACGACCTCCAGCAGCACAAGTACCTCGACATTGTCAACGGCGACCCGGACGTCACCCTTCGCGAGGGACGAGCCCGTCTCGCAGGTGAGCAAACGGTGGAGGTGGACGGGGAGACCGTGACCGGCCGTCGGATTCTCCTCGCGACGGGCGCGCGGACCTTTGTGCCCGACATTCCCGGGCTGGAGGAAACGGGCTACCTCACGAACGAGGAGCTCTATACACTCGACGAACGGCCCGATCACCTGATTGTGTGGGGCGGGGGATACATTGCCCTCGAAAACGCGCAGGCCTTCTCCCGGCTCGGAAGCGAAGTGACGATTCTGCAGCGCTCCGAACAGATCCTCTCTCGGGAAGACGAGGACGTGGCCGAGGCGCTGACCGAGTATCTCCGGGGGGAGGGCCTCACGGTGCACACGAACACGGAAGTGCAGGCCGTTCAGCGAGCGAACGGGACGGTTCAGATGGAGGTCGAAATCGACGGGACGCCGCACACAATCACAGGGACCGACTTGCTCGTGGCGACGGGCCTGCGGGCCAACACCGACACCCTCGGTCTCGAAGCGCTTGGCATTGAGACCCACGGGCGCGGCTTCCTTTCGGTCGACAACACGCTCCAAACTGCCGCTCCGTCCATCTACGGGGCGGGCGACGTGATTGGCGACCCGGCCTTCGTGTATACCGCGGCCCGGGAGGGACAGCTCGCCGCCGAAAATGCGCTCGAAGGCACCGCCCACGACCGGCGCGCTACGCCGCTTCCGTGGGTCATCTTCACCGATCCGCAGGTGGCGGGCGTCGGCCTCGGCGAGCGGGCGGCCGCCGAGCAGGGCCTCGACGTAGACGTGGCGACGCTTCCGCTCGACCAGGTGCCACGGGCATTGGCTGCATACGACACACGCGGTTTCATCAAGCTGCTCCGCGAGCAGGCGACGGGTCGGCTCATCGGGGCGCGCATCGTGGCGCCCGAAGGGAGTGAGCTCTTGATGGAAGTCGCGCTTGCGATTCAACAGGGTCTGACCACCGATGACCTGACGGACCTGCTCCACCCGTACCTCACGCTCAGTGAAGGCATCAAGCTGGCAGCACTCTCCTTCGACCGCGACGTCGAAACGCTCAGCTGCTGCGCGACCTGACGTCAGAGGCGTCCGGTCCGCTTCCAACTCGGATTTTTCCGATCGAATGAGCGGTGCAACGGAACCGCACGTTGGTCGCAAAGAGCATGACCCCTTCCGCGATCCGTCAACGGGAGGAGGGCTCAGGGCGATCGTATGTTAAACTCTCGATCTAGTGCTGCGTCACGTTCTCCGTGTCGGGTTGAGCGCTGGTCATGGAACCGTAACGTCGTAGCCGACAGCAGATTTCGGAGACAGAGCACGATTCGACACTCGACATTCTCAACTTGACTGAGCACTAGCGTAGGGAGGCTCGTCTGCCTCGAATAATGGACATCGCCAGGAAGACGCGGGGGAAGGCCAAGGGGCCGCGCAGAGGGACTGGCGCTTTGCCCCACCTCTCTTGACCGTCGGTGCCGACGTGCACTCGCCGTGTGGGAAGGCTTTACTGAGCCGTGAATGGGTTTCTAAAGATGATCCCGACTGGTAGCGTCCGACGGTCTTCCCCGGGCGGGTGCGTGCAATCCGACTCTGAAAAGTGAAGACGGCAGAGAGGAGACCAGAAATTAGATCGACGGTGTAACGGTTTCTATCGACTCTACACGGAGGTCATTGCCGAGGATTCGCTGCATTAGAGAGAGGATTCGGTCAGCGAGCCTCCTCGATGAGATGGAGATTGTACAGTTGCGGCAGTTTTCTTTTTATGAGGAGCATTCGCCTCTGAGTCGTGTACGTGTTGCAGTTCACGGGGACTGCTCACGAACCTCACTCGCCCTCTCCTACCGATCCGTGAGAAAGTAAGGGAAAGCCAATCCGCATTAGATGGGGACCGAGCACAACCGTAAGCAACAGTGGGTTTCGGAAACTTATTCACGGATCGGTAATCTCCGTTCGGTGCCGCATGGAAGCGGCGAACCGGCAACCAGCGGGGATCACATTGCCCACGTGTTCAGGACGAGTGGCTGTCGAGGCAGGTGCCCTCAACCGTAAAGGAACGAATATTTGCGTCATGGAACCCTCCCACCACTCGTCGGACCTGGATCCGTCCTCGGTCCTCGGCTTTGGGTCGGCGCTGGCGATGCTCGACTCGGCCGACGAGGTCGGCCGCCTGCTCACGGGCACGCTGCGTTCGATGGACGTCGCCGACCTGCAGGCCGTACTCTTGACGGGGGCGTCGGACGAGGAGCCGATGGTGCTGGGTAGCACAGGCACGGCGTCCCTCCCCCCCGCCATCCGTGAGGAACTGCAAGCACTTTCTCAGACCTGTTCCGTCGACATCGAGGCAGCGGATACGCCGTCCCGACGCCGGATCGAGGTGCGCCCGGAGAAGCACCCGGCCCTCACCGAGGCAGGAATCCAGCGGCTGTCGGTCGTCCGGCTCGGGTCCATTGACCAGGACTTCGGGCTTCTCGTGGTCGGGTACGTCGGGGAGGCGACCCCATCGTCCCTGGGCGGGTCCACCTTGGAGATGATGGCGGCGCAGGCGTCGATGGCCCTCCATCGCATCCAGCTCAACCGGCAGCGGCGGGACAAAGCAAAAGCCCTCCGCAAGAGCGAGCGGCGCTACCGCGAGCTCTACGAAAGCGCGCCGGTGGCGTACGTGTCGGCCGCCCCCGATGGGGAAATCCGGATGATAAACGAGCGTGCGGCCGAGCTGCTCGGGGCACCGAGGGACGCACTCATCGGTCGTTCAATGCCGCACCTCTGCCTGCAGATGCCCGGCGAAACGGGCGCATCGGCGGCCCAACAGCTTGAGCAACACTTGCAAGAAGGAGGGCCGCTCCGCGATACGGAGGTGCAACTCTGCCGCGCCGACGGCGAGAAGGTGTGGGTGAGTCTCACAATGCGCTCGATCGAGTCCCGGGACGACGGAACCGAGCGCCTCGTGATGATGATCGACATTACCGAGCGCAAGCGCATGGAAACAGCCCTGCGCGAGGCCCGCGACGAGCTCGAGAAGCGCGTCGAGGAGCGAACGGCCGAGCTGCAGGACGCCAACGACCGGCTCAAGCGGCAGACCAAGCGTCTGGAGGCCCTGCGCGACGTCGACCGGGCCATCCTCGCGGCCGAGTCGCCCCACGAGATCGCGACGGTCGCCGCCCGGCGCGCTCAAGACCTCGTCCCCTGCGAGCGGGTGAGCGTCGCCCTTTTTGACTGGGAGGAGGATCGGGTGACGGTGCTCACGGCGCAGCAGTCGGGAGAAGAAATCCTGGAACGGGGGACGGACTTCCCAATCGAGGAATACACGATTACCGACCGGCTGAAGGCGGGGCACGTGGAGGCCATGCCGGATTTCGACGAGGTCCCCTCTACGGCCATCACGGAGCAGCTGCACGAGGCGGGCATTCGGTCAGCGATTACGGTGCCGATGGTGGTTGAGGACGAGCTCATCGGGGCAGTGAATCTCGGCGCTACAGAACGGCACGCGTTCAGCGACGCAGAACGGCGCATCGGACAGGAGTTGGCCGATCACCTGGCCGTGGCGCTCCGCCAGGCTCGGCTTCTGGAAACAGTGCAGGCGCAGCGAGAGCGGCTCGAAGAGCGAGTGCAGGAGCGCACCGCCGAGCTGGAGTCGTTTACGTACTCGGTCTCCCACGACCTGCGCACACCGCTCCGGGCCATCGACGGATACACTCGCATTCTGCGGGAGGAGCACGCCGACCACCTCGACGACGAGGGGCAGCGCCTCCTGAATGTCGTCTACGAGAGTGCCCAGACGATGGGAGATCTCATCGACGACCTGCTCACCCTCTCCCGCCTGGGCCGCCGCGAGATGACCCAGGTCCGAATCGACATGAACGCCCTCGTTCAGGAGGTCCACGACGACCTGTGCCGCTCGCACCCCAACGCAGAGGCGGTCGACTGCCAGATCGAGGCACTGCCCGATGCTCTCGGGGACCGGTCGATGATTCGCCAGGTGCTGGTCAATCTCCTCTCCAATGCCCTCAAATTCACCCGTGAGGAGGAAACGCCCCGGGTCGAAGTGGGGGGCGAGGCGCGAGGCGAGGAACACGTGTACTTCGTCCGCGACAACGGCGTTGGGTTCGACATGGAGTACGCCGACAAGCTCTTTGGGGTCTTCGAGCGCCTGCACGACGATTTCGAAGGGACGGGCGTGGGCCTCGCGATCGTCGAGCGCATCGTGCGTCGCCACGGGGGAGAGGTCTGGGGAGAGGGAACCGAGGGCGACGGCGCCACCCTGTTCTTCACACTTCCGCAACCGACTGCCACCAATGAATAGCCCGACCACGACGGAGCCGGTCGACCTCCTCTTGATCGAGGACCAGCCGTCCGACGCCGAACTCGCTCTGCGGGCCCTCCGAGAGCTGGAACTCGGGAGCCGTGTGCAGCTCGTAGAAGATGGGGCCGAGGCCCTCGATTTCATCTTTGGACGGGCCGACTACGCCTCCCGAAGCCCCTCCGATGCCCCGGATCTCATTCTGTTGGACCTGAAGCTGCCCAAGGTGAGCGGGCACGAGGTGCTTCGAGCACTCAAATCCGACAAACGGACGAGGGCCATTCCGGTCATTGTCCTGACCTCGTCGAAGGAGAACGAGGACGTGCGGCAGTGCTATGAGCTGGGGGTGAACAGCTACGTGGTGAAGCCGGTCGATTTTGGCCGGTTTACGGAGACCGTTCAGCGCGTCGGCAGCTACTGGCTCGAAACGAATGAACGACCGGCGTGAGAATTTTGCGCGGCGCGCCGCCGTACCCTCTTGCTGTGCTCTGATCCATTCGGAGTCGTATGTGCGTCTGGGCGTGTGGGAGTGGTTGAAGTGGACGCACGTACGCACATACTCCCTCACTCCCATACCAAAACCCGTATCTCGGAGGCCGAACCGATGCCCGGACGCACCATCAATTTCGAATCGTTTCAGGGCTATGCCAGACAATGAGCCACTACACATACTGATGCTTGAGGATGTGGCCACCGACGCGGACCTCATTCAGCGCGAGCTCGAGCGGGAGGGCTTTACCTTTGAGGCCCGGCGCGTGACGACCCAAGATGGGTTTGAACAGGCCCTCGACGGATTCCCCCCCGACCTCATCCTCGCCGACTA
The DNA here is from genome assembly GCA_018609755.1 of Salinivenus sp. GTDB lineage: Bacteria > Bacteroidota > Rhodothermia > Rhodothermales > Salinibacteraceae > Salinibacter. The sequence goes on along the minus strand of JAHENZ010000169.1, from coordinate 20,251 downwards.
CTCGCTTCCCAGTTTCGATGGGATGTCGGCCCTTGAGTTGGCCCAGGAGCGGCGGCCGCACGTACCGGTCGTCTTCGTGAGCGGGGCCATCGGAGAGGAGCGGGCCATCGAGACGCTCAAGCAGGGCGCCACCGACTACGTGCTCAAAGATCAGCTCTCGCGTCTCGGCCCCGCCGTGCGGCGGGCCCTGCGGGAAGCAGAGGAGCGACGCGCCCGTCGGGAGGCCGAAGACGCCCTCCGTCGGGCCCACGACGAACTGGAGCAGAAAGTCGAAGAACGCACGATCGAACTTCAGGAGGCCAACGCGGCCCTCAAGGAGGAGATCGAAGAACGCAAGCGCGTCGAGCACGCCCTTCGTGAGAGCCAGGAACGCCTGAATCGCCTCATCGACTCGGCCATCGACGCCATCATCAGTGTCACGCCCGCTCTGGAGATCACCCTCTTTAATGCTGCCGCCGAGAAGATTTTTCAGTGCTCGTCGGAGGAGGCCGGCTGCCAAACCCTCGACCGGTTCCTCACAGACCCGTTCGAGACGCTGGTCCGCCGCCACATTGAGCGTCACCAGAACGCGGACGCCGGCGAGGCAGCGTTGGCTGAGGAAGGGCGATACCTCGCGGCGCCGGAGGGGCTGCGGGCCCGCCGGAAGAGTGGCGACACCTTTCCCGTCGAGGCCACGCTCTGCCCCGTCCAGCTGCCCGACGAGGACCAGTACCTGCTCATCCTCCGCGACGTTGAGGAGCTGAGGCAGGCCGAGGAAGAGCTCGACCAGCTCCAGTCCGAGAAGACGTATCTCCAGGAGGAGTTGAAGAGCGAGTACAACTTCGACGAGATTGTCGGCACCTCGGCCCCGATGCAGAAGGTGTTCGACGCCATCGAGCAGGTCGCCGACACGGGAACGACCGTGCTCGTCACCGGCGAGACGGGCACGGGAAAGGAGCTCGTGGCGCGCGCCCTCCACGACCGCAGCGATCGGAGCGACCAGGTATTCGTGAAGGTCAACTGCGCGGCCCTTTCCAGCGACCTCATCGAGAGCGAGCTCTTTGGGCACGAGAAAGGAGCGTTCACCGGGGCCACCGAGCAGCGGAAGGGGCGCTTCGAGCTGGCGGACGGCGGCACGCTTCTCCTCGACGAGATTGGCGAGCTCCCACTCGACACGCAGGCCAAGCTCCTCCGGGCGCTTCAACATCAGGAATTTGAGCGCGTGGGCGGCAGCGAGACCATCGAGGTGGACACCCGAATTCTCGCGGCCACAAACCGGGACCTTGAAGCGGATGTGGAGGCCGGTCGCTTTCGAGACGACCTCTACTACCGGCTCAATATTTTCCCGATTCATCTGCCCCCGCTTCGAGACCGAAAAGACGACATTCCGCTACTGGCGGAGCACTTCTGTGAGATGTACGCCTCCCGGACCGGCACGGAGGTCGAAGGCCTCAGTGCGAACGCCGTGGCCATTCTTGAGGGATACGATTGGCCGGGCAACGTGCGCGAGCTGGCCAACGTCATTGAGCGGGCCGTCATTCTGGTGCAGGGCGACTGGATTCGGGCCGAGCACCTCTCGGTGGCGGACTCGTCTCGACCGGGCGGCACGGGCTCGTTCGAAACGCTGGAGGAGGCGCAGCGCCGACACATCGAGCAGGCCCTGGAGATTACCGACGGCGTGGTGGGGGGCGAGGAGGGGGCCGCGCAGCTGCTCGACGTGAAGCGGACGACCCTCCTCTCTCGAATGGACCGGCTGGAGATTAATCCGAGCGAGTATCGCGAATGACCCTGGGCTGCTCGCGGGTCGGCCGCGGGCCACGGAGCGACCCGTAACGACTCCCCTCTCCGTCCTACCCATCAACCGTACTTCTCTCATTCAAGAAAAGAGCTCCTCCCATGCCCGACGTCGAAAACGCCCATGCGTTCACCTTTGACGAGCTCCGCGAGACCGTACAGTCCCAGTCGGACGACGCCCCGGTGCTGGTCGACTTCTGGGAGCCGCGGTGCACGGCCTGCCGGGCGACGCTCCAAACTATCGACGACCTCGCCTGTCGCGTCGAGGGAAAGGGGCTAGTGGGCACGTTCAACGTGCGGGACCATCCGGAGGCCGCGCGCTCGCTGGGCGTCGAGACGGTGCCCACGCTGATCGTCTTCCGGAATGGAGAGGTCGACTCGGTCCTCCAGGGGGCGGAGAAGATTCAGACCTTCGTCGAACGGATCGACGAGGAGGTCTTCTTTGGAAACCCTCCTACGTGCGAGACCTAACGCGGAGATGAGAACTCATATTGGTGAGCACGCTTGCCCAGCCTCATCCTCCCAGAGGAGCCAGTACATGCAGGCGTGCGAGGAATACTCGCTTCCGCCCCACTCCCGATTCGTGCAAAATCACGTGATCGTTCTCCCCAACGATTGGCCCCCATTCATCACCTGAGCCGAAACGATCTGCCTGGACTTCTTCACGGATCTGTACAAGCTTCCACGAATCCGTCTCGGATAACAGGTATGGGGGGACGTACTCCCTACCGTCCTCTACCGGTGCTCCGGGTTTGGATGATCGAAGCGGCAGCCGGCCTCCCATTCGGAGCGCTGGTTGCCGTGGGCGGGCACGCCGCCGGCCTCGTGGAGGCGCAGGGCCGTGTGCATCAGGTTCCACGTCATGAACGTGGTATTGCGCTGCGTGAAGTCATTGTCGAGTCCGGCGCGGGAGCCGTCCTCGAGTTCGTCTCCGTAGCTGGGGCCCGGGCCGGCCTCGCCGATCCATCCGGCGTCGGCCTGCGGCGGGATGGTGTAGCCGAGGTGCTGCAGCGCGTAAAGGATGCCCATCGAGCAGTGCTTGATGCCGTCCTCGTTGCCGGTGATGAGACAGCCCCCCGCCCGTCCGTAGTAGGCGTACTGTCCATTGTCGTTGAGGTCGGCCGAGTTGGCGTAGAGCCGCTCAATCACGTGCTGGCAGACGGACGACTTTTCGCCGAGCCAAATGGGAGAGCCGAGGACCAAAATGTTGGCGTCGAGCACCTTCTGATACAGCTCCGGCCAGTCGTCTTGGTCGAAGCCGTGCTCGGTCATGTCGCCGTAGACGCCAGGGGGAAGGTCGAGATCGACAGGGCGGATAATCTCGACGTCTACGTCGTTTTCCTCCATGATGGCGGCGGACACGTCAATCAGTTCTCGCGTGTGCGACCGCTGCGGGGAGGGTTTGAGGGTACAGTTGAGGAAGAGGGCGCGGAGGTCGCTGTAGTCGTGCGGGCTCTCGTCGCAGAGGGCCTGTTGCTTTTCGTTGAGGGACATAGCGGGTCGTATCTATGTGGTTGTGAGAGGTCGAGGCGTCCCGTCGGCACCCCTTTACAAAAGGGAGGGAGGAGACGGTGGAAGGCGAAGGAGCCCCATCCGACCGCGACTGCTCAAAATACGGGCATCAGATCAAGATTGAGCCGCTGCACGGGTCAGCCGGCGGGGTCGAGAGCCTCCCGGTGAAACGTGCCGGCAGCGTCCACCTGGAAAACCGATCCGTTGGGCACCTCGGTCCAGTCCTCCTCCGTGAGGCGCTCGGAGGCGAGGGTGGTCGACTGGTAGGCGTCGTCGTCCGACGGATGGGCGTGGGCGCGACCGCAGATGGAGCAGGTCTCCACACGGGTGCGCTGCAGGACCCAGAGGGCGCGGTTGACGCGAGCCCCGCCGAGCGTCTCCCCGTCCGTCCACAGCAGGTTGAGGCCGAGGACCTTTTCTAGTTTGTCATGGGACATCTCGCTGAAATCGGCGTCGATTGCCTGAGCGGTCGCGTTTGGCGCCTCATTCGTCACCCACTCCTGCACGAGACGCACAGCCTCGCCCGTCACGGTGCGGAGCGCGGCTGCCGGCGATTCAGTCTGCAGTTGGCGAAGCAGAGCAAACACGTGCTCACTGTCGGTGGTGCCCCGGATGGATTGGCGCCGGCTCTCGTCCAGCCGATCGACGAGCCGGGGCCGCACCCGGTCGAAGGCGGGCACGTGCCCATTGTGGATGAGGAGCGCCGAACCGTGGCGGAAGGGGTGCGTGTTGACGTGCTTTGGGTCTCCCACCGTGGCGCGACGAACGTGGGCGAGAACGGTCGTGCCCTCCATCTCCAGTGCTTCTTCGCGGTACTCCGGACTTTCGGAGGCCGGCGTCACCTGTCGGAAGCAGGAGGTGGTGCCGTCGGCGACGTGGCCCATGCCCCAGCCGTGCGGATTGGAAAGCCCCCGGGCGTCCTCGCGGCTCTGCTGGATGAGGGCATTCTGGGCGTCGAGCAATTCGCAGGCCGCACGAGTGGGATGCGTGGCTTGCACGCCGTACAGTCGACACATGTGAAGACGGTTGGGCGCTGAGGAAAAAGCCGATTCAGAACAAGCCTCCGTGTAGCAGTCGGGGCGCTCGTTACACTCCTTCTTTCCCCCGGTAGGACGACCGTATGTTGAGGCCCAGATCTAAAGAGAGGGGACACCATTGCCTCTATCGCCCGATTTTGGAAGAGAGCGCGTGGGAGAAGGGCCGACCGACCTGCTGAACACGGAAGCGAGACATCAGAACTAAAATACAATCGCGCTGCTCCCCCCGGCTGTTCTATTACGCCTCGTCGTCGACACGTCAGATGTATCCGTTCTTCGGACGCTAATGCATTCCGGCCTCGAAGAGGAGAAGCCCCGCGGTGATGCTAAACAGGAGGCCGAGGGCAATTTCCATGACCCGGTCGGGCACGCGACGAGCCACCGCCGGACCGAGCTGGGCTCCAATGACGACCCCGGGAACGGTGAAGAGCAGCAGGTTGCCCATTGTGGTGAGCCCCGTGAGGCCGCCCTGCGCCACCTGATAGAGGTGCCCGACCGAAGCGATGAGGGCCGTCACGGCAACGACGAACACGCTGGTCGCCACCGACACGCTGCTGGGCACGCGGCACCGCTGCAGCAGAAAATAGCCGTTGAGCTCGCCGAGGCCGGACGACACCATCCCCACGAACAGGCCGCCGATGCCCGAGATGAGCCGGCCTTCCGTGGTGTTGCAGACCGTATAGCAGATTTCCTCGTCGTCCGCCGTCACGAGACACGTCTCCGCCGTGTCGGGATCTTCGTGGGCCAACTCGTTGAGGGCGTCTTCCGTCTCGTCGTCCGGCGACCGCAGAAAGCTCACGGCGACTGCAAAGAGTCCCATACCGAGAATGAGCTTCAAAATGTCGGCGTTGGCGTAGTGGGCAATGACGACGCCCACAATGGCGGCGGGTACCGTGGCCGACAGCAGCATGCCCCCCACCCGATAGTCAATGAGTTTCCGCCGCACGTAGGCGTACACCCCGCTACTGAAGCCGAACACCTCCACCACGAGCCCCGCTCCGACGGCGAGTTCTGGGGAGAGCCCGAGCCCCAGGATAAAGAGCGGCGAGAAGAACGTGGCTCCGCCCACGCCGGAGGCCATCGCGATGGTCGCGATGATGATGCCGACGGGAAGCATGTACCAAAATTCAAGGCTCATGGCGTCGAATGAGATGTCGTCTGTCCGGGTTTGGACCGTTTCCTCACCGCAGTCGCTACGGAGGCAGCCGATTCCCTCTTCTCATCGAGTCACGTCATTCGGCGTCAGGGGCCGCCGACTCCTCCGTCTCAGCTCTCTCCTCGGTGGTCTTTTTCCGCACCGTCTTGACGGTCGAATAGGCGCTGTACGCAATGAGCCCTACGACGAGAGCGTAGACCCAGAACGGCAGATTTTCCCCCGCAATGAAGAGGTAGATGTAGGCGGACAACACGCAAAGCGACGTCGCAAGGACCGGGAGGAAGAGGGAGCGTCTCCGGCGCAGGTTACGGACGAGCCACGCCACCGACAGCCAAAAGAACGGAATGGCCCCAACCGAAATACTGCCGAAGATCAGCGGGTTCACGCCGTACTGTTCTCCAAGCCCAAAGAACCAGTCCGTTACGGCAGACCAAAGGCTGGAAAGCAGAACGTCCACGAGGAGAGTGGCCATCAAGGGGGAACAGAGTGGGAAAGTGCAAAAACGTAGAGGCTACAATCGCAGCCGGTTTTCTCTCGTCCGTCAACCGGTAGAACGCCGAGCGTCCGATTTATCCCGCCATTTGATAGTCCGCATCGAACCGGTCGTCGAGCACCGCTTCCAACTTCTTTCGGGCACGGTGGAGCCGTACCCGTACGTTCACTCGAGTCAGTCCGAGTTTATCGGCCACCTCCTCCGTCGACAATTCATTCAAGTCCCGGAGTTCGATCACCTCTCGGTAGTTCTCTGAAAGCTCCTCCAGGGCCTCGTGTACGAGGGCCGTCTCCTCGCTGCGGGTCGTCTCCTCAACCGGATCCCAGGAGGCATGGCTTCTGCCCCCCGCACGGTCGGCTGTACGGGTGGCCACTTGGGTGAGTGTCTCTTCTTCAAGGGGGCTGTGCCGCTTGTCCTCTCGGTAGCGCGCCAACGCTACGTTTTTGGCGATGCTGTAGAGCCAGGTCGTAATCTTTGACTCTCCCCGGAAGTCCGGCAGACTCCGAAGGGCCTGAAAGAAGGTCTCCTGAAGGAGGTCGCGAGCCGTCTCTTCCGCCTCGGTGTAGCGGCGGAGGACGTTTCGGAGATAGTCCTTGTTGCCGTAAATGTGTTTTTTAACGGCCTCGGGATTGCGATTGCGGAGAGCCTGTAGTTCTGCGTCGGAGAGGCTCCCGGCTTCGTCGATCGAGTCACGGGCAGAGAAGGACATTGTGTAGGTGGGAGTTGGTGAACGGTCGCTCGAACACGGCGTCGGGGACGCAACGCTGCCTACAACAATGAGAAGACCGTACCAAGAAAACTAGGGAAATGGATTTACCCTACGTAATCCGTTGATAGACAAAAGGATATAGTCGATCCATCTGAATGACTGGGTCAACGAAAATGTCGACATCTCGTCGAAGTGTCGACATGTCGACACTCATGGTTGAGCCGTTGCCCTCCCGGCTGAGAGAAAACGGATGGACTGTGCCTCCTCCAGTACTCCGTGCTCTGAAGTGCTGCGGTTCACGATCATTCGGGAACGGAAGAGTGCAAACAGAAGACACTGGCGTGGGGATCGGTCTCACAAAAAAACCGACTGGGAGCCTCTGACAGCTTCCAGCCGGAGAGGACAATCGAGAGTTGTACTGTCGCCCGTTACTCCTGGGTGGCCCCGGTATGGGCATTGCCCACGAAGAGGAAATAGAGGGCAATCATCAATAGGGCAAACTGAAATTCCATTCCTTTCCCCATGTTGCCCGTCCCCATGTTTACCGAGTTCCATCCGTGCTGAAGATGAACCATGAAGATGGCGCCCAGCATGACCGGCGCAATGAAGAGTCCGGACAGCCGGGTCATCCACTCCCAGCCGAAGCCGCCGACGATAACGAACAAGCTCCCAAGCGTTTCAAGCGTCGCGAGGAGACCGACCATACCGATCCGTGAAAAAGTCCAGAAAGACCCTTTCTGCTCACATGATGTACGGCCCCCCGCTTTTTCGGAAAAATATTTAGGTACTTCCGCACGGATCGGTAAACACGGGCATTCCCGTCATTTCCGCCATCCCCCCGAGTGCGGGGAACTTGGTAAGACCGTGATAGAGGAAGACGCTTCCGAGAGCGAGGCGCAAAAACCAATGCGAGTATGGAGCCAGAGCGCGAAGTTGATTCATGGACTTGATTCAGGTTCATTGATGAAACGGAGCGAATGCGATCCGACATAACGAGTTCGTCACGTTCTTCTTGGACACCCCTTGGTGGCCCCGCCCTTGGATTCGTTATATCGCACCTTCTGTAACTCCGTTTTTTGCAGCGGTCCGTTCGTCCACCCTCTCTCCGTAACGATGTCGCCGCTCGGACACATATGAAACCCGAAGCCTTCACTCTCGCCTCGGCCTCTCACACTCAACTCCCAACCGCATGTCAGAATCTATCTCCTACGATCTGATTGTCATCGGTGCCGGCCAGGGCGGCGGTCCGCTCGCCGGCACGGCCGCGGATCACGGCCTCTCCTCTGCCCTCATCGAGCACAGGCACGTCGGCGGCACCTGCGTGAACCGGGGCTGCACGCCCACCAAAACGATGATCGCCAGCGCCCGAGTCGCCCACCTCGCCCGCCGTGCGGAGGACTATGGCGTCGAGACCGGCGACATTTCCATCGACCTGGAGACGGTGCGCCAGCGCAAGCGCGACATCGTCGAGTCGTTCCGGTCCGGTAGCCGCAAAAGCGTGGAGGAAACCGAGGGCCTCGACCTGATCGAGGGCAAGGGCCGCTTCGTGGACGCGAGCACAGTCGAAGTCGACCTCAACGGCGGCGGGACGCGCACGCTCATAGCAGACCGCATCGTCATCAACACCGGGGCGCGCCCAGCCATTCCGCCCATCGACGGCCTCAACGAGGTCGACTTCCTCACGTCCACTACCATCATGGAACTCAGCTCGGTGCCGGACCACCTCCTCATCCTGGGTGGGGGCTATATCGGACTGGAGTTTGGACAGATGTTTCGGCGGTTCGGATCGGAGGTAACGATCGTCGATCGAGGCGAACACATTCTCGGACGAGAAGACGAAAACGTGGCGGAGGCACTTGAGGAAATCCTGCGGGAGGACGGCATCCGCATCCTCAATGAGACGGGCATAACGGCGGTCGAGCAGCAGGGCGACTCAATCGTGGCCTCCCTCGATGGCACAGAGGCCCCCTCCCAAATTGAAGGCGATGAGTTGCTCGTGGCTGCCGGCCGCCGGCCCAACACGGACGACCTGAATCCGGAGGCCGCAGGCGTTGAGACCAACGAGCGTGGCTTCATTCCCGTCAATAACCGCCTTGAAACGGAGGTCGACCACGTGTACGCCATTGGCGACGTGACGGGCGGCCCCGCCTTCACGCACGTCTCCTATGATGATTACCGCATCGTGCGGGACAACATGCTCGACGAAGCCGGCCCAGCAGATTCGGGATCCCCCGCTACTACGGACGACCGCATCGTCTCGTACACGCTCTTTACCGACCCGCAGCTCGGGCGGGTGGGGCTCACCGAAGAGCAAGCGCGCGATGAAGGACTCAACGTGGAGGTGGCGCAAATGCCGATGACACACGTGGCGCGGGCCCTGGAGGTCAACGAGTCGCGAGGGCTCATGAAAGCCGTCGTGGACGCCGAAACGAAGCAACTCCTGGGCGCCGCCATTCTGGGCATTGAAGGCGGCGAAGTGATGTCGATTCTGCAGACGGCTATGATGGGAGACCTGCCGGTGACGCAGTTGAAGGAAGCCCCGTACGCGCACCCCACCCTTGCCGAGTCGCTGAACAACCTCTTTGCGGGCATCGAAGCGTAACGTCGTCGCCAGAACCGTCTGACGCCTCCAAAGGAGAGGAAACGCCTGAGCTGCAGCCGGGTGATAAGGCAAAGCACTTTCGATTTCACTCTGGGAACGGCTTCTGCTTCATGACGGCGTCCGGTAGCCCCCCCATTCCCTGCATCACGGCCGAACAGATGCGGACCGTCGACCGCCTCGCAACGGAAGAGTACCGGGTCCATCTGCTCCAGATGATGGAGAATGCGGGCCGGCATCTCGCCCACCTCGCCCGCGAGCGATTCCTGGAGGGCACTGCACTGGGGCACTCGATCCTCGCGGTGTGCGGAACCGGGGGAAACGGAGGCGGCGGGCTCGCGGCGGCGCGGCGACTGCACGGATGGGGCGCCTCTGTAACGGTCGCGACAACCGCTCCACCGAACGAGTACTCCGGCATCCCCGCCCACCAGTTGGCGCTCCTGCAACGAATGGAGGTCCCCATTGCCCATATGGATCCGGACGACGCGCTGCCGGACGCCGACCTCCTCCTGGACGCGATCATCGGCTACGGCCTCGACGGCGAACCTGACGACGAGATGGCCGACCGCATCCATCAGGTGATCTGGCACGGCGCCCCCGTCCTGAGCCTCGACGTGCCCTCCGGCCTCAACGCAACGACCGGCGTGCCCAGCGACACGACCGTACACGCGGAGGCCACCCTCACCCTCGCCCTTCCCAAGTGTGGACTCGATGCGCCCGCTGCACGATCGGCCGTCGGCGATCTCTATCTGGGCGACATCGGTATTCCTCCCTCCGTGTATGCCGACCTCGACGTGAGTGGAAACATCGGCGGCTTGTTTGCACAGCACGACATCATCCAGCTTCGATAGCCTCTCCCTTCAATCCCCTGCCCCCGTGACCTCTGCTCGCTCGCTTCGATCTTGCTCCTTCAGTGCTCTCCTCCTCGGCCTCGCCTTGTCCCTGGTGGGCTGCGGCGGAAATGGCGACTCCTCCGGATCGGCGGACGCTATCGTCGTTCCCAAGCAGGAGGTCCAGCGCCGCGTAGAGGCCGCCCGAAACCGTCTCGCCCAGAACGAGGGCGGCAAGCGCGTCCTTCGAGCCATCGAGGCCCACGGCGGACTGGCGGCCTGGTACCGAGCCCCCACCAGTTCCTACACCTGGGAGTACGCCAACACGGAAATCGATCTTCGCTTCAAGTCCTTCATGGTGGTCGACAACCAGACACGCCGGGCCTACCACGACCTGCTGACGGTGGGCTCGTACGACAATGCGCAGCCGGTGGACGCGCGCTTCGCGTGGACCGGCGAGCGAGCCTGGATTGCGCCCGACACGCTGGAGCAACCCAATCCCCGCTTCTGGGCACTCACCGGCTTCTACTTCCAGCAGATCCCCTTCGTCTTCGCAGACCCGGGCGTCAACTACGCGACCCTGCCCGACGACACGATCGACGGCGAGCCGCACGACATGGTCGAAATCACGTTTGACCGCGGCACCGGGGACGCCCCCGGGGATACCTACACGCTCTACCTCGACAAGAACTCGGGGCAGGTCGACGCCATCCGCTACACCGTGAGCTACGGCCAGGACGTGCCTCCCGGTGCGGACCTCCCGCAGACGTTCTTCGACTACCAGAACTACACGACGGTCCACGGCCTCACCGTGCCCACCCGCTTCGAAGGCTACTCATACTCGGAGGAGAGCGGCATTGGGGACACGCTCCGAAATGAGGCGAATGCCGACAGCATCTCGTACCGGCGCCCGTTCGACGAATCGAAGCTGAAACCGCCCGAAAATGCCCGATTCGTGCCGCTGCCGAACGACTGACCTGCCGCTTCTTGCCAATCACCTGACGCGCCCCGGCGAGACTACCTGCTCGCCCAAAAAAACGGCACGCCGAGGTGGGGCAATCCCTGCCAAACCCCCGTCCTCTGTGTCGTTCCTTGTATGATAGAAGGTGGGAGGACTGTCGCTCATTTCCCCACATTTCCCTTCTCATATCACTCATATCATACGAACAAACAGGACTGACACTATGGGACGCGTTGAAGGAAAAACGAGTATTGTAACCGGTGGAGCACACGGAATCGGCAAGGCCACCGCACAGCGCCTGGCCGAGGAGTTTCCGAGCCGGGAGGGAGATGTCGAGGAAGGCCGCAACAGCTCGACGCGCTTCCCCCCATCGGCCACGTGGGAGAACCAGAGGACCTCGCCAATGGGATCCTCTTTCTAGCCTCCGACGAATCGACGTTTATGACCGGCTCGGAGATAATCATCGACGGCGGTTATACCGCGCAATAGCCCGCAGGGCGATGGCTGTCAGCTCCAACGACCTGAGGCGCTTCGTATTCAAAGAACAAAGGGAACGGCTGTGACCCCACCACTGTGGATCGAAGACCGCTCGGGGCAGTTTCCGCCTCGACGGTCCTCGCTCCGGACGTACGCGATCGGAGCGCTCCGTACGACCCCTGGGTTGCCTCATGCAGTTTTCCCTCGCCCTTTCTCGTCATGAGTGATCCGGCCCCCTCTACTCCCGCGCCCCCCAAAAACGTGTCGACATCCGAGGAACTCCCATGGAGTTCAGAATCGGAACAGGTGCTCGACTCGGTTGGGGCGTCGGCAGCGGGCCTCAATGCGGACGAGGCCGCGCGGCGGCTGGAAGAGATCGGCCCGAATCGTCTGCGGGACATCGAACACCGGAGCGTTGCGATCATTCTGTGGGAGCAGTTCAAAAGCCTGGTCGTTCTGCTGCTGGTCGTGGCGATGGGAGTGTCGTTTCTTTTCGGACAGACCATCGAAGCCCTCGCTATTGCCGCGGTCCTCGCGATCAATACCGCCATCGGGTTTTTCACCGAGTGGCGGGCCGTCCGCTCGATGGAGGCCCTGCAGCAACTCGGGCAGGTCACCGCCCGTGTGCAGCGCGACGGAGCCTCCGATGTCATTGCGGCCGAGGAGCTGGTCCCGGGTGACGTCGTTCACCTAGAAGGAGGGGACCTGGTCCCCGCCGACCTGCGCCTCCTCGACGTCGACCGGTTGCAGGTCGACGAATCGGCTCTCACGGGCGAGTCGGTGCCCGTAGCCAAGACTTCCGAGCCCGTGGCGCCGGAGACGCCCCTTGCCGAGCGGTCGTGCATGACGTACAAGGGCACGGCCGTAACGGAGGGTACAGCCCAGGGCGTTGTGGTGGCGACGGGAATGGACACGGAGCTCGGGGCCATTTCCGAGATGGTGGAAACCGCCGAGGGAGGCGACACGCCGCTGGAACAGAAACTCGACCAGCTGGGACGGCGCCTCGTCTGGCTCACCATCGGGATTGCCGCGGCCGTGGCCGGTGCCGGACTGCTGGCGGGCCGCCCCCTCCTGCTGATGGTGGAAACGGGCATTGCCCTGGCCGTGGCCGCCATTCCGGAGGGCCTCCCCATCGTGGCCACCGTCGCGCTGGCCCACGGCATGTGGATCATGCTGCGTCGCAACGCCTACGTTCGGCGCCTGTCGGCCGTCGAGACGCTGGGGGCCACTACCCTCATCTGCACCGACAAGACGGGGACCCTCACCGAAAACCGAATGACGGCGCACCGGCTGGTGATGGCCGACCGTACAGTCGATCTCGATCCGCTCCCCGAGACGGACGACGAGCGCCTCCGGCAGGCCATCGAGGTAGGCACGCTCTGCAACGGCGCCGAGCGGGACCCGAACGACCCGACGCAGAGCACGGGCGATCCACTGGAGCTGGCGCTTCTGAAGCTAGGGGCGGACGCGGGGTCCTCCCGCGCGTCACTCCTGGAGACGTATCCGCTCCTGCGGACGGTCGAGTTTACCCGGGACACGAACATGATGGCCACCTACCACGACGGGGCCGACGACGTGCTGGTGACCGTAAAAGGCGCCCCCGAAGCCGTTATAGACGTGTGCTCCCACGTCCTCGGTCCGGAAGGGACCGTCCCCTTCGACGACGAGACTCGACGGCAGTGGATCGAACGCAGTGAAACCCTGGCCAAGGACGGCCTGCGGGTGCTTGCGCTGGCCCGAAAAATGGTGCCCGACACGGACGCGAACCCGTACGACGATCTCGGGCTGATCGGCCTCGTGGGCCTACTCGACCCGCCGCGGACGGACGTGCGACCGGTCATCGAGCGCTGCCAACAGGCCGGCATTCGGGTGGCGATGGTCACGGGGGACCACCCGGAGACGGCTCGCGCCATTGCCGAGGCCGTCGGGATCCAGATGAACGAGCACACGGTGGAGAGAGGAGAAGATCTCGCCTCGATTCACGACCTGGACGCGGACGCCCGCGAGCAGCTGCGCCACACGGCCGTCTTTTCGCGGGTGACGCCGAAGCAGAAACTCGACCTCGTGGACCTGTACCAGGCCTCAGGACAGGTCGTGGCCATGACCGGCGACGGGGTGAACGACGCCCCAGCTCTGCGCAGCGCCGACATCGGTGTGGCGATGGGCAAGCGGGGCACCGACGTGGCCCGAGAGGCCGCCGACATGGTGCTGCAGGACGATGCGTTCTCCTCGATCGTAGCGGCCATCCGGCAGGGACGCATCATCTTCGACAACATCCGGAAGTTCGTCGTCTACCTGCTTTCGGGCAACGTCGGGGAGATCCTGGCCGTGGGCGCCGCCGCCACGTTCGGCTTTCCGCTGCCCCTCCTTCCACTGCAGATCCTCTACCTCAACGTGCTCAACGACGTGTTTCCCGCCCTGGCCCTCGGCGTCGGACGTGGCACAGAGGAGACGATGGATCGACCGCCCCGCGCCCCGACCGAGTCGGTGATTACGCCCTATCACTGGGGTCTCATCGGGGGGTATGGAGTGGTCATTGCTCTCACCATCCTCGGAGCGTTCGCCGTGGCGCTGGGCTCACTGGGAATGACGACGGACCGCGCTGTCACGGTCTCGTTCCTCACGCTCTCCATCAGCCGGCTGCTCCACGTCTTCAACATGCGAAGCCCCGACAGCGGGTGGTTCGACAACGAAATCACCCGCACGCCCTACGTGTGGGGTGCCCTCGGCCTCTGTCTGGCCCTCCTCCTGCTGGCGGTGTACTGGCCCCCGCTGGCCACCATTCTCTCGGTCGTGCCGCCGGGACTGAATGGATGGCTGCTGATTGGGATCTCGAGCATCGTGCCCCTCCTTCTGGGACAGGTCTACCTCTCCTTGGAGAGAGCGTTCTCTGCACAAACGGCGGACCGTCCTCACCACACTCGGGACTAGTGCTGCGTCACGTTCCCCGTGTCGGGTTGGGCGTTGGACATCGAATCGTAACTTCGTAGCAACCAACAACCTCCAGACACAGAGTACGATTCGACACTCGACACCCTCAGCTTGACTGAGCACTAGGCTTAGAATGTGTTTATGAGGTTCCCCTGAGCCTAATTTCTGACTACATCGTCGCTCTAGGACATCTGTGTGGGATTATGAGATTGTCCGCCGGATGCGATAGGACTGTCATTTGGGTGAGGCCGTGCGGGTAACGCATCAATGCTGAACGTCCACCACACACCGAGGCACGCCGCTGCCCAGTGAGGTAGAATGCCAGGAACGGAGCGCGCGTCTGGTGATACGCATCGGGACTGCTACTCTTGGATTGAAGGCACGTCTCTCGAATGGACTGGATTGTGCTACTGCCGCCCGTCGTGGCGATTGCACTGGCCCTGTGGACCCGCCAGATCTACCTGTCGCTCTTCGCGGGCCTCTGGCTGGGCACCACGATTCTCGTAGGAGGAAATCCGGTACTCGGGCTTCGGGAGCTGGCCGACCAGGTGGTGGCCGTCTTCGCCACCGAGAGCAACGTCCGCATCCTCCTCTTCTGCCTGCTGGTGGGAAGCCTGATCGCCCTCGTCCAGGCGTCCGGGGGTGTACAGGGCTTCATCGAGTGGGCGCGGCGGCAAGGATGGGGCGAGAGCCAGCGCGGCGCCGAGCTGCTGGCCTGGAGCGTCGGGGTCGTTCTCTTCGTGGAGTCGAACATTTCCTCCCTCACCGTCGGGGCCGTTAGCCGACCGCTCTTTGATCGTCTCAACCTCCCTCGCGAAAAACTGGCCTACTACTGCGACGCGACCTGCGCACCGGTCTGCATGTCGATTCCGCTGAACGGATGGGGAGCCTTCGTGCTGGGCCTGCTCGCGGCCCAGGACCTCGACGTGTCCGCCGTGTCGGTACTGGCCCAGGCGGTGCTCTTCAACTTTTTTGCCCTCTTTGCAATCGGGTTTTCGCTGCTGTTGGCCCTCACGGGGTGGAGGTTCGGGGCGATGCGGCGGGCGGAGGAACGGGCCGAGTCGACCGGGCAGGTTCTGCGCCCCGAGGCCCAGCCGATGGTCGACGAGGATGTGGCCCGCATCGATCCGTCTGAGGACGTAGTGCCCCGCGCCCGCAACCTGCTGCTGCCAGTAGTCGTTATGGTCGCGATGATCTTCGTGGGACTCGTCGTCACCGGCGGCGGCTCCCTAATGGACGGCAGCGGGTCGACGGCCGTGCTGTGGGCCGTCGGGACGGCGGTGGGGACGGCGCTCCTCCTGTACACGGTGCCGCCTCCCGGGGGCGACGCTCCGCTCTCGCTCAACGACGCTATGGACTGGGTACTGACGGGCGCGTCGGGCCTCGTGCCGGTGACGCTCCTGCTTGTGCTCGCGTTTGCGCTGGGGCAGGTGTCGCAGGCACTGGAGATGGGGACGTACGTGGTGGGACTGGTGGAGGGGGGCGGCCCCGCGTGGTGGATGCCCGTTCTCGTCTACGTCGTGACGGGCTTCGTGGCCTTCACGCTCGGCTCGTCGTGGACGGCCTTCGCCATCCTCATTCCAGTGGCCATGCCGCTGGCCCAGGGCCTCCAGCTTCCGCCCTCGCTGCTGCTGGGGGCCGTGCTCTCGGGCGGCATCTTCGGTGATCACGCCTCTCCCCTCTCCGACACGTCCATCATCTCCTCGATGGCCGCGGCCTGCGACCACGTCGACCACGTCAACACACAGATGCCCTACGCGCTTGTGCAGGCCGGACTGGCAGCCGCCGCCTTCATCGGGGCAGGACTACTTGCCGGGTAAGGCCACGAGACCTCTCTTGAGTACTCGCCTTCGCTCGCGTACCGTTTCGAGACACGACGAGCCAAAAAAAAGCGCCGACTCCACGACCTCCGTGGAATCGGCGCTGCACGACAACCAGTCGCGCGGAACGGAACGCACAGCCTATTGCTGAAAGGGCTCGTCGACCTCCGTCTCAGCAATGTGGTTCACGTAATTACTCATCGTCTTGATGCCCACGAGTGCAACGATCTCGTAGAACTCGGGACGCTCCAGGCCGAGGTCGGCGAATTCCGCCTCGTCCCCGTCGGAGAGCCAACCGCGCTTCCCCAGGATGCGACGGGTTGCCCGCACGAGGCTTTTCAGCCGGTCGTCGTTCGGAAGGCCGCCTTCGTTGATTGTGTCGACAGTCTCGGCGTCGAGGCCGGCCTGCTTGCCGGCTACGGCGTGGGCCTTCGTGCAGTAGTGGCAATCGTTGTAGCTGGAAATGGCCAGGATGACGGCCTGCTGCTCCGCGGAAGAGAGCACGCCGCCCTCTTCAACGATGCCCGTGGCGGTCAGGTAGGCGTCCCCGACGGCCGGGTTTTCCTTCGTCATTTCCGTGATGAGGTTCGGCACGAAGCCGAGCGCCTGCTTCGCTTTGTCGTGGACCTGTTCGGCGTGGTCGGTCTGTTGGGCAGTGGAGGTAGCCATATTGAGAGGCTGAATTGTTGAGTGAACGAATGTCGGGAAGGTCTTAGCTCGTATGAGCCCTCCGATCGAAACCGGAGCCGACCAGATACTTACTTACTAGTAGGTAAGTATTCAGGAATAGAACGGAAGTTCCCTTTTCCTCTCCATCGGTGGAAAAAGGAGGGCTTACGTTACAATCGAGTCGACGAGGGTGTGGAGCGTTTCGGTGTACGTCGCCGGGTCTCGGTTCGGCGTCGTGAGCATGGCGCCCTCGACCGCAGCCAGAAACAGCCGGGCGACCGCCCGGGCCGAGTCGCATCCCTGTAGGTTGCCTCCCCCTGTCGTATCGGCCGCAATGATCTCGGTGAGCCACTCTTCCTGGTCGTCAAAGAACCCGCGAACCTCCCGGCGCACCTCGTCCGGAAGCGTGTCCTCGTCGGCCGCTAGGACGCCGCAGAGACAAAGGCCGCCCCCGTCCATGATTCCGGAGAAGAGATCGACGTACTGCGTGAGTCGCTCGCGAAGGGTGTCGTTCTTCTCGCGGAGACGGTTCCGCGTTTGGGCACTCGTGCGACGATAGCGCCGGACCAGCGTTTGCACGAGGTCGCCCTTCGACGGAAAGTGGTAGTGAATGGCGGCAGTCGTCAGATCGAGCTCTTCAGCCAGATCCCCGTAGCTGACAGCGTTGTAGCCTCGCCGTTGCAGTCGTTCCTGGGCACAGTCGAGAATCCGCTCGGCAGTGTCGGGGCGGTCGGTCGTCGCTGGATCCGGGGACACGGGCATCGGCTCCTTACCAATTAGTAAGTATAGACAGAAACCCTTTATTCCCGAGGGGGGGTCGGGTTCCCTGCGTCAAGGGGAATTCGGACCGGCAGGACAGGAGCGAGACGTTCTCGGGCCGTGTGTACTGCGTTGCGTGAAGTCGTTGCCGAGACCTCCCGGCAAAACACACTCACAAAGAGGATGGCGCGATGAAAGAACTGCTCAGGAACGGACATCAGATTAAAGCTAAACCGCCGCACAGCTCAACCGGCGGCATCCAAACCCTCAAGGTGAAGGATGCCGTCCGTGCCGACGCGAAAGACGGAACCGTTGGGCACCTCGATCCAGTCCTCATCCGTGAGGCGCTCGGACGCGAGGGTGGTCGAGTGATACGGCTTGTCGTCGAGCAGGTCGACGTCGTCCTCGTCGTAGAGGGAGCACATGTGGACGTGGTCGCGCTCGAGCGACCAGAGCGTCCGATTGAGTCGGGCCCCACTCAGGGTCTCGCCGTCCGTCCATAGCAGGTTGAGCCCCAGACAACCTTCGAGATTGTCGTGGCCGAGCGTGCTCGTGTCGGCGTCGACCGCCTCGACCGTTGCGGTAGGGGCCTCCTTCCGTACCCAGTTTTGTATCAAATGCACTGCCCGACGCGTGATGACGTGGAGGGGCCCGTCCGGCTGCTCCTCCCGAAGTTGCAGGAGCAACACGAGGATGTGCTCGCTGTCCGTGCTGCCCCGGATGGATCGGCGCCGGTCCTCGTCCAGCCGATCGAGGAGGCGGGGCCGCACCCGATCGAAGGCGGGCACGTGGCCGTTGTGAACGAGAAGGGACGAGCCGCGCCGAAACGGATGCGTATTTTCGTGCTCTGGTTCTCCCACTGTAGCCCGGCGGACGTGGGCGAGAACGGTGGTGCCCGCCGTAAGGAGTGCCTTCTTTCGATACTCGGCACTTTCCGACGCCGGCTCAACCTGCCGAATGCAAGCGGTCGTGCCGTTGGCCACGTGCCCCATGCCCCACCCATGCGGGTTGGAGAGGCCGCGAGCGTCCGTCTCGCTTTGCTGGATGAGCGCATTTTGGGCGTCGAGAAGCTCGCAGGCCGCGCGGCTCGGATGCGTGGCCTGCAACCCGTACAATCTGCACATGAGTCGGAACGTCAGCGTTTGTCTTGAACCAGTAGGCCTTCCCGGCGGGGAAATGTACGGTCGCCATTCCCGTCAATCAAACGGCTCGGTGCTCATGATCCGTCCCGTTTTCCGTGTCGGATAGACCGTTCCCGTCAGATGGAACCCGTACCGTCGTGAGTGAAAATCTGGAGTGTGCTTCCAAATCTACGCCTGACGCTACGACTGGACTGTCCATTTCCCAGGACGAGGCATTTAGCGCATCCCGCTCGCGCCAGTTGCTGAGCACAGGCCCTCAGGGTATTCGTTTCTTGCGTCCTCACTTTTTTTCGTCTCTCGCCGCTGTGCGGAGCCTCTTATGACACGCCTTTCCTTCATCCTGCTGGTTTTGGCCCTCACCGGCTGCATGACCACCGACTACGTCGGCTCCACCTATCCTGCCACGACACAGGTCGACCTCTTCTTCGACGAGGCTGACGTGACCCGCCCCTATACCGTGATGGGCGAGATGCGGGTGGAAGGCGACAACCACCTCTTCATGCGCTCCGAAAAGATGCAGCGCAAGCTAATCGAAAAGGCTCGCGAGCGGGGCGCAGACGGCATCCTCATGGCGCCGGTCTCAATCCGCGTAACGGGTGAGACGGAGCACACGACCGGATCCGAGAACGGGGACAATTGGTCGTCGTCGACCACGGCCTCGGCCCAGGAAGTAAAGGAGCTTCGCGGCCTTCTTCTAAAGTACAAGCCGGTCTCGTAACCTCTCGTCTCCATGAAGGAGGACGAACCGCCCGTCTTGGGATTGCCCCCAAGGCGGGCGGTTTTTGTTGGACGCAGGCGAGCCTGCGTAATTCTCGCGTCATAGGGGCCTAGTGGACTGTTACACGTCATTTTTACGTCTCAAGCGATCTCAAAATTCCTCAAGCAGGTCGCTTCGAGCAAGGCCATCTAGATGGCCAAGTCGAGAAGCCTCCCCGAAGTCGGCGGCTTCGTCTGGAAGATTTCTCGACGTAGGCAATCTCAGATTGCCATGCTCGAAATGACGTGCCGAAATTTGGGAATTTTGAGATCGCGACTTCAACCCGTAAATTCATCTGGAACGATCCACTAGATCTAGTGGTGCGTCAAGTTTTCCATTTCGAGTAGAGCCCCGATCAACGAACGGTATTCAGGTCGTTGAAGCATCATTCAAGCGGGCGTATTCAATTCGGCACCCGACGCCTTCGGCTTGACTGACCACTAGTGGGCTTGCACAACTGAAACGCGAGAACTCGCAGAGATCGGGACGCCACCGATCCGTGAATAAGTTTCTGAAGTTTGGTTTCGATTTTAGCTGCGCACGGTTCTCAACAGGCTGAAAAAAGTCGTTTAGGTACGTTCTCACGGATCGGTATTTCCGTCTGTATCTCCTGCGCGGAATCTGCT
>JAHENZ010000168.1 GCA_018609755.1 Salinivenus sp. | reverse complement strand
GCGTAGCTGAATCCGATCCCGCCTGAGGTGAAGCTCTTCTTCTGGATGTTCCGGCACGAGCTGCCTTTTGTACCTCGCCTCAAACACCTGGTAGGACTGATCCTCTCGTCCGGCGGCCTCGTAGGAGTACCGGATCTCCGGGGCAAACTCTTCGACCAGCGCCGCGGTGTCTTTCCGGGCCATCAGGTCGCGCAACCGCATCGCGTAGTCTTTCAGACGAGACGTGTCTTCAATCACCGGCGCCTCCTCGAAAATCCGGCTGAAGTCCGGGCCCGCCTCGTTGTCGAAGGTGGTCGACACCGTGAGCGGATGCCTCGACGCCCACGCTCGGATCGAGTCAAGGGCCTCCTGAGAGCTGCTCATTTTGGCCTGGTAGGCCTCCCACTTCTCCCTCGCCCGCTTCGTCCACTCCCCGTAGGCGCTGTCGACTTGGACCTTTGGGATCCTGCCTCCCACGAGCAAGCTGTCGTTACACCGCACCTCCGCTCTCATCCTCACGGTCCCGACATTCAACCCCTTTCCGACTGCCCTCATAAACGGCATCACCTCAACGCTGGCTTGGTTTCCCTCTCCCACAAGTGCCATGTTCAAGTCCTCGGTTATCTCCTCAGCGGTCATGCTCGACATTCCGGGCAGCCGCTCGACCGGAAACCCATTGATCTTCATTTCAAAATACCCCTCAAATCTCCTCAGAAACAACTTCATTTCGTACTGAGCCGGCCCTTCGGTTGCCGTACAGGTCCGTATCGCTGCTTGTTGTTCTGACCTCTCCTTCCTCCCGTTTGCTTCGCTACTTTTCGGGGACGAACCACATCCGGTCGCGAGGAGACTCCCGAACAGTAAAAGCAGAATCTCGCTCCTTACAACCGACCAGGAACACCGTGAACGAAGCATAGCAGAGCGTCGATTTGGCCCGAGTCAAGTGCTGCCGTTAAGGAGATGCTACTCCGGATAGCTGTACTCAATTCGAGATCGAGCAAGCATCCGTTCCTGCTGGGCTGGATCTCCTTCCGGAATCGTCGGGACTGGATTGAACGGCTGAAGGGGATTGAACGACACGTACCCTTCGATCTCAAACGCCCCACTCCGCAGGATCGCCTCCAGCGGGCCCTCCACCGCCGCGGAGTCGAACCCGAGCACCGCCGCCTCGTCCGGCTGCAGCAATCGCCGAAGCATCTCTTCCTTCCGCTTCTCGTCGGCGTTCGTGGGCGTTTCTACAACATCCTCCAGCCCCTGCAGCATCCACTGCGCGAGGTCCGCCCCCCAGAGGTCGTCTCCGGACTCCACCCTTCCGGCCTCCGCCTCGATGTAGTCCTGCGCCTTCTTCCACCCCCCCTCCCCGTAGCTCTCGTGGGGCCTCCACTGGCCGACACACACCGCCGTCCGGTCGGCCCACCGCTTATTTCCCGCCTCCGTCGTCATCGGCAGTTCCGGGGCCCGCGCCCACTCGGCCTCCTGGATCCACTCCCCGAAGGGCATGTCGGCCTGTTTCATCTCCTCAGCGCTCGGCACCGCGAGGTGCTCGCTGTCGGGCATCACCCGGTAGCACAGTTCCGGAGACGTGCCCGGAGAGGCCGTCTCTGAATAGTGGACTGCGCACTTCACCGACGCCTGTTGAGGACCCGAGCCACTCGTGATCGTCGCATCCACCATCAGCGTTCCGAAGGGGGGAAGGTAGCCAATCGCCACGTCTAGCCTCAGGCCCACCACCTGCCCGCCGGCCGTGCGCGGAGAGACGCTCACCGGAAAGTCAAACCCCTTCTCGGTAAAGGCGTCCGCCTCCCGGCGCAACCCCCGGAGCAGGCCGGAGACCTCCTCATCCGAGTTCGAGAAGAGGTCCGCGGAGCCAGTAGAGGAGACCCCACCGGTGCCCGGTCCCGTCGGATCCGTGAGGGAGGGCGCGTCCCGGTCGGCGCCCGGCCGCACCAGGTCGAACACCGCGTCGAGGTCGGCCCGCGACTTCGTGCCCCAGGTCGTCTTCGGCAGCCAGTCCCACAGCGGGTCGCTCTCCTGTTTTTGCTGCTCGTCCCCCCACTCCGCCGCCCAGACGAGGCCGGCGCCCACCACACCCGCCAGGAGCGCCGTTCCGCCGGAGGCGATTCCCACGATGGCTGCCCCGGCCGACAGGGCCGAGGCGCTCGCCCCAAGGGTCCCGAGTACATTGGGATCGTGCACTTCGGCCTGGCCCCGCGCGTCGGCATCGGTGGCCTGCTCGAAGGCCTCGATGGTCGAGCCCACAAGATCGAACGCCGACGCCACTCTCGCCAGCCGACCGGCCGTGGGGGCCATCCGTCGGAGCTCGGCGTAGATCCCGCCGGCCTCGGCCACGGTCTTGGCCGTGTCGACGGCCTCTTTGCCGCCAAAGGTGTCGGTTTTCAGGCTGTTGATCACGCCGTAGGTGCCGAGGAGAACCCCGACCGCGTCCAGTCCCACGCCCATGCGCCGCAAATCCTCGTCCATCTCATCCAGGTGGGACTGCACGGAGCTCCCGGCCCGTACCGTCCAGCGTCCCGGGGACCCGTCCGGCGAAGCGGCCGGAGCGCCGTCGCCGGAGGTCCCCGGCGCCGCCTCGCGGACGGCCGTCACCTGGTAGGCGTCCTCGCCCTCCACTGCCACACGAACGCCCCGCCGAGGCGTGCCCGACTGTTGAGTCGTCTTCTCTTCGACCTGCAACGCCATGGCCTCTCCGGGATGGTCGGGCTTCCAGCTCGCGTGCACCCGCATCGCGGCGATCATGGCCGGCACCTGGCCTTCCGGCGAGACATCGAACAGCGACACCTCCCGCCCGGCGGCCCACGAGACGACGGCCGGTGCGAGCGACGGCGCCAGCATCTGCGCAAACTTGGGCGACGATTGGGCGAGCTTGAAGAGTGCCTTGAAGGCCGGACTCCCGGCCGCCTCTGCCAGCGGGAGGTCTGCGGCCTCATCGAGCGGCTGGGTCGGTACGTCGGCCGTTCCCATGGACCGGAGGATGCCCGCCTGCTCCATCATCGCGCTCACGCCCCCGGCGGCCCCGGCGTCCACGCACCGCGGGAAGAGCCGGAAAAACTGCGTGAGGAGCCGGCGGTTGTCCTCGTTCTTGGGGTCGACCCGCAGGGCGTCGAGCACAAACGCGTCGACCAGCGCTTCGTCCCGAAAGAGACGCCGCAGGTTTGCCCGTGCCCGCCGGTAGCGGCCCCGAAGGTAGCGTCGCTGCTGCTGGGCCCCGTAGACGAAGTGGGCCAATACCGCGTCGTCGGCCGGGTTCTCGTTCGTGTCCTCATCGGTGGGCATCTCCGCCCACGCCCGGTCCATGTCGTACGCCCTCTTGATCTGTTGATCGGTCTCCTCCACGATCATGGGGTTGCCCCCAT
>JAHENZ010000167.1 GCA_018609755.1 Salinivenus sp. | reverse complement strand
GTCACGACCCCGGTCCGCATGATTTCGTCGAACGAGTTCGTGCCCTGCTGGTTGGCCCGAACGATGTGATTGAAGGTTTCGAGCTAGGAGGCATCCGTATACTGCGGAATCAGGAAATAATTGTCTTCATTCGCCTCGTCCGCTCCTGCCGGCAGGATGTAGTTCGGAAGCTCTACGTTGCCGTCGCATCCATTGAAGGTGTACTGCGGATGCTCTAGATCGGACCCCGAGTTACACAATGCGAGCCTTTCGAGCTCCGCGTGCTGCTGCGGGCTCGCGATATTCCAGGGGTCCTCATCCGGCTGCTGGGAGACGCCGACCGAAGAGTTGACGTTCACGCTCAAGTCGCCTTCTCCCTGCTTCGTCTCGATAATGACGACGCCGTTTGCGGCTCGTGCCCCGTAAATACTCGCAGCACTCGCGTCTTTCAACACCTGAAGGGAGGCGATGTCATTCGGATTGAGATTGTTAATGGACTGCGTACTCACGCCGTCCACAACAAACAGCGGTGTGTTATTGCCGAACGTGTTGATTCCACGAATCCGAATCTGTGGCTCCTGACCCGGCTGTCCGGACGAGATCACGCTGACACCGGCCGCGTTCCCCTGAAGCTTATCCGAGATCTGCCCGCTCGAAATCTGCTCCAGACTCTCCGTATCGACCACCTGAACCGATCCCGTAAGGTCGGCCCGACGTTGCTCGCTGTACCCGACGACTACAACCTCTTCGCCGGTCAAGGTCGACGGCTCCAAGGCCACGTCAATGGTCGTGCGGCCATTTACGTCCACAGTTTGCGTGTTAAACCCCACGAAGGAAAACCGGAGCGTAGAATTCTCACTCGGCACCGTGACTTCGTAGGTCCCATCTGCTCCCGTGGTGGTTCCGATCTGCGTTCCCACCACCTGGATGTTTACGCCCGGAAGCGACTCCCCACTCTCCGAATCCGTCACCGTTCCCGACACCGTCGGACCGTCCTGAGCAAGCACAGCCCCCGGCATTGTGCAAAAGGCGAAGATAAACGCTGCGCCAAGGAGAAACCGCCCTGCCTCCCGGAACGCGCTTGTAAGTGAAAAAGGAGGGTGTAATAATCGCTGCATGTCATCGTAGCTCATTGGAAAGGGATCGAAGGCACCACCTCGACCGACCACGACGAGGCCCGAAACCGATTTCAACGTTGTGCCGCTCCGGAAGCATGGACTCCGCCAGAACCGCCGGTTTCAAGAGGAAGAATGTTACGCACACGTGTTGGAAACCGCTTTCAGCTATGATGCTCTTAGAAGGAAAGTTTGAGATCCTGTAAACACAACTCTCGATCAACCAAAAGTGTGAATATGAAATGAATGAAAGAAGGGTAAAATGATATTATGAAAATATCATTTTTTGAATTTCCATGTGATCGATCACCTCAGCCCCCGAAATGAACTTATCTCTTCACTTCTCGCTTCTTCATACCCCTGATTGGATTCTTGGCTCTCCTAGTGAGCTTGCGCAACTGAAACGCGAGAACTCGCAGATGTCGTGACGCTGTTTCCGTCTGTTTCTCCTGCGCGCAATATGCTCGGGATCGACCGCTGCCAGCAACCGGGGACGATTATGGCGTCAGGGGACCGGCGCTTGAAACTGCCAGAGTCGTTGTCCAAGGTCACTAAACCTCCTCTACTGCCGCTGCCCGGTTTCAGTTGGCCTTTCCTCTCTCCTGAGACTCGTCTTTCGTTCGACGTACCCCTGGTCATCACTTTTGGGGTGAATGTCGTGCACTCAGGGACCGCGTATTCCGCCTTTCTCACAATTGCACTTAACGAAAGGTACGGGGGTCGTGCCATTGCATCCTCCACACCTGAGGAGCAGGCTCCGATACCCTGGAGGCGGAGAGTGGGTCTACAGGTCCACGTTCCTCCAGTACTTCCCCCCGCACCGGTAGGACGGATGCGGATCTGCGATTCCTGCCCCACTACGGACCCTTAGACCCTGTTTCAATTTACGCCCGTCTCCACATCCGTAGTTGATGATGTCTACAGTGATGCCAACCGGAAGCTTGTGCGTCTACTCACTACAGTTGGAGTGGCCGTTTTGCGGCCGTTCTGAGCAGTCATATTCGCTGCGTCTGAAATTGAAACCGCTTCTTAAGTCTGCTGGATTTCAACGGGACTGACCGTCCGGACTTTCTCTATCCCCGTGGAGACACCGCAGACTACTCAAACGCCCCAAAGCCCTCGCTCGGAATTTCAACGACGGGCCCCTCGACAGTGAGATAATTGGATTCTTCGCCGACCGGACGCGGACGCCACCGCCCAGGATTTTGTCTACCGGAACAGGATGGGCCTGTGGAATTCGTTCCCCGACGCATCGTACACCAATGACGAGAGCCGGGAGTTCAGCACGGATGCGAGTAGTAACGATGGGGCGACGCAGATCTGGTCCTCGGGGATTTTCCGAGGCGGTACACGTCGACCTCTCGGAACGCCTCAGGCTCTCAGATATCGGTCTTCACCCTCGAGAATCGCCATCGGCAGGCCCCAAGCCGCGTCCCAAGGGCTATACCGGAGGGTGCAGAAATGATAGACGCGTCCTCGCAGAACTTTTGCCCGGCTTACTTGGGCCCGCCCGTCGACCTCCGAGAGTGCCCCGTCTGTCAGTATCCGCTGGACGCCCGCACGCACAGATGAGGATCGAGCTGTTGAACGCGCTGGGACGGCTGGTTATTCTCTACCGAGTTGTCCATGAGGGAAAGAAGCATCGAAACCGCTTGCGTTCCAAGGTCGCCCATTCGAGCATTCACTGTGGAGAGCGACGGCGTAAAGTGTTTGGCACTGGGCAGATCGTCGAATCCCACAATCGCTACGTCCTCCGGCACACTGAGACCGTTTTCCCGAAGGGCGTGGATCGCGCCCATCGCCATGTAGTCGTTTGAAGCAAAGACCGCTGTGGGCGGGGAATCGGCCGCAAGAAGTTGTCCGATCGCCTCTCGTGCCGATTCTCGGCTAAAGTCTCCCGTGGCAATCCACTCGTCTTTTTGGGGAAGCCCGGCCGCTTCCATCGCAGCCTGATAGCCCCCTAGGCGTTCCCGTGCCTCGTAGTTGGCAAGCCCGCCGGTGATAATTCCGATGCGCTCGTGCCCCTGTTCAATGAGGTGCTGCGTGGCCAGCCGTCCGCCCTCCTGGTTGTCGATGGAGAGAACACCGTAATCATGTTCTCCGGGCGCACAGTTGAGCAGTACCACCGGCACGTCCTCGGGCAGATGCTCTTTGAAGTCCGCTGCCGCAAGCTGGGGCAGCATCAGGACGAGCCCGTCGACCCTCCCATACATGGAGCGCAGCGCCCGCTTCAAGTCGTCGGGGGTGTGATGCGAGCTGGACAGCAGCAAGAACCGCTCGTGCTTCTGAGCTGCCTCATCGAGCCCCCGAATCACCTCCGGAAAATACTCCCCCGTGAGGTACGGAAGCAACACCCCGAACGTATTCGTGGTGTTCATACTCAGGCTACGGGCCGTAGCATTGGGCACGTAGCCGAGCCGATCGGCCGCATCCAGGATGCGTTCTCGTGTGGACTGTTCGACGGGTGCGGTGTCATTGAAAACGCGGGATACGGTTGCGGGCGACACCCCTGCTTCTTCCGCCACCGATCGAATAGTGACCGACATTGTACCGTGATTTTATCGTTCGAAACGATTCGGCCGACTGCTTCCCCCCCCTACTTGAAATCGATTTCATCTTATTGGTTGCCGGAATCATTGTTCATTTTTTTCTTCACTGGCTTCGTTTCCGTCTCTTTTCCTCGGGATTCCGCATGAACTGTGGTGTACCGAACGAGACAAAATTACCGAGATCAGATCTCCTTCTCCATCTCGTTCCGATTCGTGAGGAGCGGCAATAATGGAAGCGCTTGTACAGAAGAATCTCCTTTCTTAACGTGTGGGGTCCGGCGTTTTTCATAGATTACCCACCGAACATATGGATCGCTCGATTCAGGCACGTCTCAGCGCGATGATGTTTCTGGAGTTCTTCGTCTGGGGCGCTTGGTACACTACCGTCGCGGTTACCATGACGGCCTACGGCATGGAAGGCCTCACCCACTGGCCCTTCACCGTCAATCCCATTGCGGCGCTCGTGGCGCCGTTCTTCGTCGGCCTCGTGGCGGACCGGTATTTCGCTACGCAGCGCGTGCTGGGCGCGCTCCATCTGCTCGGCGCGGCCTTCATGTTCGCGGCACCGTCCGTCATCGGCTATCCCACGATCTTCATCCTGATCCTGTTGGGGTACAACCTGTGCTACATGCCCACCATGAGCCTGGCCAATACGCTGGCGTTTCACAACATGACGGATCAGGAATCGCAGTTTCCCGTGATTCGGGTCTTCGGCACCGTAGGCTGGATTGTGGCAGGATTGCTCGTGAGTTTTGTCGGGGCGTACTTCGTTCCCGAAGGCGTCATTCCGGAGAAGACGACCTTCCCCCTTTATCTCACAGCCGGGGTAAGCGCCATCTACGGCCTGTATAGCTTCACGCTGCCGCATACCCCTCCGCCCGCAGAGGGCGAAGAGGTCTCCATCCGAAGCATCGCCGGAATCGATGCCCTCACGAAGCTTGGGAGCCCGTCCTTCTACGTCTTTCTCGCGAGCTCCTTCCTGATCTCGATTCCGCTGGCCGCCTACTACAACTTCACGCAGACCTTTCTGGCAAATGCGGGCTTCCAGGACGTCGCGGCCGTCCAGACCATCGGACAGGCTTCGGAAGTCATCTTCATGCTGTTAATGCCGCTCTTCTTCATACGGCTCGGCGTGAAGTGGATGCTGGGGGTCGGGATGTTTGCCTGGGTGCTGCGCTACGGGCTCTTCGCCCTCGGGGCGCCCGACGTGGTTACGTGGATGATCATCTCCGGCATTGCCCTCCACGGCATCTGCTACGACTTCTTCTTCGTCACCGGCCAGATTTACATGGATAAGAAGGCGAGCGACGACATCCGGGGACAGGCGCAAGGCCTCATTGTGCTCGTCACGTACGGCGCCGGCATGCTGATTGGCGCCCAGCTCGCGGGCTGGTACTTCAACTTCGTCCGCACCGGCGAGCAGTTGTCGCTTGATCAGTGGGTCACCTTCTGGTGGGCTCCGGCCATCTTCGCTGGGGCCGTACTGGTCTTCTTCGTGCTCTTCTTCGACGACGAGGTGGAGATGTCCGATCAGTCCGTGGCCTCGGTCATGGGCGCCTCGTCCGACGAGGACGAAAAGAAACAGCCTGCCGGGTAATGCCGACGAGAACATCGGGTCCGGCCTCGTGGATTCTCGGCGGCCCGCTTGACGGCGGGTCGCCATTCTTTTTTTCCCGCTTCGGCTCGCTGCCGAACGAGGATCTTCCCGGCAAACACGTGTCGTCGTGCCGCGTGTCCCTTTCCGGCAATCGTCGTTGCTCGCCGTCTGTGCATTTTTCAGAATGACGCCGCCCGACCGCTTCCACTCGGCCACATTCGACAGCTACGTCCCCTCGACCCCCAGCCAGGCGGAAGCCCTCAGCACCACGCGGTGGTTCGCGTCGACCTGTCGGGATAGCCCGTCGTTCCTGGAACAGATGAAGCGGTTCGCCGGGCTATCGGAGGATTCTACCCCGAACGGCCTCTACCTGGTGGGCCCGGCAGGAACGGGCAAGACGCATTTACTCGCGGCCGTGTACCACGCACTCACGCCTGACGTTGCTTGCGCCTTTTTGCACTCCAGCACGCTTTTTCGGCGGACGGAGCCTCCAGCGGCCTTTGCCCACGCCCTCGCCGATCAGAACGATGTCTGCTGTCTCGATGAGGTTGAGATCGACGACCCGGCCAACGAGATGCGTCTCGTGGGATTCATGAAAACGCTCGCGGCGCGGGACGTCCCCCTCGTGGCCACGAGCAACGTCACGCCGGAGACCTCCCTCTCGACCCAGCTTAGCAGTGGCCGCCTTCATCGGTTTTTGCGATCCGAGTTTGCGGAACGGTACCGGATCGTGGAGGTCGACGGCACCGATTTCCGACGGAAAGAGGACGTTGACCGATCCGGCGAGGGATGGATTGGTCCGCCCAAACACACCCGCTCCGCCATACGGTCGGTCTACCAGGACGTGGACGGCCCCTCGCACTGGGGGTCGTTTGGCGATCTTCGTCGGCGGTCGACGGAGATGCCTCATCCCCAACTCATCGACGCCCTCACATCGGTCGACCACCTCTTCGTTTCGGACGTGTCCATCGCCGACACGGACGACGCCCTCCGACTGCTCCGGATCATCGACGTGCTATACCTTCACGACGAGGCGCCTGCGCTGTATTTCACGGCCGAAACGCCGCCGGACGTCTGGTTTGCCCCCGAGGCGCACGCCGGGGTCGCCCAGGCCATTGCCGAAAAATTTGCCCGAACGGTGTCCCGCCTGTATGCCCTGTGCACGATTCACGACCCGACCACGACGGACGCCCTTGCCCAAAAATCCTCGTGACCCGATGCGCCGTCGGCCCGTCGGAGGCACACCTGGGATAAAAGGTTCTCTGAGATTTTGTCGGATTGTGCGCAAGGCCCCGTAACAGTCATGGCAGGAGCGCAGTTAGAGGAACAGCCAAGATTGAGTGTCATACGCCGCGAGTGAGATCCGCCTCCTGACGATATAGGGGATACATCTCGAATCTTGGCCCAAAAATTGCGAAATAATAGAGAGGATTCACGCAAGAACAGGACACACCGGTTGCCTTTTCCTTCGTTCTTGGGTTTCCTAGTATGGCTATGCCACGTGACTTCCTCCAGCGTCGATCCTTCCACGACTAACGTACAATTTCGTTATGAATATCAACTCTCGCGCCCTTCCAATCGGGTTGTTCTGCGCGGTTCTCGCGTGCTTCCTCGCAACTCCTGCGAGTGCACAAATTCCCGGCCTCCCTCCGGGACAAGTGGGCGTTTCACTTGGCGGAAATTATGAAACGCTTGACGACGTCAGCGGCGGGGACACTCAGGCTTCCTTCGACAGTGCACTGGGGGTTCACTTCGGAATTACCTACGACCAGCCGGTCTCTGCGAACGAGCCCCTCAGCAACCTGAGCATTCGCCCCGGTTTCTTTGCCCGCCGGGCCGGAACGTATGGCTTCCCGTCTTCCCTTGAGGGCGATGGATCCGAAATCATTCAGGGAGAGGAGTTCACCCTCTGGATGTTCGAGATTCCCATCGACGCCCGGTATCAGATTCCGGTCGACACGGATCCGGTCTCGCTCTATGGTCTCCTCGGCCCGCAGGTCTCGATTCCGCGCGCCAGCAACGACTTCGACGAGACGCTGAACGACGCCTCCTACGCAATCAATATTGGCGTAGGTGGGGAAATTGAGCTGCCGGCGAATCTGACCCTCATGCCTGAGTTCCGGTACGAAATCGGCGTGACCGATACCTTCAAGGACGAGTTCACGTACCGATTCCGCGACTTCACGATTGAGGATTCCCCGAACTACGGAGGCCCGCAGCTTCGCATCCATCTGGCGTATCAGCTGTAACGTTCCTCCTCTTTTCCCAGAAGGCAGCACGAGCCGATTCCGGCTCCGTGCTGCCTTTTTTTTTGGCGTCGTCGAACGTGTCTAAGTCCTCCCTTCTGTGTGATGCGTGTTTCCGCTCTACTGCTTCTGTGCGCACTCCTTAGCTGTCCTCTTGCCCACGGAGCGTCTCCCCCGACTCCGCCCTCCGATACAACTGAGCCAACGGGTGCAACGGGGATGAAGTACGTTGCCGTTGGGGCTTCGGTCGTAGACCTCAACAATCTGCACCGCCTGCTCCAAGGCCTCGACTATCCCGCGTTTACTCGCGTAGCCCCCAGCGTCGGCGTCGGTGGATACCGCATCG
>JAHENZ010000166.1 GCA_018609755.1 Salinivenus sp. | reverse complement strand
AGCTCGTCGACGCCCAGGGCACCGTCCACGACACGATCGACGGCCAGCTCGTGGGCGAGGACCTGAACCTCCAGCTCCGCGTGCCCCCCGAGGCCACAGGCGGCCTCCTGGCGAAGGTGAACATGCCGAACCACGGCCTCTCCGCCGAGTCGGAGGCGGTTCGGATTACCGATCCGGTGCGGGTCTCCGGCCCGCGGTGGTCGCAGGAGACCGTCCAGCGGGGCGACATCCTTACCCTGTCAGCGGAGGCCCGCGGGGCGCCGGACGGAGAGCGGGCCGTCGTGCGGATCTTTCAGGAGGCCCCGCGAGGGGAGGCCCACAAACCTGTCACTCAGCTGCGGCCGCGGGTAGAGAATGGGGCCGTGGAGGTGATGTATCAGTTTCAGTACCCGGGGGACACCGAGGACATCGTCCCCGAGTGGGAGGCGCCGGAGGGGTATGCCCAACCGCGGTTTTTCTATACCGTGGACGTGCTGGGGGTGCAGGCCGACTCGCGCGACGCGAAAAGCAAGGGGCTGCTCACCTTCGTCGACACGGTGGAGATTGAGAATCAGATGCTCGGGGCGGCGGCCGCTGGTGAAAAATACGAGATTCGTCTTCCGGACGGCTCAACCCAATCGGGCACGCTCGACGGCGACGGAACGGCACGAATCGAAGAGGTCCCTCCTGGGCCGGTAGAGGTGACGTTTCCGGAGAGTGGCCTCCTGTAATAGCGCCCAATTCACTTCTGTCTCCCCTCTCCTTCTCGATTTCCTCTCTTTCGCCAACAGCATTTCCATGGAATCCCTCGTTTCAGTTCCTACTACGACTGGTCAACGGGCGAGCATCAACGCCCTCGCCATCAAGTTCTACGAGCGCGTCGACTTTCACCCGACCCGGACTGCTGAGGAGGAGTTTCCCGAGGCGCTAGGAAAATACGCTCCGTGCCAGGCCCCACAGAACAGTGCAAAGGATCCCTATGCCCGGGAAACGTGGGTGTATGTCTTTCGGAAGGATGCAAGAGGCCGCACCACGCTTCGCGCCGAAATTCAATACGATAAGAACGGAAAAAGCAAAATGGTGGACTGGCGGGAAATGAACCGCTGGATCCGCGAGGGGAAACCGAAGGGGGGCGGCCCCAGCTGGAAAGGAACGGATGCCCGACCGGCCGACGTCGAACAGGAGACGTTTCTCTTTCCGTGGGACCAGTCCGATGGCGAATCGGGGTGGACCTACTACGCGATGTTGTCCAGTGTACAGCTCCCCTGGGCACGGATCGAGGAGTATCGGACCGACGAGATGCTCCTACAGCAACGGGCCACGGAGTTGACCCCGGAGGACCCGAGTATCCTGCAGGTCCCGGACGGTTCGGATGAACCGGCAAAGGCCCTCCTTACGGACTGGCTTGGGTATGCAGATCAGATCCACGCGTGGTACCAGCGGGCCGTGGAGGCCAAGCGGTCGTACGAGGCCCGGTACGCTCCTGAGGCGCTTCATTACCGATTGACCCGCCGGGCCAAGCAGGCCTACGAGGAGCACGAGGGAGAGTCCCTATCGGCACTCGACGAACGGCTCGACGCCTTTAGTACGGTCAAGCCCGGTAGCTCCCCAGGGGCCGAAGGCAGATCGCCATCGGGGTCGGGCGTCTACGACCGCGACTGTTCGAGTCTCCAGGACGTCATTGACCGGCGGGGGGACATGCTATACCGGGAAGGGGGCATCCTTGAGATGGATCCGTACCGACTCGCCCGCGAGGATGCGGTGGCGGTGGGAGCCGAGCCGCCCGATTACACCGATGATCAGGCCGAGCGCGTGGCGCAGGAATGCGTCCGGCAGGGCAGCCTGCTGGCCGACGCCGAGGCCTGTGCGGATGGCCAGGCGTACTTGGAGCGGCACTTCGGCCCCAACTTCGACAACGCCGACAACTGGTACAAGAAATACGCCTTCCACCAGAAGGTGCTCAAACGCGTGCTGGAGGCGGGATCGAAGGGGATGAAAAACCTGGTGGGCAACATGGAGGCCGAACACGCCGGGGAGCTGTCCGGCGACCAGTGGCGCCAGGGACGCGCCCTGGAAGCGCAGGTCCACTACGCCAAGGCGCTGCAAATTGGGGCCCAAGCGGACGAGGGCTCGGAGGTCCCGGCCTCCGCCGAACAGCTCACCCAGCTCCTCGAACACTGGGCCTCCGAATCCCCGGATGCGTCTTCGTCCCTCCAGACCGGCACCCGGCTCGTGGGGCCCAACGCGGACGTCTCCGTCCCAAGCCCAACCGGGGACGCCCCATTCCTCACGGTCGATGAACTCTTTGGAGGAGGCGGGACCGTCTCTGAGGGGACAATCAGTTCATCCGCTGACCTGGAGCCCCCGTCGGACGTGGCGACGTCCCAGACGGGGGACGGACTGCAGGTCCTGCCCGTCGACGGCCCCGGAGACACGGGGGTGACCCAGCTCCGGTTTACGAAGAACGAGTCTGGCCTCTACGTGGCCCAGGACGGCGGCATCCTGGCCCGAGGGGTGCCGGACGGATGGTCTCCGAACAACGGGGTCACACGCGGAGAGCTGACCCCCTATCAGCAGAATGTGGTGCGGCGCCAGACCCTCATGAGCAAAGCTATGCAAAATACGGATTTGCACGCTGCCGCGGAGCAGGGCGAGGCCTGGGCGATGGATCGCCTGGGCCGCGGGAGCGCCGACCTTCCGGACACGAGCGGCGCTCCCACCCCCCTCGGCATGTTCGGGCGCGCCCTGGCCGGCCTCGACGCGTTGTCGGTGTGGACGGAGACCGCCGCCTTCGACGCCCGCCTGACCAGGGGAAAGCCGGAGGACATGTCCACGATGGCGTACTGGTTCCTGGCGGGGGGAGACCTGGCAGGAGCCGGGGCGGGCGCCGCGGGAGTCGTGAGTAGCCTGGAGTATTCTCAGGCAGCCCGTAGTTTGGTGGCCAAGCGGCTGGGAGCAAAGGCTGCCTTCAAAGTTGCAGGCCAAGCAGCTGCATTCCTGGCCCTCCTAGCGTCGCTTTCGGATTTTGCGCAGGCCTATATAAATGATAGTGAGTTCGGAATGGCAAGTGCAGTGGCCGGATTCGCGAGCGCTGGGGCTTTGGGATATGGAATGGTCACTTCATCAGGTTCATTAGGGACAACTGGTTGGATTGGATTAGTTTTAGGAGCCATTGCGCTCATTCTATCTTACCTGAAGGATTCACCATTAGGAGAGTGGTTCGAGGACTGCTACTGGAACGTGGAGGAAGGCCCATACTCCCGGTCCCGAATATCCGATACCGTTCAGTTCATCACGTCGGTCGCGGACGGCTCTTGGCCAGAGGAAGACCGCTACGACGTGCCGGCCGAGCGTCTTTCCTCCGAACTCGATGATCTGCTTAAGATCGCCGCTCGCCCCTCCCTCGAGGTCGGCTTCTGGAATCCGGATAGCCGACCGGTCTTCTTTACCGGCAGCACTGGCGGGACGCAGTACAGCCACGACCTGCCGAAATGGCTGCGCGTCGAGATCCGCCCCGGCCTCCTGCCGAAGGACGGGCGTCTCCACCTCGATTCGTTCACGCTCTATCACGACGGATGGCTCTCGGACTCGACGTGCCTGAGGCTCGAATCTCCCCTGAACCCGAAGGAGGATCCTCGGGTCCTCACCATCCAAACCGTGAGTGGAGGAGCGTACCTGCTACACGCCAATTTGAGCACGGCCCTGAGCGAAAAACAGAAGCAATCCTTCTCAGAGTCGGATCCGGGCAACTTCGGATTTGAGGCGGAGCTCTCGGTCCACGTCGAAAACGAGACGGCGCAGGGAATCGAGACGGAGCTCGACCAAAAATACCACGCAGAAGGAGGGCT
>JAHENZ010000165.1 GCA_018609755.1 Salinivenus sp. | reverse complement strand
CCATGGACGTGGACGTCGACGCCATCTTCCAGGAGGCCACGACCGAGATGCACAAGGCCCTCAACGCCCTGAAGCCGGAGGTCGAAGCCGTAGACCAGACGCTTACGTCCTCGACCGAAGCCACGCGCGCAGCCATCGTGGAAGAGATGGAGGATCTGAAGCAGCGCACCGTTCGGGCCGAGAAGCGACATCACGATGAGGTACGGGCGCAGCTGCAGAAGGCCCAGGTCAATCTCCGCCCGAACGGCACTCTTCAGGAGCGGGTCGTTAATGTGCTCTACTACCTGAACAAGTACAGCCCAGCCCTCATCGACGATCTGCGGGCTGCCCTGAACACCGACACCTCCGCCCACCAGATTGTGGAACTGTAAGGATCCTTCGTGATCATGGAGACCGTTCCGTCCCCCGACGCACTTTTTAGCCCGTTGATCGAGCACGCCATCGAGCTGTCGGCTCAGTGGCACGACGGCACGTACCGGAAGAGCGTGTGGCGCGACCCGGCGTTCGAGGTGCCGGAAGGAAAAGAAATTCAGATTCCGGTGATGGCGCACCTGGCGGCCGTGGCCACCATCGTGCATCGGGCAGGATGGGATGAGGTGACGGTCGCTGCTGCGTACCTGCACGACACGATCGAGGACATGAATGAGCACGGCCAGCGCCTGCGGCGGAAGCAGCTCCGGGAGGCGGTGGGGGCAGAAGTGGCGAAGCTCGTGGCGCAGGTCTCAGAGCAAAAGGTCGACGAGAATGGGGAGATGCGCTCGTGGCGGCAGCGGAAGGAAGAGTACGTGGAGCAGATCCGCCGGAGTGGGGCGAAGGCAGCGGCGATCAGTCTGGCAGACAAGATTCACAACCTCTGGTCCATTAATCAGAGTTTGGCGGCCGGAGAACAGATTTTAGAAGTGCTGAGCGGAGATCGGCAGGCCCAGCACTGGTTCCACCAGGCGGTGCTGGACGGGTCCGAAGCCCATGAGGATCCGCGCCTCACCCCGATGCGGGAGCGTCTGCGACGAGAAATTGACCGTTTCGAACGTCTGGACGAGTAGTTTCGAGCGGTGTGGGCGTCCCGCTCGGAAGATCCGAGTCGTGATGCGTGACGGGTGTAAAGCGTGTCGATCCCTGCGTACGTCTCACTCGATTCCGATTCACGGCGTGAAGGAAGCTCCCTGCACACGACCCATCGAATTCTTGATTTCAGCATTTATGTCCAATCGTTTTGCTCGTCATGTCCTTCTCACCGGCGCCAACCGCGGCCTTGGCCTCGAATGGGTTCGTCAACTGGCCGATCGTGTAGAACACCTCTTTGCGACCTGCCGCCGGCCAGACGATGCTCAGGAACTCGGCCGGCTTGCCGACGCTCATCCTGAGACGGTGACGGTTTTCCCTTTAGACGTGGTTGAACCAGAGGCCATTACGGCGGCCGTGGAGCGGGTTGAGGAGAAGACGGGTGCTTTGGACCTGCTCATCAACAATGCGGGCATCAACGGCGGCGGCACGAGCGACCGGTTTGGAACAGTCGATGCCGATACGATGACGCAGGTGTTGCGCGTGAATACGGTGGGGCCGCACCTCATGACGCAGGCTTTTGCCGACGTGCTGCAGACGGGAGGCGAAGGGGCAGTCGTCGTCAACATTACCTCCCAGCTGGGCTCCATTTCGCGCACCTCCGGCGGCGGATGGCATAGCTACAAGGCCAGCAAGGCTGCGCTCAACATGTGCACTCGTCTCCAGGCCGCGGAGCTGGAGGACGGGGGCGTTATTGTCGTAGCGATGCATCCGGGCTGGGTGCGCACCGACATGGGCGGTTCGAACGCACGCCTCTCGACGGAAAAAATCTGTGTCGGACATGATCGAGTGCATCGATGGGCTTACACTGGACGATAGCGGCCGCTTCCTGGCGCACGACGGGCAGGAGTTGTCTTGGTAGGGACGAGAAGGAGATCGGAACGGGATGTGTTGTTTTGTATAATTGGAGGATAATCTCAGCCCAAGAAGTTCGAGGGCTCCTTCACCGTCTCTTTTCAGGAAGAACTCCTTTTCTCCAACAATGCACTCTCAAACAGACTGGTCGGTAGAGTGGCTCGTGGCAATTGTGGGGGCATTGACCGTTTTGGTCGGCCTTCCGGAAACGGGACACGCGCAGAATTATTCTCGACATAGCGTCTACGTCGAAGGACTTGGAAATGGACTCCTATACAGCGTCAATTACGAGCGTCGGTTTACCCGCAGTTTGGCCGGTCGGGCGGGTTTTATGATTGTTGGCGGCCAATCCGATCAAGCGACGGACGATCAGGTGGGCGCCGGGGTGTTTCCGATTATGGTAAATTACCTGGCTGGATCGGGGAGTCATCATCTCGAGCTCGGGGGCGGGCCGGTGTTCCTTTTGGTCGGAGGGGATCTCGAAGAGTACGGAACCGTGTCGGCAGGAGGCGCTGCAGGGGTTACCACCACGTTCGGGTATCGCTATCATCCCGTAGACGGGGGATTCCTGTTCCGTGTGGGATTGACGCCGTTCTACAGTGACGGGCGTCCTCAGTTGTGGGCAGGGCTGAGTCTTGGATACTCGTTCTGAGCTGCATCATTCGTTCTCCTTTCCGATCGTGAGTCCTCCTGGCTGGACCATTTGTCGTATGCTGTATCGTTCGTGGTCCCTTCTTTTTCTCTTGGGTGTTATGGCCGTTGCGGGGTGCTCGTCGGAACCGGATTGGGATTGGACGCAGGAAGACGGCTATCGATGGCGGGCCGTGGCGCCGGGCGGATTGTTCAGCCAGACCGGGTTTGAGTCGCTCGACTCGTCGCAGACGGGCATCACGTTCGGCAACACGTTGAAGCGGGAGGCCATCGCTCAGAATCGAAATTACACCAACGGCTCCGGAGTGGCAGCGGCAGACGTAAATGGGGATGGGTGGCCCGACCTCTATTTCGGCCAGATGAACGGGCCGAACCGGCTGTACCTGAATGAGGGCGACGGTACGATGTCGTTCCGGGAGGCGACCGACGCCGCCGGAGTGGCGCACAACGATCACTTCACGACCGGCGTCACGTTTGCCGACGTGGATGGCGATGGCGATCAGGATCTCCTGGTGGCCTCCATGAGCAAGGCCCCGACACTTTACCGCAACGACGGTTCCGGGCAATTTACCCGAGTAGAGAACAGTGGGCTGAAGGAAGGGGACGGCAGTACGACCCTCGCGCTCGCGGACGTGGAGGGGGATGGCGATCTGGATCTGTACGTGACGAACTACAAGGAACAGACGGCGAAGGACCTCTTTCCGCCCCGGGAGCGGACCTTTGAGAATACGACCCGCGAGACGGGGGAGGAGGGAGACCCGTATACGCTCACGTCGCCGTACGACGAGCACTACGAGATCTTTTACCCCCGCCTCCGGGGACCGGATCGGCGCGAACTTGGGGCGAAGGACCAGCTCTACCTGAACGATGGCGACGGCACCTTTACGGGGGCCCCGAACCTGAACGAGCGTTTCCGGACTCACACCGGGGAACCGATGGGGCTGAAACAGGACTGGGGGCTCACCGCAAAATTCCAGGACCTGAACGGCGATGGCCATCCGGACCTCTACGTCGCCAACGACTTTTGGACGCCGGACCGCGTCTGGGTGAACCAGGGCGACGGGACGTTTCGCGCGATGGACCCGCTCGCGATCCGGAATTTCAGCTTTTCGTCGATGGCCGTGGACTTTTCGGACGTGAACGCCGACGGGGAGCGTGACATCTTCGTCACCGAAATGCTCGACACTGAGCGACGGCGGCGCGCCCGACAGCAGATCTCCTACGATCCATTTGATCCGGCAGTTGGGGATCTGAGCTATCAGCCCCAGTACATGCGCAACTCCCTCTACCTGGGGCGTCGGGACTCGACGTTCGCGGAAGCCACGTACTACAGTGGGACGGCCGCGACGGGATGGTCCTGGGCCACGCGCTTTCTGGACGTGAATCTGGACGGATACGAGGATCTGCTCGTCAACACCGGGCATGCCCATGACGTGCTGGACTTGGACACGCAGGAGGAGATTAGCCGGATGGTGCGCACGGGGAAGAAGATGATGGAAGAGCCGATCTTCAAGTACCCCTCGCTTCCCCTTGCGAACGAGGTCCTGAAAAACCAGGGGGATCGGACCTTCACGGAAACCAGTGCGGACTGGGGATTCACGGTGGAGGACATTTCTCACGGGCTCGCGACGGCGGATTTTGACCGCGACGGCGACCTGGACTTGGCACTGAATCGCCTCAATGATCCGGCGCTCCTGTACCGCAATACGGCTACACAACCCCGTGTCGGGGTCCGACTGGAGGGAAAGGAACCGAACACGCAGGGCATCGGGGCGCAGCTGAAGCTCACCGGGGGCCCGGTGCCGCAGACACGAGAAATGGAGGCCGGCGGCGATTATCTTTCCAGCGCGGCGCCGTACGTCGTCTTTGCAGCCACTGAAGGCGCCCAACACACGCTCACCATTACGTGGCCCGATGGGAGAACCACGACGCTCGACACCGTGCGAGCCAATCGGGTGTACGAAGTGCAGCAATCGACGGCCTCGGACCCCAGAACGGAGAGCGAGACGGCCGGGGCGACCGTCGACTCAACTGCGTCTCCCATTTTCGAAGACGTATCGGGCCGCCTCGATCACACACACCCTGAAGAGCACTACAACGATTTTGGCGTACAACAGCTGGTGCCCCTGCGGATGAGTCGGCTGGGCCCGGGCGTGTCATGGGTGAATACGAACGGGGACACCGGAGGAGACTTGTACGTAGGGGCGGGGAAGGGGGGGCGAATGGCCCTCTTCGACAACGACAGCACCGGCCAGTTTACTCGCCGCCGGTCCGAGACGTTGACCGAGCCGGCCCTGGGCGACCAGACGACATTGTTGAGCTGGACGACGGAGCAGGAGACACACCTCATCGTCGGGGTGTCGAATTTTCAGCAAGAACAGGCCCAGGCCCCGTCGGCTTATTACTATCGGTTGAGGGAGAACGACACGACCCTGGTGCAACGGTTTCAGGGCATCCGGTCGACGACCGGGCCGCTCGCTGCCGCCGACTACACGGGCGATGGGCGCCTCGATCTGTTCATTGGCGGCCGGTTCAAGCCTGCGAAGTATCCCGAGAATGCTCGCTCTCGATTGTACACGAACGAAGGCGATCGCTTCCAGCTCGATCGCCGGAATTCGCGGCTGCTGCAGGAGGCAGGAATGGTGACGAGTGCCGTGTTTGTGGACTACGATGGGGATGGAGATCAGGACCTCCTTCTAGGGCGAGCCTGGGACTCCATCGTTCTCTTGGAGAATCGGGACGGCCAATTTGAGGACGTGAGCAGCGACGTGGGACTGGCTGAGCATCACGGTTGGTGGAATGGCGTGGCGACCGGGGACTTCAACAACAACGGGCGCCCCGACCTCGTAGCGACCAACTGGGGCCTGAACAGCCGATATCAGTTGGAGGGGGAGCGACCACTGAAGATGTTCTACGAAGATTATGATGGCGACCGGAATCCGGAGGTTGTGGAGGCCCATTACGATCCCGACCGGCAGGGCTACGTGCCCTACAAGCACCTCTACAGCTTCTACAAGACGATTCCGTCGTTTCGGCGACGGGTAGGCTCGCATGCGGACTATGCAACGTCCACGGTCTCGGATCTGGTGGGGCGTCCCGCGAGCGAGATCCAAGCCCGAGAAATTACGACCCTTCGTCACACTCTCTTCTTGAACACGGGAGGCGAATTTGAGCCGCATCCTTTACCGTCGAAGTCGCAGTACGCCCCGGCCTTCTCCGCCGGTGTGGCCGACTACAATAACGACGGCAATGAGGACCTCTTCTTGAGCCAGAACATGTACTCGCTCCCGAAGCTGACGCCTCGACAGGACGCGGGACGGGGGCTCTGGCTGCGGGGGGATGGAACCGGTGACTTTTCGCCGGTGGACGGCTCGGTCTCCGGCGTGACGGTGTACGGGGAGCAGCGGGGCGCCGCGCTCGGCGACTTCGACCGGGATGCACGGGTCGATCTCGCAGTTGCACAGAACGGAGCCGCTACCAAGCTGTATCGGAATCAGACTTCTAAGCAAGGGATACGGGTGGTGCTGCAAGGGCCCCCCGACAATCGCGAGGCGTTTGGGGCGAGCATACGGCTTGTATACGGCGACGGACGCAAGGGACCGCTTCGGACTATTCAGGCTGGATCGGGGTACTGGTCGCAGGATAGTGCGGTGCCGGTACTTGGAACTGCGGGGCCCCCTGTCCGGGTTCAGGTTACGTGGCCCGGGGGGCGGACGGAGACTGTGCCGGTGGAGGACGACCAGCACGAGGTTGTAATTATGCACCCCAGTCGCTCGAAGAATGACTGATCTGTTTGGGGGTTTTCGGGCCCGATTGCTATCATCCGAACCATACGTTAGTCCTCCAGAACTATAGAATTCGTGTCGGCTCATGACGAACGTTCTTTCCCTCCAGTCCTCTCATTCAGCACTCATTGATCGGCTGCGCGAGGAGAACGCTTCGCTGCTGCTGCAGCTGGCGGGGATTGCCGGGTTTGCTCTACTGACGGTCCTTGCGGCAAAGATTCAGTTTCGAATTTATCTGTGGGAGGTGCCGATTACCCTGCAAACCGCGGCGGTATATGCGAGCGGTCTGTATTTGGGCACCCGCAATGGCTTTTTTGCACAGCTCTTGTACTTGGCACTCGGGTTGTTCATGCCGGTTTATGCCGGGGACGGATACGGTCCTAATTACCTGCTCGGTCTTGTCTCGGCCGGGTATCTCCTCTCGTATCCGCTGGCCGCAGCCGTGATCGGGGCGCTGTCGAAACGCTGGAAAACCTTTTCGGGGAGTACGTTGGCGACAATGCTGGGGGCCGCCATT
Organism: Salinivenus sp.; assembly: GCA_018609755.1. Lineage (GTDB taxonomy): Bacteria > Bacteroidota > Rhodothermia > Rhodothermales > Salinibacteraceae > Salinibacter. The sequence continues at coordinate 21,245 of JAHENZ010000165.1, read as the reverse complement.
GTTTTCACCTGCGGGGTCGTTTGGCTACATTACGCCGCAGGCCACACCACGTGGTTTGAGTCCATTGACAAGGGCTTCCTGCGGTTCGCTCTCGTCGACCTTGTAAAAATCGTCGGGGTGGGACTCCTCTATTCCGGAACACGTATTCTTGAAGGAGGCTTCAATGAGGGGGCATAAAGATTAAATCCCCATCGATGTCCACTCGGGGTCCTCGTTGAACGTGATCGACGGGCATGCATTTTGAGGCTTTTGCCCTTCACTGGGATCAGGTCTATCCTGTTGCCCAGATGCGTCGTTCTGCAGTACGATTCCCAAGTGAGAGCAATGCGCCACTCCTCCTTTCCTCCTGAGCTTCGCGATTTTGTAGAATCAGTCGAGGAGAATGCTCAGGCTGCCGGTCATTCCGCGGCCTCAGCTCGCATCTTTGGGGCCTGGGCGGCCTGTTTTGTTCGCTTCTGCACGGTTCACGATCGAGGCTGGCGCGATCCGGAGCACGTTCCGGACTTCCTCGACTACCTTCGGAACCGAGACGACGTCGACGACGCCTCCTGCGAGCGCGCGGCGGACTCCCTGGCGTTCCTCTTCGAGAACCTGCTCAAGGCGGATGTCCGTGGCGCCCCCTGGCATCCTGATCAGCAGACCGATGCTGAGGAGGAGAAGGAAGAGGATGAGGCGGCAGATAAAGCCACAAATGAAGAGGGAGAGCAGAGCACTCTCCTCACGCGACTTCTCTTCCACACGTCCTTACCCATCAATGAAGCGTTGGAGCTTTGCGCCGGAGACGTGGACCTCGATGCTGGGCTCATTTACGTGAGTGACCCGATGGGGACGCCGAAACGAATCATCGAGCTACCCGATACGCTGCACGAACCGCTTGGCAACCACCTGGACCGGTTGCGGAAGGAGCATGGGCCGCGCTTTTTCGACGCTCCACTGTTCCAGGCCCGTGCTATTCAGGGGCGGGTCGACGAGTCTGACGATGAGCAGGAGTCGGAACCGGTCCCGGCCGATCCGCCGGAGGACGGGGACGAGGAGCGACCGGCATCGCTTTGGGGATACGCCAGCGACAACTGAAGTTTGTTCCGTCTTTCCATTTCTCGATTGGCTTAGTGGCGCGTCAAGTTTTCCATGTCGAGTAGAGCGCCGATCAATGAACGGTATTCAGGCCGTTGAAGCGGCATTCAAGTGGGCATACTCAATTCGGTACCCGACACCTTCGGCTTGACTGACCACTAGACGCGAAGCACTCTCTGGGGGAAATTCCGTACGCCCCCCACAACAAAAAAAGGAGACGACCGTGTGGAGGCCGTCTCCTTGAGGTAGTGGAGAACCTAATTTGAGAGCATTTCTCTCAACAGATCAGAGGGTCCTATAGGTTGTTTAAATCAACCTTTTCTTTTATTGCCTTGTAGGTTTCCCACGAGATAAGGACTGCGTGTGGTTCGTTGTTCTTCTGAATGAGGACCCCGTTGTTCGTATCACGAACATGGTCAATCAGGTCGGAGGTCTCCGACCGAAGTTCTGTGATTGTAGCAACGGAGTCTACGCCTTCAGTGTTGTACATCTGGTGGGGGGTAAGGGTCTCATGAAAGGACGTAGTGAATCCCCTGAGTATGGGGAGATGTATCCTGCTGAACAGGGGGTTAATGTTCGCCTATTCTGCCCAGAAAGATTCCATCTTAGTACTTGTTAACGTAATTTTTCTAAAAGAGAGAAGGAGAACACATTCTTTCAGGGTATCTTGCAAACCTTGATTGTTGTATAGTAAACGTGTAGGTGTTATTGGGAGGTACCTACCGATGTCTCTTCCCTTTCTTGTCGCGTACGGTACACTCATGCGGCCGTTTGGTCAACTCGAGAGTCTAGGCCTTCGGTCCTCGTTGGCGTTTCGTTCCGAGTGCCAATTCAGGGGAGAGTTGTACGATCTGGGGGCGTTTCCGGGGGCCGTTCCTGGTGCGAGCCTTCTGCATGGAGAACTGTTTCGCCTGGAGGCGCCCGACGCCTTGTCGGTTCTCGATAATTACGAAGGGTATATGCCGGACCGAGAGGAGGATTCGCTCTTCGTGCGTCGGAAAGTATCTCTTCTACGACCGACGACTACTCGTGCTTGGGTGTACTGGTACAATGGCGATCCCTCTGATTATCCAAAGGTTTCGTCCGGAAACTGGGCCGCATACCAGGCCCCGTAACTTGGAGCAGGAGGAAACGGACGGTCTGAACACACAATTTTTATCCGGATCGCTACCATCTCCCGTCTGTGAGCCTTACGTTCTATCTTAGAAAAGGGTTGCTTTCCCGATCCCGCAGATCAATACTACGAACAGCACACTATGGGCAAAAACGTTGCAGAAAAACTAATTGATAGTCACCTCGTCGAGGGCGAAATGGAGGTGGGGGAGGAAATTGGTCTTGAGATGGACCAGACCCTCACCCAGGATGCCACCGGGACGATGGTGATGCTTGAGTTTGAGGCGATGGGCATTCCGCGCGTGCAGACGGAGTTGTCTGCCCAGTACGTGGACCACAACCTCATTCAGTCTGACTTTAAGAATCCGGATGATCACCTCTTCCTGCGGAGCGCCTGCAAGAAGTTCGGTGCGTGGTACAGTCGCCCGGGCAACGGCGTGAGCCACCCGGTGCACCAGGAGCGGTTCGGTGAGCCGGGCAAGACGCTCATCGGCTCGGACAGCCACTCGCCCGCTGCAGGTGCTATTGGCATGCTCGCCATTGGGGCCGGCGGCCTCGACGTAGCGATGGCCATGGCCGGCAAGCCGTACACCATCAACATGCCGGAGGTGTGGGGCGTGAAACTCACCGGTGAACTCCCGGACTGGGTGAGCGCGAAGGACGTGATTCTGACCATGCTCGAGCGCCACGACGTGGACGGCGCGGTGAACCAGATCATTGAATATTATGGGCCGGGCCTCGACAGTCTCAGTTGCATGGACCGGCACGTCATTGCCAACATGGGCACCGAGCTGGGCGCGACCAGCACGGTCTTCCCGGCGGACGAAGAGGTGCGCGATTTCCTGCGCCGACAGGGTCGCGAGGACGCGTTCCGCGAGATTCGGGCTGACGACGACGCCACGTACGACGAGCACGAAGAGATTGACCTCTCCGAGTTGGAGCCGAAGATTGCCAAGCCGAGCAGTCCGGGCAACGTCGTTCCAGTGCGCGAGGTGGAAGGCCAAGAGATCTACCAGAGCTACGTCGGCTCCTCCGCCAACCCCGGCTTCCGCGACTTCGCCAGCGCTGCGGAGATCGTGGACGGATACCAGGTGCACGATCGCGTGTCGTTCGACGTGAACCCAACGTCGCGCCAGATTCTGGAGAACTTGATGAACACGGGCCACCTCCAGATGCTCACGCGTGCCGGCGCTCGCATCCACCAGGCTGGCTGCAACGGCTGCATCGGCATGGGGCAGGCGCCCGCGACCGGCCAGATTTCGGTGCGCACGGTGCCCCGCAACTTCCCGGGCCGTTCCGGCACGAAGGAAGATGCGGTGTACCTCGTGAGCCCCGAGACCGCTGCGGCATCCGCCCTCACCGGCGAGATTACCGATCCGCGTGACCTGGCGGACCTCTATGACATGGAGTATCCGAACGCCCAGGAGCCGGACGAGATTAGCATCAACACCGACCAGCTCGTGGAGCCGGTTTCCGAAGAGGAGGCGAAGGGCATGGAGCTGGAGAAGGGACCGAACGTCGTCTCGCTCCCTGAATTCGAGGAGCTTCAGGATTCGTTCGACCTCCCGGTGCTGCTGAAGATGGGCGATAACATCTCCACCGACGAGATTATGCCGGCGGGCTCTGAGATTCTGCCGTACCGTTCCAACATTCCGAAGATTTCGGAATTCGTTTTCCAGCAGGTCGATGAGAGCTTTTTCGACCGCGCGATGGAGTACCAGGACAACGGCTTCGCCGTGGTCGGCGGTACCAATTACGGTCAGGGCTCCAGTCGCGAGCACGCCGCCATTGCGCCGCGCTGGCTCGGGACCCGGGTCAAGCTTGCCAAGAGCTACGCCCGGATTCACCGGCAAAACCTGGCGAACTTCGGCATCCTGCCGCTGCTGTTCAAGGACGATGAGGCCTACGACCGTATCGGTCAGGGAGATACGCTACAGTTCCGCAACCTGCGCGACCAGATCAAGTCCGGGACGGACGTGGAGTTCACGAATGCCGACACGGGCGAGTCTTACGTCGCGGAGCACGATCTCTCGGACCGCGAGCTGAAGATGGTGCTCAGCGGCAGCCAGATTAGCGTCGTGAAGGAGGAGTTTGCGACGGTGTAGACCCTCTGGCCAACACCCAAAACTGACCAAACGGGGAAGCCGACTGTCGGCTTCCCCGTTTTCTGTTTGGACCTGCTCAGCAAAGGATCCGTCCGAGTAGAGAGGGGATTTCTCGCACGCACACCTGGGAAATCCGCAAGGGTGGGCTTCCATCCGAGTGACGAACGACGCTTGTAGAAATTCTACGTGCTTGAAGGACGTTTCCGCTTCATGGCCAATCACAGTTCGGATGCACACTCATCGCTCCCACGCCCGTTCTACGACCAGTGGCCTCGGAAACTGCGCCCCTCTGCTCACGCCCTCTGGCACTGGCACTCGGCTCTCACGAATCCCCAGCCGCTCGGTCGAAACGGCACGGAGACCGTCATCGAGACGTTCTTTGAGGAGGAAAAGAACCGAGCCGAGGCGGGAGAGCCCCTGCGTCTCGTTCGAGAAGAGGTTTGCCAACGGGCATATACGGCCTGCGACGAACACGACCTGGATCGGTCGCTTCTCGCATTGCAAGTTGCAGGGGCCAAGCAGCTGTACGGAGAACAAACCCGATTCGAGACGAGCGCTGCGCTCAAAGAGTTTGTCGGCCGATGGGCCGTTCCTCACGGGCAGCTGCTGGCCATGCTGGCGGGAACGGATCTTTCCATTCACCTCCAGTATGCCGGAGAGCTGGCTCGTGGCTTTTTTCATCTCGCTCGTCTCATCTCGCTTCCCCGTGACGTGGCCCAGGGGCGGCTGTTTATTCCGATGGAAAGTCTCCGACAGCGGGACGTGACGATCGATCAACTACGAGAGGGAACGGTGGACGAGGGAGTGCGAGGGCTTCTCTGGAAAGAAAGCGTTCGCATCCGCGATGCCCTCGCCCAGGGACGACCGCTGATTGCCAACCTGTCCTTGCGGCAGCGTTTTGCCCTCACCCGGTTTTGGGTGGGAGCGCTCGAACTTTTGAAGGAATTGGAGCGGCGCGACTTTGATCTTTGGAGCCGGCCGCTGGACCTCTCGTTCTTCCGGCGCGTGCAGGTATACGTGCAGACGCTTCTGGGACGCTCCGCCTCCCGGTAGCTCGTGCTGCATATTCCGTGTCGGTTTCCCCTTGGTAAAGCAGTCAACACGAAATACGCATCTTCAACCTGAGACTCTCAAAATACAGGAATAACGGGTTCCAAATCGATGACTACGTACAAGGAAGCTGGGGTGGACGTTGAAGCTGGGGATGAAGCGGTTGATCGGATCCGGCCAATGGTGCGCGAAACCTTCACGTCTGGCGTGCTGGCCGACATCGGATCGTTCGGCTCGTTCTTCGAACTGGATCTGGACGGCATCAATCAGCCGGTGCTTGTCTCGTCCATCGATGGCGTGGGTACGAAGGTGAAAGTGGCGGCCCGTGCAGAGCGGTACGACACGGTCGGACAGGATCTCGTGAACCACTGTGTAAACGACATCGCCGTCTGTGGGGCCGAGCCGCTGTACTTTTTGGACTACGTAGGGACCGGGACCTTGAATCCCGGCGTCTCCGAGGATGTGGTTCGAGGGTTCGCCACCGCCTGTAAGGAAAATGACTGTGCATTGGTCGGGGGCGAGATGGCGGAAATGCCCGACGTGTACGGCGACAACGATTTTGACCTCGTGGGCACCGTGGTGGGGGTGGTGGACAAGCCGAAGATTGTGAATGGGGAGACGGTGCGCCCGGGGGACGTGCTCCTTGGGCTCCCCTCGACGGGCATCCACACGAATGGCTATACGCTCGCCCGCACCGTCCTCTTCGATCAGTACGACGTGGACGACACGGTCGAGGAACTGGGAGAGGAAACGATCGGCGAGGCGCTGCTTCGGGTGCACCGTTCGTATCTCGACCCCATCCAGGCGTTGGTAGAAGAGGAGCTGGCGCAAGGACTGGTGCACGTCACCGGGGGCGGATTGCCGGGCAATTTGCGCCGGGTGGTGCCCTCGGGCTGTCGGGCCAGTGTCGACTACGAGGCCTGGACGCGACCCCCCCTGTTCGATCTCATTCAACGAGAAGGGGACGTGCCGGAAAACGACATGCGGCAAACCTTCAATCTCGGGATTGGGCTCGTCGCAATTGTGCGAGACGAGGACGCTGACGCTGCCCGTCGTGTTCTTGAGGCCGAGGGAGAAGCCCCTGTGCACATTGGAACCGTAACGAGTCGCGACTAAGAAACTGGTTTAATTCTCGGGTCGTGACGTCCTCGAAGTTGCTCTCACGTCTCCTGCGGGCAGGTAGTGAGTGTGGGCGAGAATCCCGACGGATCTCAACCGGTCCGCAGTCCTAACGGGATGCTCTTCGAGTGAGGTATGAAGTCAAAGCAGACTCTACGGGAGTACCGTCGGGGCGACCAAGGGGGGACGATCCAAAGAGGAACATTCGACGGGATCGAAAGGGTAGGATTCGTGCTCTCTGCCCCAAGAGACGCACCGATGTATGGGGCTTAGCACATTCACGGACGGTTGCACATCCTCGCGGTCGCTATGTTGAGTCTGTTTCTCATTGCTCTGATTAGCTACTTCCTGGGTTCTATTCCTGGGGCGCTCTGGTCGAGCAAGGCGCTCCACGGCGTCGACATTCGGAACTATGGGAGCAAAAACGCCGGGGCAACGAATGCCTTTCGGGTCGTAGGGTGGCAGGCTGGTGCTCTCGCGACCCTCGTCGACATGGGCAAGGGGTACCTGGCGGCCGGAGTGGTGGCCAGTGTCATCCGGATCGATCCCCTTCCGGCCCTGAACATTTTCGGGTGGGAGACCGAGGTCGTCGTCGGGTTACTCGCCGGGGTCGTGGCGATTCTTGGGCATATGTTTCCGATCTTTGCCCGGTTCGAGGGGGGGAAGGGGGTCAACACAGCGGCCGGCATTCTCATTGCTCTGACGCCGTGGTCCATGCTCTACACGTTGGCCGTGTTCGCACTGGTTCTCTTCTCCAGTCGGTACGTGTCACTGGCCTCGATCACGGCGGCGGTGGCCTTCCCGACGATTGTCGCAATTCGAAAGTACGGATTCGGGGTCGATCTTGACCCTAGTCTGTTGGTGGTCGGGATTCTGATTGGGGCCGCTATCGTCGTGGCTCACCAGTCGAATATCCGTCGCCTCATCCAGGGAAATGAGAACCGCGTGAGCTCGTTCTCGCCCGCTCAGGGGATGCTGGGGCGCGGAGAGATTTAGCCGGTACACAATCCCCAGTGATCCACGTTTCTTGGTAGTCGAAGTTATGTCTTCTTCCCTCACACTTTTTGGGGCCGGGAGCTGGGGGACCGCCCTGGCGGTCCATCTTGCCCAAGCCGGGCGGGACGTCACCCTCTGGGCCCGCCGCCCCGCGGCCGTGAAGCGGATGCGCCGCACGCGAGAGAATGCTCCCTACCTTCCGGACGTGCGCATCCCGTCCGCTGTCCGCCTCACGTCCGACGTAGACACTGCCGCATCGGCCGCCGACCTGTGGGCCGTGGCCATTCCGTCGCAGCACCTCCGGAGTATGGTGAAGCGCCTGCGGCCCTTCCTGCACGACGACGTTACGGTTGTGTCCCTTGCGAAGGGCATCGAGAACGATACGCTGCTCACGATGTCTCAGGTGCTGCGAGAGGTGCTCGGCCCCGTCGCGGAGCATCACATCGGCGTATTGTACGGCCCGAGCCACGCCGAAGAGGTGGCCGAGGGCCGGCCCACGACGGTGGTGGCGGCTGCGCCGGAGGAACCGGTGGCCGAACGAGTCCAGTCCACCTTTATGACGGATCGCCTGCGGGTGTACGTGAACACCGACGTTATCGGGGTCGAAATTGCAGGCTCGGCCAAGAACGTACTGGCGATTGCTGCCGGCATTGGGGATGGGGTGGGGTACGGCGACAATGCCAAAGCGGCCCTCATTACCCGCGGGATTGCGGAGATTCGTCGTCTCGGGCTGTCGATGGGAGCCCAACCGCAAACGTTCGCCGGGCTGGCGGGCATCGGGGATCTCATCGTCACCTGCATGAGTCAGCACAGCCGCAACCGCTACCTCGGAGAGCAGATCGGTCAGGGCAAGACGCTTGAGGAAGTCCTCGACGGGATGGAGATGGTCGCCGAAGGCGTCCGAACGACCCAGTCCCTGCACGATCTGGCGGAGAAGTACGCCGTGGAGATGCCCATCACAGAGGCTGTTTATGCCATTCTGTTTGAAGACCGCCAGCCCCGCGAGATGGTGGAACAGCTTATGACACGGTCCGCCAAACACGAGAACTGGCTTCCGGACGCACTTCAAGGGTCCCTGTCGGAATCGTAGCGGTCGCCCGATCGTCGAGCCGGGGGCTCGTTTCTCCGGATGAGACGTCACATCACCGTTTTACAAATGCACCTCTGCAGCCCCTACAACTGCTAATTAGATACGGCGGACACGCCCTTTGATGGAGGAAAACAGTGCGACGGGGGACGATTTCTGTCGCTTCTGACGGTAATTTCTAGAATGGGTGATTCGGGCACGTTTCACTACAGACTTGGACCATGACCCTTCGTGAACTGGAACAGTTGGTCGAGCTCGGCGAAGGGATCAGTTTGGAATTCAAGCGCCGCGTCCCCCGTCCCGAGCGGATTGCAAAAGAAATTGTGGCCCTCGCCAACACGAACGGCGGGCGCATCGTGTTAGGGGTTAGCGATGACGGGACCATCGAGGGATTCGAAAACATTTCTGAACAGCAGTTTCTTCTCCGTCAGGCCACGGAAACCCACTGCCGTCCCCCGGTCGAGTATGACACCGAACGCATTGTGGTGGCCGAGCTGCGCGACGTGATTGTCGTGACGGTGCCTGAAAGCGATCAAAAGCCTCATTACGTCGTTCCGGATCCGGCCTCTAATGGGGAAGGGCCCGCCTACGTCCGGGTGGAGGAACGGAGCGTGGAGGCCAGTGACGAGACGGTTGAACGGCTGCACAATCAGGAGACGGACGGCGGGGTAACCTTCGAATTCGGCGAAACGGAGTCCCTCCTCATGCGCTATCTCGACGACTACGGGCGGATCACGGTGGCTCAATTCGCCCAACTGGCCGACATTTCCCCCGAGCGCGCCTCGCAAACGCTTCTTCGTCTGACGCGAGCGGATCTTCTCTATCTCCATAACGGGGAAGACGACGACTACTTTACACTGAACTATTAGGTCCGACCCGAGTCGCTGATTGAAGCCCTTTCGGGAAGGGACGGAATCTTTCCCACTGTCCTTGCGTGCAGCGTGATCAACTTCTCCGTCTTTTCGGGGCGGCTCGTTATCCTCGTATCCATGATTTCAGACCATGAATCGATCAGTGTTAGTGTTGGGAGGACTCGTGATCATAGCAATGTGTCTCGTCCCGCCGTTTTATACGGGGCCTGTGGATGACGTGACCGATGCCCTTTCGGGAGAGGACGTGCAGAGGGTTGAGTATCACGTGATTTGGCAACGCCCCAGTCTACAGGAGGACAGTCCACTCTCCAACGTTCAGCAGTGGGAGATTGCCTGGACTCGCCTACTGCTTCAGCTGCTGGTCGTGATGCTCTTGACGGGCGGCATTGCCTACTATCGTAAGTCCTAGTTAAGGGGGCGTGTCGCGTTGCCGGTAGCCTTATTTCTGTTATTGCAAAGAGAAGAAAGCTGACTGAGTCCACGGTCATTCCAACTGGCAGCGCTCAGGTGGAGAACTCTGGATTGAGGAGTAGAGAGAACGTGAGAGAGGAATGGAATAGGGCTCAGCGTCCGGAGCAGACGCCTTTTGGCCGTAGCAGTCACCGAAGGAGGGGGGCTTTGTGACGAGGAAGCGAGTTTCACCACATCCGGCATGGGAAGGGTTGTATCTTCACCCGGGTGTATGTAAACTATGTGTGCACTCACAACATCCGTTATTGAAACCGTCTTATGCCCGTTACGGAAACGATCCCGCTGCACGAAACTGCGCGGAAGCGGTATCTCAACTATGCGCTTTCGGTCATTACGAGCCGGGCCTTGCCCGACATTCGGGACGGCCTGAAGCCAGTGCAGCGTCGCATCCTGTATGCGATGTTCAACAATCTCAATCTCTATCCCAACAAGCGGCACCGGAAGAGCGCGACGGTCGTCGGGGATACGATGGGAAAGTACCACCCGCACGGCGACAAGGCGATTTACGACGCGATGGTGCGGATGGCGCAGCCGTTCTCGCTTCGGGCGCCGCTGGTGGACGGGCACGGCAACTTCGGGTCCATCGACGGCGACAATGCGGCCGCGATGCGGTACACGGAGGCGAAGCTCCGCCCGCTGGCCATGGAGATGCTGGAGGAGCTGCGGGACGAAACGGTGGACTACCGCGACAACTTCGACGGCACGATGCAGGAGCCCGTCGTGCTGCCCTCGCGCGTGCCCAACCTGCTGGTGAACGGCGCCAGCGGCATTGCGGTGGGGATGGCAACCAACATTCCGCCGCACAACTTGGGCGAGGTGGTTGACGCGGCGCTGCACATGGTGGATGAGCCCGACGTGTCGAGCGCGACCCTCGTGGAAGAGCACATCCAGGGTCCAGACTTTCCGACCGGGGGGCAGCTTCTGAATACGAAAGACGAGATCAAGGAGATCTACGAGACAGGGAAGGGGACGATTGAGATGCGGGGCGGCTACCGGAAAAAGGGGAAGACGCGGGCGATTATCGAGTCGATCCCGTACGGGGTGGACAAGAGCAAGATTGTGGAGGAGATTGCCGACCACATTGCCGACGAAAACGTGCCGCAGCTTTCGAACGTGCGGGACGAGTCGACCGACGACGTTCGAATCGTGCTAGAGCTCAAGCGCGGCTCCGACACGGAGGCCGCCATGGCATACCTCTTCAAGCACACGAAGCTCCAGAAGCGATTCCACGTCAATCTTACGTGTTTGGTGCCCACGGAAGACGCGGAAGTGGGTGCCCCCCGGCAGGTCGATCTGCGGACGATCCTTCGCTACTTCCTCGACTTTCGGATGGAGGTGGTGGTGCGGCGTCTCGAAAATGAGCTTCAGGAGCTTGAGGATCGGATCCACATCCTGGAGGGCTTCGAGATCATCTTCGACGCCCTCGACGAGGCAATCAAGATGATTCGGGCGTCGAAGAACAAGACCGATGCTGCCCAGCGGCTCATGCACCGCTTTCAGCTGGACCGCGAGCAGGCCGACGCCATTCTGGAGACGCGGCTCTTCAAGTTGTCGCAGATGGAGATTGAGGCGGTGCGCGAGGAGCTCGAAGAGAAGCGGGAGCGGGCCGAGGAGATCCGGGCGCTGCTGAACGACGAAGAGGCGCGGTGGGATCTCATCAAGGGCGAGTTGAAGGAGGTTCGCGAGGAGTACGCCGACGAGCGCCGCAGCACGCTGGTGGGGCCGGACGCGGAGATGGAGTATACCGAGCGCGACTACATTGTGGACGAGGACGTCTACGTGATCGTGACGCGGGACGGGTGGATGAAGCGGCAGGGCTCCTACTCGGACGTCGACTCGATTCGGGTGCGGGACGGGGACGAGGTCGGTTGGGTCTTGCCGGGCTCGACCCGTGCGACCGTCGGCTTCTTCACGAACTACGGCACGTGCTACACGACTCGCATTGCGGAGATTCCCAGCACCACCGGCTATGGCGATCCGGTGCAGAAGCTCTTCAAATTTGACGACGGTGAGTACGTTGTCGGGGTCGTCTCCTTCGACGAACGAGTCTTGCCCGACCCTTATCCGCCGGAGCCGAACGGCCAGTCCGACCTCTTTGACGAGGAGGACTTCGACCCGGACGATCCCAATGCGCCGGACGAGCCGTACGTGGTGGCGCTCTCGAAGGGCGGGCAGGCCACGCGCTTTACGGTGGACGGGTTTATGGAGCCGTCGACGAGCACCGGGCGCATGTTCATGAAGCTGGAGGACGGGGACGAGGTCGTGGGCGCCCGGCTGGCCCGCGGCCACGAGAACGTCTGCCTTGCCTCTCATGACGGACGGGCGCTCATTTTCCCGGTCCATCAGGTGTCTGTATACAAGGGGCCGGCGAAGGGTGTACGGGCCATCAACCTGCAGGACGACGATCGAGTGCTCGGCTTTACCTTGAGCACCAAGGCTCGCGAGGGCTTTAAGGTGGCGACGAACAACGGACGGGAGGAGATCGTGCGCACCACGAAGTTTGACGTGACGAACCGGGGGGCGAAGGGTACGCTCGTCATCAAGCGTGGGTACTTTGCGGAGACCTTTCCGGAGCCGGTCGTGCGGTCGGTGGACGGGGAGGCGACCTAGATCAAAACTCATTCCCGGTGTTTCTTCCGTAACTCGACTCATGCCCGACGTTCAACTCGACAAATCCAAACTTGCACGAGAGTGCCGGAGGCACGGGATCGTTTATGCCGGTCTTTTTGGATCGCAGGCACGAGGAGAAGCAGGAGCGAATAGTGACGTAGACGTGCTCGTCCGATTTGATGGGCGCCGTAGCCTCATTGATCTGGCGCGTATTGAACGGAAGATTGGGGAGGAAATCGGTCATCCCGTTGATCTCATCACCGAGAATGCATTGAGTCCCTACCTTCGAGACCAAGTCATGGCAGATCTTGAGGTGATTGTGGACGATGAATGATCGGGACCTCTTATATTTGCGGCACATTCGGGATGCGATTCAGCAGGTCCATCGATACCTGCAGTCTGTTTCCAGAGACGAGTTCTTCGAAGAGGAGATGAGGCAAGACGCAGTCATTCGCCAGTTGAGTATCATTGGGGAGGCGGCCGGGGATCTCTCTGAGGAGTTTCGGCGCGACTATCCTTCAATCCCTTGGTCTGACATCTACGGCATGAGGAATAAGCTCGTCCACGACTATTTCGGTGTTGACCTTGAGGCAGTTTTTGGGACACGATTGAGAACGATTTGCCACCCTTAGCACGAACTGTTGAAGTCGCGATTTCCGAGATTGACGATCTCTGAGTTGGGGAGCTTTTCACGTCTTCCTGTACGTAGGAAGCCGCCATCCGTTGACAGATTCTGTAACTCTGCCTAGACGCTGAATAGAAACAAAATGCCCACGACCTACACCGGAAAAGACATCGACGTTCTTGAAGGCCTAGAGCCGGTGCGCAAGCGGCCCGGCATGTACATCGGCGGCACGGGCCGACCGGGCCTGCACCACATCCTCTGGGAAGTGGTGGACAATGCCGTCGACGAGGCCACCAACGGCTATGCCTCCACCATCGAGGTGACGCTGCACGAGGACGGAACAAGCATAACGGTCTCGGACAACGGGCGCGGCATTCCGGTGGACGAGCATCCGGAGAAGGGCATCCCGACGCTGGAGCTCATCCTGACGACCTTGCACTCCGGTGGGAAGTTCGACGCCAGCAACTACATCACGTCCGGCGGCCTGCACGGCGTCGGCGTCTCGGTCGTGAATGCCCTCTCCGAGGAGATGGTGGCCACCGTGAAGCGGGACGGGCAGGAGTATGAGCAGACCTTTCATCGCGGGACGCCCGTGACGGAGCTGGAGACCACTAAGAACGGCGCCCGCGGCACCGGTACGTCGATCTTCTTCCGCCCCGACCCGGACATCTTCGAATCGGTGGAGTTTGACCCGGCGTGGATCCGAGAGCAGCTAGAGGTGAAGACGTACCTCAACCGGAACCTGCGGATCGTTTTTACGGACGAGACGAACGACGAGCGATACGAGCTTCAGCACGAGGGAGGCATCGAGGAATACCTGGAGCACATGGTGGACGACCTCCAGGTCAGCACGATTCACGACGACGTCTTCATGTTGGAGGACGACGAGCTTGAGGGTGAGGGGCGCCTCGAAATCGCGCTGCAGTGGACGGACGCCCCCAACCAGCAGCTGCATACGTTCGTGAACGGGATCCCGACGCAGGATGGAGGAACGCACGAGCAGGGCCTGAAGAGCGGCATCCGGAGCGTGGTGCGCTCGTACATGGACACGCACGACCTCGTGCCGCACCGTCTGGAGATCAAGGGCGAGGACACAAGGGAGGGCCTAGTGGGCATCGTGAACCTCTTCATCGTCGATCCGCAATTTCAGGGGCAAACGAAGGACAAGCTCAACAACCCGTCGGTGCGGTCGATGGTGACGGGGTCGCTGCGGACCCACTTCGAACAGTATCTCAACGACCATCCGTCAACGGGTGAGGCCATCGCCTCGCGGGTGATTCAGGCGGCGAAGGCCCGTCGGGCGAGCCGATCGGCCTCCAGCGGGGGCAGCGGCGGCTCTGGCTCGAAGAAGCGCCTCAATCTGCCGGGCAAGCTGGCGGACTGCTCCTCGAACTCGCCGAGCGACTGCGAACTCTTTATCGTGGAGGGGGACTCGGCGGGCGGGTCGGCCAAGCAAGCACGCGACCGGAGCACGCAGGCCGTGCTGCCCCTTCGCGGCAAGGTGCTGAACGCCGAGCAGGCCTCCCTCAGCCGCGTGCAGGGCAACAAGGAGCTCTCCAACATTGTGCAGGCGCTGGGCTGTGGCATCGGCGACGACCTTAACCTGTCCGATCTCCGCTACCACAAGATCATTCTGCTGATGGATGCGGACTCGGACGGGCACCACATCGCCACGCTCCTCCTCACGTTCTTCTACCGCTACATGACGCCGCTCCTGGAAGGGGGCTTCGTGTACATCGCCCAGCCGCCCCTCTACCGCATTGATGCGGGGAAGGAGACGTACTGGGCCCTCGACGACCAGGACAAAACCCGCATCCTCGACGAGATCGAGCAAGACGGCCGCAACCTCAAGGTCGACATCCAGCGGTTTAAGGGACTCGGGGAAATGATGCCGGACACCCTCGATGAAACGACCCTCGCTCCGGAGACGCGCCGCCTCCTGGAGGTGGACATTCCCGATGCCGAGCGCATGGTGACGGAGCAGACGATCACCGAACTGATGGGACGGGACAGCTCCGCGCGGTTCGACTTCATTATGCAGCACGCTGCCGAAGCTGACGAACTGGATGTGTAAAGGCTGCGCGTCTGTCACACTTGGATGGTGGGCGTTCTTCTTCTCGCCTGCAAGCCGCACTCGGGTTCTGCAATCCCGTCGAAGGGCGACCGGTGGTTGGCATCAGGGAGTCTTTCGCGCATTGGCGTTCTACGTCCGGATCGCGTCGTTTTACCCTCTGTCATCTGGGAGGTTCTGGGAACGACGCGGCGACTGGCCTGAATCGTGAAAATCATTTTCGGCATGGCCGAATCCTCAGGAGAAAATTTGTGCTCGACGGGGAGTCTTGGATTTCTTGAAACTACGTGTCTGAACACGCGCTTTATGCATTTTCTCAATTCTCTCGTCGCTATGTCCCGTCCCATCTTGCGTGGGGGGCTTCTCCTTGGACTCGTTGCCGCTCTGCTGTTCGCTGCTCCGGTGCTGGGGCAGGCGCCCGACGATGAATCCGAAGCGCCCCTTCCGACCATTGCCGAAAAGACGGAGGGGATGACGGCGATGGAGGGATACGTGCCCCTTTACTGGGACGCGAAGACGGGCACTCTCTGGATGGAGATCTCGCGCTTCGACACGCCGTTCTTGTACGTGTCTTCTTTGCCGGTCGGTCTCGGATCGAACCCCGTCGGTCTGGATCGGGGGCAGCTTGGCGAGCAGCGCGTCGTGCGGTTTGAGCGGACGGGGCCGAAGGTGCACCTCGTGCAGCCGAATCTCGACTACCGCGCGACCAGCGACAACGCCGCGGAGAAACAGGCCGTGCGGCAGGCGTTTGCGTCAAGCGTCGTGTGGGGATTTGAGGTGGCGGCCGAAAGTGAAGAGGGCGATGCCGTGCTGGTGGACGCCACGGACTTCGTCGTGCGCGATGCACACGGCATCGTTCGTCGGCTCAAAGAGACCGAACAGGGCAGTTACTCCCTCGATGAGAGTCGGAGCGCCCCGTTTCTGGAGAACATTAAGGCCTTCCCGGAAAATACAGAGATGGAGGCGCGTCTCACATTTGCGACCGACGAGGAGCCGGGCGAGTACGTGCAACGAACGGCCGCCGATCCGTACGCCGTCACGCTACGGGTTCGGCATTCCTTCGTGCAGTTGCCCGACACTTCGGCCTACACCCCTCGGTCCTTCGATCCCCGCTCCGGCCTCTTCTACGAGGCGTTTCAAGACTACGCCACGCCCATTGGCGAGTCCATGGACCGGCGATATGTGAATCGCCACCGATTGACGTGTGCGGAGGCGCCGGGCGAGGACGGCTTGTGTCCCCCCAAGGAGCCGATTGTCTATTACCTCGATCCGGGCACGCCTGAGCCGGTGCGCAGTGCGCTGCTCGACGGGGCGCGGTGGTGGAGTGAGGCCTTTGAAGCCGCCGGCTTCGAGGATGCCTACCGGGTCGAAGTGTTGCCGGACAGCGCCGATCCGATGGACGTGCGCTACAACGTCATTCAGTGGGTCCACCGGCGCACGCGGGGCTGGAGCTACGGCGCTTCGGTGACCGATCCGCGTACCGGCGAGATTCTGAAGGGACACGTCACGCTCGGCTCCCGGCGCGTCCGGCAGGATTATCTGCTGGCCGAAGGACTGCTGGCTCCGTATCGGGGGGCGCACGTCGATGGATTCGCTCCGGAGAACGATCCGATGCTGGAGATGGCCCTTGCCCGCATTCGACAACTGTCGGCCCACGAGGTGGGACACACCCTGGGCCTCGCCCACAACTTTGCTGCCTCGGTCAACAATCGGGCGTCCGTGATGGACTATCCGGCGCCGCTGGCCCGCGTGCAGGGGGATTCCATCTCGCTCGACGATGCCTATGACACCGGCGTGGAGCGCTGGGACAAGATTGCAATGCGGTACGCCTACGCGCAGCCCGACGCCGGGCAGACGGAAGCGGACCTGCTTCACGGCATTTTGGACGACGCTCGGGAGCAGGGCCTTCTCTACGTCACTGATCGCGATGCGCGGCCCGCCGGGGCAGCCCAGCCGGAGGGCAATCTGTGGGACAATGGGGAAAATATGACCGATGCTCTTGAGCGGGAGATGAACGTGCGGGCGGTGGCACTGGATCGCTTTGGAACGGCCGTGGTGCGCAGTGGAGAGCCGCTGGCCCTCATGGAGGAGGTGCTCGTGCCGCTCTACCTCCGGCACCGCTATCAGGTAGAGGCGACGGCGAAGCTCGTTGGCGGCGTGGCGTACGACTATGCCCTCCGCAATCGGGGCACGCCGCGCCTTTCAGAGCGCGTCTCCGCTGGTCGGCAGCAGGCCGCCCTTGACGCCCTTTTACAGACGATCACGCCCGACCGGCTTGTGCTTCCGGATGCGGCCCGCGAGCGCATCCCCCCACGGCCGCCGGGTCATCCCTCCAACCGCGAACTGTTTGAGGGACGGACCGATCCGACGCTCGACCCCTACGCGCCGGGAGAAGTGGCTGCCACCATGGTGTTGGACGCACTCGTGCAGCCGGAGCGGGCAATGCGTCTTGTCACTCAGCACGACGCCAACAGTACCCTTCCCGGTTTACAGACCGTCTTGACCCAGATTACGGATCGCGTCTGGAAGAGCGAACGACCGGAGGACGCGTACCGGGCAGAGCTCCAGCGCAGCGTACAGCAGGTGTGGACGGACGTTTTGTTGAATCGGGCCGCCGGGGCCGACGTCGCGCCGGCCGTGCGGGTTCGGATCGATCAACACCTTCGCAATCTCAGTGCGTGGCTGAATGAGAACCTGGGGCCCGACGCCGAGACGAAGGCCCATCGCCGTGCCGTTCAGGAGATGATCCAACGATTCCTGGACCGAGACCACGAGACGAACACGTCACCGTCCTCTCTTGACGTGCCGCCGGGGTCTCCCATCGGGCAGGATACGCCCGGATATGAGCGACGTCACGACCGTCGGCAGAAATGGATGAACGAGTGGGGACCCTCCCGTCCGGCCTGTCTGAAGAACACCTCCCAATAAGGCGAGACGTGCAAACTTAGTGAATCGGATAAAGCGACTCACTTTGAGTAGTGTTTAGCAATATTTATGGAATGAAATTCGTAAGGGGATGAGTAAGCAGTTCTTGTTTGTGTGTGCACGATTTCCCTGACGAGTGGGGGCTTTTGCGCTCCTCGTTTCAAAACGTGCATCTTCGAGCCACGCTCCTGACGGATCCTCTGTCCATGTCTGATGCCCCAGTCGATGAAGAGGCCCTTCTTGACCTCGTCGATCATGATTCAGACTTCTTAGAGACCCTCGTCGGCACGTTTCTCAGCGACTGCACCGAGTACATGGACGCCATCCGCCGTGCGGTGGAGGAGGAAGACGCAGATACACTGGTGAGGGAGGCCCATGGGCTGAAAGGAGCTGTGGCCAACCTCCAGGCGCGCTCAGCACTGCAGGCGGCCAAACGAATGGAGGAGATTGGACGTTCACATGATTTCGAGAGGGCTCTTGAAGCCCTTGAGGAGCTAGAGGACCGAATCGATCGCCTCCGAGCAGCCCTCAAGGAGATTCTTCGGGATTTGGAGTAGGCTCTCGATGTCAGCATTCACTTCTTTTTGGAAGGATCCCTCAACGTTCACTGTGTGGAATTCCGCCCATACTCAGTGGAAACGTGTCGTTTCGTGGGAGCGACCTTGAAGGGCTTTCCGCAACCGTCTTTTTTCTCTGGGGTGTGTGGGAGAAATAGTCTGGAATGGAGAAGGATTGGGTATTTTGTTAATGTTTGGGTTCGGAAGTATGTACCCATCACAGGTCTACGTAGGTCTTCGTATTGCATCTCATGCGTTTCGTAGCGGGCAGGGAGGAGTTGAGCTGTAGGGCAACAGAAACCACAAATATCTGAGGGGAGAACGGGGGGGAGGTTTAATTCATCTTTGGAGGAGCAGCGTACGCAGGTAGCTCTGGGGGTGGCACGCATTTCTCAGTCGTTGGGGGAGAGAGGAAAGGAAGTGTCTCTCAGCTGAAGAGAAGCACGCTAGCGAAGTAGGCGGGAACGGCCGCTGAGTCGTTAGAGACGTGTCCTCCTGCAATTTCCTGCGGTGTACGATGATGGTAAATACTCCACTGGGGATCCGATGGACTCGGGGAATAGGAGTCGTTTTTTTGGGCTGTTTGACGTTCGTCGGCTTCTTCGGTTGTGATCAAAAAATCGAAGAGGAGACGATACCAGAGGTGTTGACGGAGGCTCAGCAGGTTCAAGAGGCGACCCCCGAGAAAGAAATGCGGGGACACCCTGTCCGGCTTAGGGGCACGGTGACCTACGTGGACACCACCTGGGGGTATCTCTTTGTGCAGGATGAGAGTGGGGGGGTATTCTTCCAGAATGATCCCCATTTTGCGTCTAGTGGGACGGACCAGTCATTGCTTGAGCCGGGTCGACGCCTCGAACTCAAAGGGACGGTCGGATCGAAGAAGATCGGGATTGACAGTCTGCGGATGTGGGCGTTGGATCGCGAGGCGTTGCCCGAGGCGCGGCGGATGAGTGCCGGCCGTGTGGGGAGGGGAAAATGCTCTACAGGAGAGCGGATCGAAATTGAGGGTTTCGTCCGGGCGGCGAAAGACGAAGTCGATCGGGTTGCGCTTAGGCTTTCGGACGGAGGGTCTCCGATTTCAGTGCGAGTACAGGAATCCCTGGAAGCCGTGACACTGAGAGAACTTATTGGGACGCGGCTTCGCATTCGTGGGGCCTGCGGGTTTTCCTCCGAAATCTCTTTGCAGGAGAACAGCCATCAGCTTTATGCGCCGTCGTGGGACCACGTCGAAACATTGCAGATGGCGTCTGAGGTCCCGGTACGCTCAATTGCATCGGTGAGGTCGAGCAGTACCTCGTTACAGAAGGGCGAAGCCATTCGGGTACGTGGGGTAGTAGAGGAGCAGCGAGCCGGGGCCGTTCTTCGGGTCCGAGACTCCACAGGAACCATGCAGGTGCAGCCGGGGGGCTTTCAGACACAAGGTATGGGAGACCCGATCGAGATTGGAGCCTCGTATGAGATGCTTGGGTTTTGGGCGGAGGCAGCGGGGCGAGGCCATCTTCGAGGGGCGGTGGTAACGCGAGTTGAAAAGGGATCGTCTTCTCGGGACACTGCACGGTCGACGGCGTCGCGTCCCCGTCTCACGGAAATTGAGGAGATGCGTCGGATTCCCAAGTCGAAGCACGAGGAGAAGGCGTATCCCGTCCGGTTTGAAGGAGTGGTGACGTATGTAGATCCCAGCTGGGGCTTGCTCTTCATCCAGGATGAAACTGGAGGATCCTTTGTAAGCGGACTGGAAGAGGATGCACTCAAGTCATTGTCGACGGGACAGCGGGTTCGTCTGACGGGACAATCCAATCCAGGCATGTTTGCCCCGTACATTGAGCAGGTGCAGCTTCAGCAGCTGGGAGACGGACGACTGCCCCCGGATCCACAGGTGACCCTCCAGACATTTCTGTCGGGACAGAAAGATGCTGAATGGGTGGAGATTGAGGGGGTTGTGCAGGGCGTTCGGCGCAATGATGCAGGACATAAGTTTTTGACCATTAACGCAGGAATCCAAAAGTTTGACGCCCACATTCCCCCTCATCGAGCCGCGGAAACCCCCGACCGGATTATTGGAGCGAAGGTTCGGATTGCAGGGGTTGCCGGGGCGCTTTATAACGACCGAAACCAGCTTACGAGTGTTAAGATCTTTCTGCCGGGATGGGAGCACGTGTCGATCCAGGAGCCGGGTCCCAGGGACCTGTTTGCCCTCGAACGACGGTCCATCAATTCGTTGTTGAAGTTTTCGGTTGGGGATGCCATCAATCGGGTCGTTCGAATTCGTGGCACTGTGATTCATAACACAGATGATGGAGCCCTATACGTCCAGGATCGGAGTGGGGCGTTGAAGGCAGTTGTCGACGAACCGATGGGGAAACGGGCAGACGTAGGGGACCGGATTGACCTCGTCGGGTTTGAAGCAAAAGGCTCCTATAATCCGGTGCTGGAGAATGCTCGGTATCAAGTCATTGGACAGCACAGTCCCCGTCCCCTGCTGTTGACGTCAGGAAATCTGCTGAGTGGCCGGTACGCCGACCGGTTGGTTGAGCTGGAGGCAAAGCTTTTGAATCACGTAACCACGT
>JAHENZ010000164.1 GCA_018609755.1 Salinivenus sp. | reverse complement strand
GGCAGCGGGAGCCTGACGCTTCGGGTCGACGACATCTTCGATCAGACCCGGATGAACGTGTGGTACCGGGACGACGACATCTTCCAGGAGTCGAGCTTCCAGTGGGGGAGCCGGGAAGCGTCGCTGACGTTCCAGTACACGTTCGGGTCGGGATCGAACGAGGGAGGCCGAGATCGCCGGCGGCGCCGGTAGCCAAGTTGCGAGACGCAATCTATCGTCCGTGGAGACAGCCGACCGCAGACGGCGGACCGCCGTCGGTCGTCCATCGAAGACTCGAAACCGCAGTATGTAGGCAAAAACTTCGGTCACACTATGGTCCTCAAAAGAAGGGCTGCCGTAGCCTTGAATGCGGGCTGTGAAACTGCCCGTATGTACCTGTGTACACATTTTTTCAAAGGGAGTCCCAACTAAGCCCTATACCCATCCGTCATGGACTTCGAATGGGACCCCGAGAAGCGTAAATCGAATATTGAAAAGCACGGCGTCGACTTTGTGGCCGCTGCGCGAATGCTCAGCGGTAGTCCACACCTGACCGTACCGGCCAATCGTCCAGATCAGAACGAGATGCGGTGGAGGGCTGTGGGTCCCCTGCCGGACCCGGGCCGGCCGGATCGGTGGTCAGGACCACTCGCCGTGATTGTGTTCACCAAACGAGAGGGCTCCTATCGAATAATCAGCGCCCGCAGGGCGTCAACCGATGAGCGACGACACTACAACAGTCACGGCCTCCGAGCTGGACCGCCTTGAAGATCGGACCGACTGGAAGCGCGTTCGGAACCTGTCGGACGAGGAGATCGAGCAAGCGGTGGTGAACGACCCCGACCAAGTCATGCTCGATAAGGAGTGGTTTGAACGGGCAAAACTCGTAGCCCCAGAGGCGGAGAAAAAACGGATCACGATTCGGCTCGACGACGATGTCGTTGCCTTCTTTAAGCAACAGGGGCGGGGCTACCAGACCCGCATCAACAAGGTACTACGGGCCTACGTGACTGCTCAGCAGATGAAAGACGAGGAGCGGAGCTAGTGCTGCGTCACGTTCTCCGTGTCGGGTTGAGCGCTGGTCATGGAACCGTAACGTCGTAGCCGCTAGCAGATTTCGGAGACAGAGCACGATTCGACACTCGACATCCTCAGCTTGACTGAGCACTAGACGAGTCCACTCCTCGGTTATGAGAAGACACACCTTTTACAGCGGTTCACCGTCTGTCCAGCCGCCCGTCTACAGCAAATCCGCTTCCTCAGCAGCCTCGCGGATCGTCTCGCGCTGCTCGTCGCTCAGGTCGGACGGCACGTCCACGTCCACCTCGACGTAG
This sequence comes from Salinivenus sp., assembly GCA_018609755.1. Classification (GTDB taxonomy): domain Bacteria; phylum Bacteroidota; class Rhodothermia; order Rhodothermales; family Salinibacteraceae; genus Salinibacter. The sequence goes on along the minus strand of JAHENZ010000164.1, from coordinate 6,483 downwards.
AGATCGCCCTGTCCGTCGTCGGTCTTCACCCCCTGGCCGCGGAGGCGCAGCTTCTCGCCCGGCTGGGTGCCCGCCGGAATGGTGAGCTTGATGCGCTGCCCGTACGGCGTGGGGATGCGGCGCTCCGTCCCGAGCAGGGCCTCGAACACGCCGATTTCTTCCGTGAGGTGAATGTCGTCGCCCTTGCGACGGAAGCGCGGATGCTCGCCCACCTCGAAGGTCACGTAGAGGTCGCCGCGCTCCCCCGTCGGCCCGGCCTGGCCGCGCCCTTTCAGGCGAATCTTGTAGCCGTTGCGCACGCCCTGCGGAACGTTGAGGCGGATCGACTCTCCCGTGGGAAGCTCCACCTGCTTGCGCCCACCCTGCAGAGCTTCATCGAACGAGAGCCGCAGCTTCGTTTCCACGTCCTGCCCGCCGCGACGCTGCCGTTGCCGTTGCTGGCCGCGCTGCTGGCGGAACGGATCCTGACCGCGCGTGGCGCCCCCGCCGCCCCGGCCGCCGAAAAAGCTTTCGAAGATGTCCCCGAGGCCGCCGCCCCTGCCGCCAAAGACGTCCTCGAAGCTGCCCCCCTGCTCGAAGTGCACGTTGGGGCCGCCGCCCTGCCCTCCAAATCCGCGACCGCCGTTCGGGCCGCCAAAACCGCCCCCGCCCCCAAAGCGGCGCTGGGCGTCGTACTTCTGGCGCTTCTCCTCGTCGGAGAGAATCGAATACGCCTTTTGGACCTTCTTGAACTTCTCCTCGGCGTTTGGATCGTCCGGGTTGCGATCCGGGTGGTGCTTGCGTGCGAGCTCCCGATACGCTTTTTTGATTTCCTTCTTGCTCGCGTCTTCGTCGACGCCGAGGACGTCGTACAGGTCTTTCGTTTGCGGCATACTGATACGTGAATGGGTTTCTAAAAACGGCTCGGGCTTCGATGCCAAACGGTCTCCTGCATAGCGAGGAAATGGTTTACCACCTATGCACGGATCAGTAAGAGTGCGACGCTAAGTGACTTCAATCGAGAACTTCGGGATTAGCGTGTAGAAATACGGCTCGCAACGGCTTTAAGAGTCGACTTTGAGCAGAGTAAAATCCAAATCCATGATTGAAGTTACTTTTGAGCGCAGTCCAGCGCAGGATGGTCGGGCACGTCCCTGTCAAAAGTGACAGGTCGACGCTCCGGACCCGCCGCGTCCCGCCAAAATGTAGCCGCGGAGACGCCGGAACGTCCCGCATATCCGGGACACTGGGCATTTCCTTCTCTTCACATATTCCATGCCATCCCGTACATCAGACGAAATGGCGGACTTCCTCGTGTCAACGCGTCTGACTTGTGCCATTTCCGGAATTCTCTGTTCCTCTAATCGCATCCGCTCCTTTAGCTGGATCCTCGTCGGCCGATTTTAGGAACGATCGATCTTGGATCAGCTTTCTTTGACATTCATCCGATCTGTAGGTAAGAAAATTGAAACTATTGGGTAAGTCTGAAAAATTCTCTTAAGATGCCCTCCTTTAGGAATTGCTCCTAGCTACAATGCGTCTTATCGTTTACGACCTCCTCAAGCGCTACGGAGGATTCGAGCTCTACATTCCGGACCTGTCGATTGAGCCAGGCACGGCATTTGGCCTCGTCGGTCCCAACGGAGCGGGAAAGACCACCTTCTTCCGTCTGGTCCTCGACCTCGTCCGTGCCGACCACGGCGGGGTCCAACTCGCCGGCGAAACCGTGGCCGAGACGACCGGCTGGAAAGATCGCACCGGTTCGTATCTCGGTCCCTCGTTCTTGGTCGACTTCCTAACGCCCGACGAGTACTGGCACTACGTCGGCCGAACCTACGACCTCGATGAGGCAACCATCAATGAGCGCCTCGCAGCCTTCGAGGAGTTCTACGTTGACGAGCCGATCGGCGAGACGACCAAGTACATCCGCGACCTTTCGACTGGCAACAAGAATCGAGCAGGCCTCATCGGTGCCCTCCTTCCGGCACCGGACCTGCTGGTCTTTGACGAGCCGTTTGCGAGCCTCGATCCGCGATCACAGATGCAACTGAAGCAAATCCTACGGGCCCAAGAGAACACGACAATTCTCATTGCCAGCCATGATCTGGAGCACGTGACGGACGTGAGCGACCGGATCGCGATTATCGAAGACGGACAAATCGTGCGCGACGAGACAACAACCCCAGAAACTCTTGCGGACCTGGAGAACTATTTTGCAGAGACGAACTCTCCGCGGGAATCGTTTGACTTTGAGTAGCGCATCCGCCGGATTTGGTCTCTGAAGAACGACATTTCCAACATGTCTCCGTTCTGGATTCTACTTCGACACCGAATGTTGCGATGGCGACGAGCGCCGTCAAACCCCCTCTCCAGCGTGCTTCTGAAAATCGGGCTCCTGGCCTCTCTTCTGTTCGGGTTCCCCTTACTCGGGATCGCCAGTTACCTGGCCCCTGAACTGATTCGGATGCAGTATCCGAATGCCGACGCGCTGGCCCTCATTCACGGCAGTATGCTCCATCTGGTCCTGGGTCTGACCGTTGTCCGTTTCCTATTCCGCTTCGTACGGGCGGAGCAGCTGGAGCCCTACCTCACGCTTCCGGTCTCGCGAAACGGGTTGCTACGAGCACAGGTGCTCTTGTCTCTGGTATCACCCTACACGCTCCTGGCCCTCGTGCTGGTGGTTCCGTTCTGGACAGCCGAGATGGGTGTGGCATCCACGACTCTGGGGGCGCTCGCCTGGCTCGCGTCCGCTCTGTTACTGACGGTCGTAGTACCGGCTTTAGGAATGCAGGGCCTGAATCTGCTAATGAGGTATCGCCCGAAAATCGGAGGTGTAGGACTGCTCTTGGGAGTCGGGGCGCTCTGGCTCGACACAGCGGCAGGGTCGAATCTCGTGGCGACTGTCTCGCAACTTATATTCGGCATACCAGTCGCTGGATTGGGCTGCACGGCAGTTTTAGTGAGCGGAATCCTGTTCATGCACCTCCGGGCGATGCGAGTGCGCCTACACACCGACCGGCTGCCACCTCGCCAGAACGAGGCTCGTTCCGGCTGGAGCCAAGTTGTGTACCAGTGGCTCAAAAAGAGGGGACCGGCGGGTCGTCTCGTCGCGTTGGATCTTCGACAAACGGTTCGCACCCGAGGAGTACGAGGCCTTCTTCTCGTCGTATGCCTCGTCGTTTCGGTCTCCGGAGTCCTAATAGCCATCGACACGGGCGCCTTAGCTACAGGCGTTTTTGCTTTCACCAACGTCGGCGTTCTCGCTTTTGGAATAGGGATTGGTGCCTTTAGGGTGTTTTCCGGATATGCCGACGGACTTTTGGCACGCCCTCATTCGCTTCGAGCGGTCGTGAAGAATCGTCTTGCCGTGCTGGGCCTGTGGCTGCTGCCCGGAACAATCGGGATGCTTTGCATGCTCCCGTGGATTTCGCCGGGACTCGCCTCTTTTCTACTCGCGTTGGCCCTCCCGTTTTCGTACGGGATTGTCGTACCGGCCCTCGTGTATCTGGGTGCCAAAACGCGTATCCCCTTCAATACCAATGCGCCGTATTTGGCCTCGTGGGGCGACCCCTCTGGCCACAAGGCAGAGCTTTCTTTCAAGGTTCTGTTCCCTGGAATGCTCGCATCAGCAATTGGGGTTGGAATAGCGCGTGTTCTGGAGTCTTGGTGGATCGTGTCCGGCGCGTTTGCGGGGCTTGGTCTCCTCGGTTTACTGAGTCTTCCGTGGGTCGTGCACGCCACGACGAGCCAATTTGTACGTCACCGTCACACGATGCTAGAGGGGTTTCGAACGAATGAGCCAGCCTGAGGGACGATTGAGTGCTCCCGCGACTTCTCGGCCTCAGCAAAAACCGCGTATACCTCGCCGTTGCGCTCCACCCGGAACCAATTCTCCGCTCGGATTTCAGACATGTCCCCATTCTGGATTCTACTTCGGCACAGTCCATACCGCAACGTAGACCTGTTCAACGTTCTTCTGGTCCTGTTCCTGGGCCTGCTCCCCTTGTGCGGCCTCGGGGTCGGGAGTTACATGGCGACGGATCTGCTCCAACAGCGGTACCCAAACGCCGACGCGAAATGTTGGAGGGGTTCTGGAAAAACGAGCCCGTTTGACGTTTGGACATTGCAACTCCATCAATCAACTGGATCCGGTCATCCCGTTTCTCCGCATTCCACTAAAGAAGAAACGGGAGGATCAGCCCCATCCACTACTCGTTCCTCGGCCCCCTTTCAATCTGAGATTTCCCCTCTCAAGTCATAGGTGAACGGCATGTCAGCCTCCCTGGACTCGCCCCGTCCCCTCCAGACTGTCCTCGTGGCCAACCGCGGCGAAATTGCGGTGCGCGTCCTGCGCACCTGTCACGAACAGGGCCTCCGCACAGTGGCCGTCTACAGCACGCCCGACCGCGCAGCCCCCCACGTACGCCTGGCAGACGAGGCATACCACATTGGCCCGGCTTCTGCCGCCGAGTCGTACCTCGACCAGGAGGCGATCTTGGACGTGGCCGACCGCAGCGGGGCCGACGCCATTCATCCCGGCTACGGCTTCCTCTCGGAGAACGCCGATTTTGCCGAGGCCTGCGCCGACGCGGGGATCCACTTCGTCGGGCCGCCGCCGGAGGCCATTCGGGCGATGGGGGACAAAACCGCCGCACGACAGCTCATGGAGGAGGCCGGCGTGCCGATGGCACCGGGCACTACCGACGCGGTGCGAAGCACGGACGAGGGGGAACGTATCGCCGAGGAAATTGGCTACCCGGTGCTCATCAAAGCCGCCGCCGGCGGTGGGGGAAAGGGCATGCGCATCGTCCACGAGCCGAAGAATTTTGCGAGCGCGATGGACCGGGCCCAGGGCGAGGCCGAATCGTCGTTCGGGGACGGGCGGGTGTTCATCGAGAAGTACATCGAAGAGCCGCGCCACATCGAGTTTCAGATTCTGGCGGATCACCACGGAAACACCGTTCACCTCTTCGAGCGGGAGTGCTCCATTCAGCGACGGCACCAGAAGGTGATTGAGGAAGCGCCGTCGTCGATCCTGACGCCGGAGGTGCGTCAAGAAATGGGCGAGGCGGCCGTCGCAGCGGCGGCGTCCTGCGGCTACCGAAACGCCGGGACGGTCGAGTTTCTAGTGGACAAGGACTTGAACTACTACTTCATGGAAATGAACACGCGGCTGCAAGTGGAGCATCCGGTCACGGAGTGGGTGACGGGCGTGGACCTCGTGGCCGAGCAACTGCGCGTGGCGCAGGGGGAGGAACTGGAATACACCACCGAGGATCTGTCGATTGACGGGCACGCCATCGAGAGCCGCATCTATGCGGAGGATCCGGCCTCGAATTTCCTGCCGGATCCCGGTCCCCTGAAGCGGCACGCGGCGCCGTCGGGCTTCGGTGTGCGTGTAGATGCCGGGGTGGAGGAGGGGGGCGAGGTCCTCATCCACTACGATCCAATGATTTCAAAGCTCACCACCTGGGGCCCGGACCGCCCCGCGGCCATCGACCGCATGATCCGGGCGCTGGACGAGTACGAGGTAGCGGGCATGGCCACGACGATTCCCTTCTGCCACTTTGCGATGGAGCACGAGGGCTTCCGACAGGGCGACTTCACCACGCACTTTGTGGACGAGGAGTTCGACCCGGACGCCCTTCACCTCGACGACCCGGAGCGGAACGAATTGGCGGCCCTCGCGGCGACGCTCTACTACCGCCGGACGCAGGAGGAGGATGCGCCGACGATTGCCTCTACGGGAGATGGACAATCCGGCCCGAGCCCCTGGCGACGCCGCCGACGTACGTCGTAGATAAGCATCCCGGAGTGAAACTTTTCTGGATGTAGCGCAGACAATTCGGCACAAAAACGGAAATTGAATCCCGTTAGAGGGCCGATACGGGGTTTTCCACCGGTGTGGACGGGGCTGTGGATAACTCCCAATAACAGAACCTAATTACTTTAACACGACACAATAACGGAAACAAATGCCGGAGGAAGGTCCCCATTCCTCGTTTCTCCCCCCGCAAAATGGATTTCCGTTATTTCTTTTTCCGGCAGCTTCCTCATTGCTGGCTGTGGATAAGTTGGGGATTTCCGGATTCCCAAATCCTTTGGGGCACCGCATGGAGCAACCTGCACGGCTCTGGGTATAGCCCGTTTGTGAGACTGAACATCCAAACCGATCCCGCTGATCATGCCCGAGACCGCAACCCAGACTCCTACGTCCGAATCGAGCGACGCCGTATCCGTCGAATCGCTGGCCGCCGACTGTGCCGAGGCCGCGCGCGAACTGAGTACTCTGTCGACCGACAAGAAGAACCGCGTCCTGCGCCGCATGGCCGACGAGCTGGAGGCGTCGACGGACGCAATTCTGGCCGCCAACGAGACCGACATGGAGAATGGGCGCGACGAGGGCCTTTCGGAGGCGCTGCTCGACCGGCTGCTCCTCACCCCCGAGCGCATCGAGAAGATGGCCAATGCCCTGCGCGACGTGTCCTCCTTCTCCGACCCGGT
>JAHENZ010000163.1 GCA_018609755.1 Salinivenus sp. | reverse complement strand
CTCACTCGTTCTCCGCCCCGTGCGACAGGGCATTCTCCAGCATCTCCCGCACGTGGTCGTCGGCGAGGCGGTAGTAGACGTGACGTCCATCTCGACGATGCGACACGAGGCGGGCATCGCGCAGCACCCGGAGCTGGTGGCTCACAGCAGACTGGCTCATGTCCAGTGCATCCACGATCTCATGTACACATACCTCTCGCCCCCGCAGCAGGCACAGGATGCGGAGGCGCGTGTCGTCCGCAAAGCCCTTGAGCAGCTGCACGGTAGGCGTCACGAGAGCTTCGTCCGGCACGTCGTCCTCCAGGGCTGCGCCCCCATCGCATTCGGTGTCGGGTTGATCCGTCATTTCGAGGAGAAAATCTAATTTGGGTCAACGGAGGCTGTGTGTGCTGCCGTCGTCCGTGAATGTGAACGTTCGCTCTCCTCGGGGCTCGATCGACGAGACTGTCCGCGTGTTCTGGGGCGACGCTCCGCCGTCGTCGAATCCGAGAGCTGCTGCACAACCGTCTGCTCGCGAAAGACCTCCTCGTCCTCAATGGGATTGAGAATTCGCCCGAAGCGAGGCATAAATGCTTGGTGATCCCAGGAGAAGTACGTTATGATCGCCTTGCCCACCACGTGGTTCATGGGCACAAACCCCCAAAACCGGCTGTCCTCGGAGTTATCCCGGTTGTCGCCCATCACAAAATAGTAGTCCTGCTGAAAGGTGTAGGTCGTCGTGCGCTCACCCTCGATGGCAAAGGTCGAGTCGGTCATTTGGCGAGCATCCTGCCCTTCGTAGCGCACAATGACGGGCTTATACACCGGCCAGTTTTTATCGGTAAGCGTCACAGTCTCTCCTTTCGCAGGAATGTGCACCGGTCCATAGTTGTCCGGCGTATACCCACGACCTTCAGGGTACATCAGATCGCCGTAGTTCGAGTTGCGGACAACGTAGGGCTCCACGGATTCGACCCACGACAACTCATGTACCTGCCGCGCCGCTTCAGGGGTCGCCAGTATCCGAATCGTGGTGGCACTCTGTGTCGGCTTTACCTCACTGATGCCGATCTCGGCCATTCGGTTGCGGGGAATCTGATAGCGCGGGTCCGACTTCGACACGTGCCAGTACTGCTGCATCCCCTGTCCCAGAGGCAACGGACGGTCATTTACGTGCACGACTTTATCCCGAACCGCAAGGGATTCGCCAGGCATTCCAATGACCCGTTTAATGTAGTGCACCTTGCGGTCGACGGGCCCCTCCTTCGGCGGAAAGTTGAAGACGATGGGGTCGCCCCGCTGGACCTCGGAAAATCCACCCAGGCGCGTGTACGGAAAGGAAATGCCCGGCACGTAGATGGAGGTAAAGGGAATGCCCACACTCATCGGCATGCGTGTGCCGTAGTGCAGCTTCGACACAAAGAGATAGTCCCCCACGAGCAGGTTCTCCTCCATCGACGGGGTCGGGATGCGGAAGAGGTCAAAGAAGAGAGTGCGAACGATCAAGACCACGATGAAGGCGACGATGAAGGCCTCGGCCCACTGGCGGAGTTCTCCCTTATCCCTGGGCGTCTCTTCATCGTCGGTGTCCCGATGCGATCGATCGCGAGTAGACATGTCGGTGGAGTCCGTCAAGGGAGTCGTTGAGTGGATGGAGAGTTACGGAGACGAAGGGGCTCGCTCCGACATCGGCTCAGCAGAAGGGGCCGTCCGGACCGAATCCAATCGCGGACGCCGTCCCGGTACAATGTCAAAGCGGGAAATGCGTTCGCGGAAGAAATTCTCTCCGTTAAAGCCCGCCCGAAAGAAGTGATCGGTTTCTTCTACGTAGACGTAATCAACGTACGGGGCACGCTCGTCCTCGCGGAGGGACTGAAGCAGGGCAGCCCGAAGGGCAGAAAGCCGGTCGCGATGTGAGCGGCGGGTCGACACGATGAGACCTCGCCCCTGCCATCCGTCCACGTCCGTAACGCGCACCGGCAGCGAGCCATTGACGACAAACCAGTACGCGAACTGGACCGGTTCCTCGCGGGTGCTGTCGGGGGTCCGGTTCCATTCGTTGGAGTAGATGTCCGCAAACGTACGGGTCGGCTCCCCAAACTGCGCCTGAAGGCGGGCGCGGAGGTCTCGAGTGCGCGTCGTGTCGAAGAAGCTCATCCGACGGCCGTCGCCGAAGTAGGACCACTGCACGTCTCCAAAGCGGTCCCGAAACCAGGACCGCTCCAGATCCCGCACTCGACGCACGTCCTCAAGAGGAAAAGGAGCAGGGGATTCCGCCATCGTCGCAGTGTCGGGCGGAGAGGAAGACGCGAGCAGAGGAGGGACGTGTGCCGGCAGGCCCACCGGGGGTAGAACACGGACCGACTGCCGTCCCGTCAGAACCTGCCGGGCCAACAAGTGCACGCGCGCCTGTCGATACCGCTCCAGCAGAGAGAGCGAGTCTCGCGAGGGCTCCGTCCCAACCTGTGCCCGAAGCGGCTCTGCCGCGCCGAGGCCCACAGCCAGCATCAGGACGACGAGTGTCCACCACTCGTGTCCTTCAAAGCACGTAGCTCGCCTCCAAACCGGGGACGTGGGATTCGTCATGTTCGTTGCAAGGCGTCGGTTCGTCGTGCTCCGGCGGGCAGGACCATTGGGCTCAGTCATCCTCGTCCATCGAAAGGATAGCGAGGAAGGCTTCCTGCGGTACGTCGATCTCACCCATCTGCTTCATCCGCTTCTTCCCCTGTTTCTGCTCTTCCAACAGCTTCTTTTTCCGGCTCACGTCCCCGCCGTAGCACTTGGCCGTGACGTCTTTGCGCCGCGCCTTAATCGTCTCGCGAGCCACAATCCGACGCCCGATCGACGCCTGGACCGGGACCTCGAAGAGCTGCTTCGGAATGACGTCCTTCAGCTTCTTCGCGAGCTTGCGTCCCACCTCGTAGGCCTTGTCGCGGTGTACGATGGTCGAGAGCGGATCGGCCGGCTCCTCGTTGATGAGGATGGTGAGCTTGACGAGGTCGCTCTCGCGGTACTCGATAAACTCGTAGTCGAACGACGCGTAGCCCCGGCTTACGCTCTTCAGCTTGTCGTAGAAGTCGAAGACAATTTCGGCCAGGGGGAGTTCGTACTCCAGCTTCACGGTCTGACTGTCGAGCCATCGCTGGTTGCCGTACACACCGCGCCGGTCCTCGCAGAGCTGAATGATGTTGCCGATGTAATCACTCGGCGTGATGATGTCGGCCTCCACGTACGGCTCGTAGACGGTCTCGATGTCGCCGTAGTGGGGCATCTCCTCGGGACTATCCACCATGACGAGCTCGTCCTCGTCTTTCACCTCTACGTGGTACTCCACATTCGGCACCGTGGTGATGAGGTCGAGATCAAACTCACGCTCCAGACGCTCCTGAATGATCTCCATGTGGAGCAGCCCCAGGAATCCGACTCGAAAACCAAAACCGAGCGCCGCGGAGCTTTCCGGCTCGTACGTCAGCGAGGCGTCGTTGAGGGCCAACTTTTCGAGCGCCCCGCGCAGCTCTTCAAAGTCGTCGGTGTCGGTCGGATAGATGCCGCTGAACACCATTGGTTTCACCTCTTCGAAGCCGGGAATCGGCTCCGTGGCCGGATTGTCGGCCAGCGTGATCGTGTCGCCGACCCGTGTGTCCTGAATGTCCTTCACGGAGCCAATGATGTAGCCCACGTCCCCGGCCGTGAGTGTGTCCACCTTCTGCCGCCCCATTCGCAGAATTCCCATCTCTTCGGCGTCGTACTCCTTCTCGGTCGCCATGAACTTCATCGTGTCGCCCTTATTGAGCGTCCCGTCGAAGAGACGGGCGTACACGACGGAGCCGCGGTACGAATCGTATATAGAGTCGAAGATGAGGGCGCGAAGCGGTGCGTCCGGATCACCGGAGGGCGACGGAATGCGGTCGATGAGCATGTCGACCATCTCGTCGACGCCCTCGCCCGTCTTGGCACTGATCTGGAGAATGTCCTCCGCCGGCTCCCCAATCAGGTCCTCCAGCGCCTGGGCCACCTCATCGGGACGAGCGACCGGAAGGTCTACCTTGTTAATGACCGGAATAATTTCCAGATCCTGTTCGAGCGCCAGCCAGAGGTTCGAAATCGTCTGTGCCTCGATCCCCTGCGACGCATCGACGAGCAAGATGGCCCCCTCGCAGGCCTTGAGCGCCCGGCTTACCTCATAGGTGAAATCGACGTGGCCCGGCGTGTCGATGAGGTTGAGCGTGTACTCGTTGCCGTCCGGGGCCTCGTGGCGCATGCGCACGGCGTGGCTCTTGATGGTGATCCCCCGCTCACGCTCCAGGTCCATGTCGTCGAGCGTCTGCTCCTTCATCTCGCGCTCGGTGATCGTCCCGGTACGCTCCAGAAGCCGATCGGCCAGGGTGCTCTTCCCGTGGTCGATGTGCGCAATGATACAGAAGTTGCGGATCTTCGAGAGGTCAGGCATGAACGCAGCGCTCCATCAATAACACGTCCAACGAGTGGCGGGGCAAGCAGAACCTCACCGGTTCTCCGTCGCGAGAGAGGGTCCCCTCCGTGTGTGGGTGGGCCGTGTTACGGACGAGGGGGACTCACGTTGCACGGACGCATCGAACGGCGACGGCAGACGCCCCCCGTACTCGCACTACACAACGCCTCCGTTGAACGGAAGCAGCAAAAACGATGCGACGGCCCCGCGCCTCTCTGTCCTCACTCCTTCTTCGATCGATCCTCGAAGGGCCAGTCCTCCTCTGAGGAGACGGACACATCCTCCTGTGCGCCCTCGTTCTGATCGACCTCGGACGAGGATTCCGGTGACATGCCTTCGGCCGTCGATGAGGCCGGCCAGTCAGTGTCTCCTTCCTTCATCGATCCGGACGCGGGCTCCCCTTCCGGCGATGCAGCTGCCTGCTGTCCGTCCCGATCGGCCAATCGCCGCTCGTGAAACGTGCGGTGAAAGAGCAGCACGCCCACGACGCCGAGCACAATCGCCATGTCGGCAACGTTCCAGATCGGGAAGAGCTCCATGTACGCCCCCCCAAAGAGAGGCACCGCATTGGGAATAAACCCCTTCCAGAGACTCACGTGGATGAAGTCGACGACGTGGCCGGTAAACCAGGTCCCGTAGTCGAGAAGGACGCCGTAGAAGACGCGGTCGATGACGTTGCCGATGGCTCCCCCAAAGATGAGGCCCAAACTCCAGCGAAACGGAGCGTAGGCATTCCGCACCAGGTAGATGTAGGCCGCCACGCCACAGGTCGCTATGACCGAAAGAATCGTGACCGTTCCCGGCGGGCCAAACGTGATTCCAAACGCCATCCCCGGGTTCTCCGTGAAGGTGAGTCGCAACCAGTCGCCCACCAGCGGGATCGAGTGGGCCATCCCCCCCCGCGGCGCGATGAATTGTAGAACCGCCGCCTTGGTGGCCTGGTCAAGCAGAACGACGACGGCAGAGAGCCAAAGGACACGCATACGCGTTGTGTGTGGATGTGTGGATGTGTGCAGGTATGTATGTATACACTTTCACACCTACATACTTTCACACCTACGGACTGCTAGGATTTTTCTTGCCGCTTCGCCTCGATCGAGATTTCGGTGTGGGGCACAGCCTCCAGCCGCTCCTTGGCTATAGGCTCACCGGTGACTCGGCAGATACCGTACGTTTTGTTCTCAATCCGTTCGAGGGCACGTTCCAGATAGCCAATGTACTTCTGCTGCCGGGCAATCATGAGATGCAATTTCTCGCGCTCCATCGCATCGGTTCCGGCATCCGCCATGTGCACGCCGTACGCCGTGTTGTCCCCGGACTGCTCCTTGGCTTCTTCGATTTGCTCACGCATCTGGGAAATCTCCTCTTTCGCCTCCTTGCGGCGCTGAAGGAGAAGCTCTTTGAAGTGTTCGAGCTCGTCGTCGGAGAAGGGCGTCTCGCGCTCCTCACCGTTCGTCGCGTCGGATGGGGTACTGTCAGTCATGGCTGAAGAAAGGGGTGTACCTGATGAAATTCCGGAGGTGTCTCTTCGAAAACGGTCTGCAAACAGAGCGAATTAGGCGCGCACCGCCTCGCCCGGGTCGACGCGACGGACGCCGATGGTCAATTCTTCGTCGCCAATTTCGAACGACTCGACGGCGTCTCCCGATAGGTGCTCAGGAGCGGACGGCTGCAACTCCAAGGCCAGGGTCTCGTTCCGGATCCAGTCGGTGTGCTCGGCAACGGCGTCGGCGATGGCGTCGGAGCCGTGGTACGCAATCTCAATGCGGTCGGTAACCTCAAATCCTGCATCTTTCCGGAGGTTCTGAATCCGCTTCACGGCCTCGCGAGCCAGTCCCTCGGCGCGGAGCTCGGGCGTAATTTCAGTGTCGAGGGCCACCGTCACGTCCCCCTCCTGCTCCACCAGCCAGCCCTCGATGCCCTCACTCTGGATGATGAGATCGTCCGGGCCGAGCTCCACCTCTTCCCCGTCCACGGTCAGCGTCAGCTCCCCCGTCTCCACGTACTCGTTGATCGTGTCGTCGTCGAGATTGCGCACCTTCCGGTTCACGTCCTTCACCAGGTCGCCGAGGCGCGGGCCGAGCCGGCTAAAGTCGGGCTTGGCCGAGCGGCTCACCACCTCGCTGCTGTGCTCCACGTACTCGATTTCCTTCACGTTCACCTCGTCGAGAATAATGTCCTTCACCTGTTCCACCTCCGCTTCGGGCACGCCGGTGCCGGTCACGACCAGGATGCGCGGGAGCGGCTGCCGGACGTTGATCTCGGCCTGATTGCGGAGCGAGAGCGTGGTCGACGCGATGCTGCGGGCGAGGCCCATGCGGCGCTCCAGTGCTTCGTTGCGCTCGTCGTCGTTCGTGTCGGGAAACGAGGCCAGGTGCACCGAGTCGGCCTCTCCCCCAGTCACGTCTGTGAGCGTGCGGTAGAGCCACTCGCCGAAGAAGGGCGCGATCGGGCTCATCAGCTTGGCTGTGGCCTCCAGGCACTCGTAAATCGTCTGGTAGGCCGCCTCTTTCTTCTCTGCCGAGACGGTGCCTCCTTGTCCAGCTGAGCTGGACTGTCCCGGTTGGCCATTCTGTTCGCCCTTCTTGGAGGCCCAGAAGCGGCTCCGCGAGCGGCGCAGGTGCCAGTTCGACAGCTCCTCCACGAAGTCCTCGACCGCTCGGGCCGCCGTGGTGGGGTCGTACTCCTCCAGCGCCTCCTCCACCGTCTGCGTGGTGGTATGCAACCGACTGATGATCCACTGGTCGAGCTCGGGTCGCTCCTCGACCGGCATCCGGTTCTTCTGATAGGTGAAGCCGTCGATGTTGGCGTACGTGGCAAAGAAGCTGTAGACGTTTTCGAGCGTGCCGAAGAAGGTGCGGCGCAGGTCGCGAAGGCCGCGCTCGCTGAAGCGCAGATTCTCCCACGGCGGCGCGTTGCTCATCATGAACCAGCGCACCACGTCGGCCCCGTACTCGTCAATCACCTCGAACGGCTCCACGGTGTTGCCCTTCGACTTCGACATCTTGTTGCCGTCCTCGTCGAGCACGAGCCCGTTGACGACCACGTTCTCGTAGGAGACGCTGTCGAAGACGAGGGTGGCGAAGGCGTGCAGCGAGTAGAACCAGCCGCGCGTCTGATCGACGCCCTCGGCGATGAAGTCGGCCGGGAAGTTGGCCTCGAATTCCTCTTCGTTCTCGAAGGGGTAGTGCCACTGCGCGTACG
>JAHENZ010000162.1 GCA_018609755.1 Salinivenus sp. | reverse complement strand
CACGTCATTTCGAGCGTAGTCGAGAAATATTCTTGGCGAAGCTGCTCGCTTCTGGGAGGCTCCTCGATTACACTCGGAGCGACCTGCCTGGGGAATTTTGAGATCGCGGCTTCAACCCGCAAATTCATCTGTAACGGTCCACTAGCAAACCCTGACGATTATGGCGTCCGGTGACCGGCGCTTGAAACCACCAGAGTAGTCATGCAAGGTCACTAGATACGCAATTTTCGCAGAAGCACGCCTCCACCACCGTGTCCGATTCCTCAGGCCGTTCACCGGCCGACAGCCGGGAGCGCCTCCAGGCCGTCCGTCGATTCAAGGGGGAAGACCATACGCCCGTCGATCCCTCCTTCCAAGACCGCCTGGACCAGATTGCGGAGATGGCGGCGGCCTTCTTTGAGGCCCCCATCGGACTGGTGACGCTCGTGGACGCGAACTGCCAGTGGCACCTCGGGAAAACGGGGACCAACCTGGAGAAGATTTCGGTGGACCATTCGTTTTGTGGGTATGCGATCGCGTCCGACGACCCCACAGTGGTCCGGGACCTCGGGACCGACGAGCGCTTCGCGGACAACCCGTTCGTCCAAGGCGAGCCTCATCTCCAATTTTACGCTGGCGTTCCGATCACAACCTCCGATGGCCATCGTCTCGGGACGGTGTGCGTGCTCGGAACCGATCCTCGTCCCTCAGAAGACCTCCCGACCCGTCAGCTCGAGAATCTCGCTGACCTGGCGATGGAGATTCTTCAGAAGCGGGAGGACACAGTCGGGGGAGACCCGGCCCTGAGCCAAACGGTTCTCGATTCGCTGCCTGCTGCCTTCTACGTGTTGGGGAAAGATGGACGGATGAAACGATGGAACGCTCGGCTTGAAGAAATCACCGGCCTCCCCCCCGAAGAGATTGCAGGCCGGAAGGCGACGGACTTCTTTGAGGAGGAGACCCAGGACCGAATCACCAATGCGATCCGAACCGTCTTCGAGGAGGGGCGCGCTACGATCCGAGAGAACGTTCTCTCGGAAGACAACCCTCCCGTACCGATGGTGTTCACCGGCGTCCGGGCTCGGATCCGCGGGAAGCCCCACCTCGTCGGCATGGGAATCGACACGTCCAAACAGCAGCGTCAGCAGCAGGCCCTGCGCCAAAAGACCCGGGAGCTGGAGGAAAAGGAGCGTCGCTTGCGGCAGATCACAGAAAGCACCGAAGAGGTGTTCTGGCTCCGCACCGCGGACCGGATGCTTTTCGTTTCGCCCTCATTTCAAGACGTGTGGGGCCGCTCCCCCGAGCGTCTTTACGAGAACGTCGACGCCTACCTTGAGTGGATTCATCCGGAGGACCGGCCGGGGGTCGAGTCTGCGTGCAAGCGCATGCTGGAGGAAAACGAACCTCTCGACCTGGAGCACCGAATCATTCGCCCCGACGGCGACGTCCGATGGCTCGACGTTCAGTTGGAGCCGACCGAGCGTGAGCATGGCGTCGTGCGCTACGCCGGCGTGTTCCGAGACGTCACCGAGCGGAAGGAAGCCGAACGGGCGCTCCGCAAACGCGAGGAGCGGTTCCGTACGCTCTTCGAAAAGCATAGTGCGCCGATGCTGCTGATTGAGCCGGACCGCGGACAGATCGTTCGCGCCAACGACGCGGCCGCCGACTTTTACGGATATCCCCTCGAGGAACTGGTGTCGATGACGATCGGCGAGATCAACCAGCTTCCCCCGGAGGAAGTGAAGGCCCGACGAGTCGACGCTCAGTCCGAAGACCAGAATCGATTTCTCTTTCCTCACCGCGTAAAGTCTGGGGAGATTCGCACCGTAGAGGTGTACTCTACTCCCATCCCCACCCCGGAAGGACAACTTTTGTTTTCGATCATCCACGACGTGACCCGGCGGCACGAAGCCAAGCGCGAGCTCCATCGATCGAAGGAAACCTACCAGGGCATCCTGGACGCCGCCCGGGACTCGATTTTCGTCCTGGACCAGGACGGCACATTTCTCGCAGCCAACGACTCGACCGCCGCGATGCTGGGACGGGAGGTCGCCGACCTGGTCGGCCGTCCGATCGGCGACTTTATCGCCCCCGAGCAGACCGACCGCGCGGAGATCGAGTCCGCCCTACACGCGGCCGCCGCCGGGGAGGAACGCCGACTGGAACTCTACGCCAAGCGGGCAGACGGAAGTGTCTTCCCAAAGGACGTACGCCTGCAACCTGCCGAGTACTTCGGCGAGGATGCCATTCTCGTCGTCGGGCGCGACATCACCGAGCGGAAAGAAGCGGAGCGGGAGGTTCAGAAAGCAAAGGCCCAGTACGAAACGCTCGTCGAGAATTATCCGGACGGGGGGGTGTTCATGTTCGACCATGACCTCCAATATACCCTCGCAGGTGGACAAGGACTGGCGGACGCTGGGTTTTCTCGGTCCGACTTTGAGGGAAACACGCCTCTCGACCTATTTCCGGAGGCGATTGCCAACGAGCTAGAACATTACTACCGACGGGCCCTGAGCGGGAAGCACAGCGTGTTTGACCAGTCATACGGAGGGCGAGACTACCGCCTCCAGACCCTTCCGGTGCGAGACGACTCCGGAAATGTCGTCGCCGGAATCGCCGTCTCGCAGGACGTGACCGACCGCAATCGACGGAAGAAGCGTCTTCAAAACCGACAGGAAAAGTTGAACGCCCTCTACGACGCCGCCAACCGCCTCGTTCGGGCCCACGATCGCGAGGAGGTGGGAGCGGCTCTCTCTGAACTGATTCAAACCGCACTCGGCTACCCGGGCGTCTCGGTCCGGTTCGCGGAAGACGGACAGTTGAAAGCCCGTCACGTGGCGGAGTCGACCTTTGAGTTCATGCCCGAGCGTCCCGATTTCGAGATCGACGGGGAGGGCACCGTGGCGGCAGTATACCGGTCCGGCGAAACACTCGTGGTCGAAGACCTGGCCGAGGTGGAGGTTGAGGACCCTCACGACTACGGCGATCTTCGATCGGTGGTAATCGTGCCGCTTGGGGAGCACGGCACCTTCGCCGTGGCCTCCCCGGAGCCGAAGGCCATATCGGAGTTCGACACGTACCTCATTGAGGTGCTAGGCACCTACGCGACGGCGGTCTTGGACCGCATCGAGAAGGAACGTACCCTCCAAAGCGCAAAGGCGGCGGCGGAAAAGGCCTCTCAGCTCAAGACGGCCCTGCTCCGAAACGTAAGTCACGAATTGCGCACGCCCTTGACCTCCATTACCAGCTTCTCGGGGATCCTGGAGCAGGAGCTGAGCGGACAGATGCAGAAGTACGCCCGCTTAGTGAACCAGGGCGGGGAGCGGCTGATGAATACGCTGGAGGCGCTCTTGAAGCTGTCTCGACTGGAAGCGGGCGAAGAAGAGCTTTCCCTCCGCCCCGTGCGCCTTCGAGAGGCAGCGCGGACGGCGGTCGAGTCGCATCGGCAACGGGCGGAAGAGAAGGGCCTAAGCATTGAGCTGGACACGCCGGACGACCCTCCCTATGCACGAGCCAACGGCGAAGCGGTGAGTCAGGTCCTGACTCACCTCGTCGACAATGCGGTCAAATTCACCGAAGCGGGCGGGGCCGTGACCGTCCGCCTGCGAAGCGAGGATAGCAGGGTCACGATCGAGGTTGAGGACACCGGGATTGGCATCGCTGAGGAGGCTCAGTCCGACATCTTCCGCCCGTTCGAGCAGGAGTCGAAGGGGCTCGATCGACAGTTTGAGGGCAGCGGGCTGGGCCTGTCTGTGACCCGGCTTCTGGTTGGGGAGATGAACGGGACCATCGAGGTGGAGAGCGAGAAAGGGAAGGGGAGCCGGTTCGTCGTGTCTCTACCCGCAGCTCGTGAAGAGCCCCTCTGAGGGGAGCGCCCCCCGTTCGCCCCCTCAATCTGTATTCCTATTCGACAATTGCCTGATACACCCCGACCCGAAATTGCGGCCCGATTGGATACCGCCCATGGGGAAAGAGTTGCGTCCACACCATGCCGATCAGTTCCTCCTTCGGATCGATGAAGAAGAAGGTGTTGGCCGCGCCGGACCAGCCGTACATCCCTTCGGACCCGAGCGTCTGGGCCTGTGCCAGATCGGTGCAGACCTGTACGCCGAGCCCGAAGCCCCACCCGGGTTCGTACGTGCCGTCAAGGTGGTTCTGGGTCATCAAGTCGACGGTCTTCGGGCTCAGGAGCCGCGTGCCGTCGATAGCGCCCTCATTCAGCAACATGCGCGCGAAGCGGAGGTAGTCGTCCATCGTGGACACGAGCCCCCCGCCTCCGGACAGGAACGTGACCGGAGCCGCAAACTCGCTGTCCTGCTTCCGATCCTGCACAGTCAACGACCCGTCTGAACCTGCGGCATAGTTTGTCGCAAAGCGGCCCATCTCGCTAGCGGGGACCTCGAACATCGTGTCGTCCATGCCCAGCGGCTCAAAGATGCGAGTTCGGAAGAAGGTATCGAGCGTTTTCCCCGAGACGACCTCCACGAGGCGGCCCAGCACGTCCGTCGAAACGCTGTAGTGCCACGTTTCGCCGGGCTGGTGCAACAGGGGCAGCGTGCCGAGCGTGTCGACTGCCGCGGCGAGCGTCCGGTCATTGTCGAGAATTCCAATCTCGGTATACATCGAGTCGACCGGCGTATTTCCGAAGACGCCGTACGTGAGTCCCGAGGTGTGCGTCATCAAGTCGCGAATCGTGATGGGGCGCCGCGCAGGCACCTCCGTCGGCTGGCCACCGGCGGTGGTGTCGTAGACCGTCACGTCTTTGAACGCCGGGAGGTACTGCGCCACGGGATCGTCGAGCTGAAAGTGCCCCTCTTCGTACAGCATCAGCGCCGCGACGGTCGTGATCGGCTTCGTCATCGAGTAGATGCGAAAGAGCGTGTTCTTCGTCATCGGCGCGTTCGTCTGCCGGTCCCGCTGGCCGTACGTCTCGTGGTGCACCACTTCGCCCTTGCGATACACCATCGTCATCAGCCCCGCAATCTTCTCGTCTGCCACGTAGGGCGAGAGGGTCTCGGAGATGCGCGACAACCGCTCCGCCGACATCCCGGCGGTCGCCGGCTCGGCGGTGGGCGCCAACTGGGCCTCTGCCGGGGCGGGAGTCAGGAGAAAAAGAATGCTACATACCAACAGGAGACGAAACGAGGACGTCATGGGAGAAGAGAGAAGTATGGAATGAGAAATATTGCGTAGTGCAGCGTCAAGCGTAATTGTGCAGGTAGGCGCGATCTCAAAATCCAAGGCAGGTCGCTCCGAGCGAGCCAATCTGAGATTGGCATCGAGGAGCCTCCTTGAAGAAGGCGGCTTCGACTGGAGGATTTCTCGACGTAGGCAATCTCAGATTGCCATGCTCGAAATGACGTGCCCAGATTTTGGATTTTGAGATCGCGGTGTCGCCGCAAGAATGAGCATTGACACGGCAGTAGTGCGTATTGGGTATCCGGAACCGTCTACACGTCACTCTACCAAATACGCAGCAACGCTCCATCGAAGGCATGCCCTCACGGGAGGACCTCCATTAACGGGAAGTGCCAGACTACACCGTACAAATCTCCATCGCCTCCCGAAGCGACTGCAGCGGATCGTCGGCGGTCGGCACGAACTCTTGCCCAATGTAGCCCTCGTAGCCGGTCTCAGCAACGGCGCGCACGATGGCCGGATAGTGCAACTCCTGCGTGCCGTCGATCTCATTTCGGCCCGGCACCCCGCCCGTGTGGTAGTGGGCAATGGCATCATTGTGGTTCCGGATGGTGCGGATGACGTCGCCCTCCATGATCTGCATGTGGTAGATGTCGTAGAGGAGCCGGAAGTGCTCCGAGCCCACCCGGTCCACCAACTCCACGCCCCACGACGTGTGATCGCACTGGTAGTCTGGATGATCCACCTTGCTGTTTAGTAGCTCCATGCAGACGGTCACGTCGTGCTCCTTGGCCAGCGGCATGATCTGCTTCAGCCCCTCCGCGCAGGTTTCGAGGCCCTTCTCGTCGGAACGCCCCTCGCGCCGTCCCGAGAAGCAAATGACGTTCGGCAGCCCCGCCTCCCCCACCTTGGGGATGTGCTCTTCGTAGAGCGGAATCAGAGTCTCCTGATGCTTCTTTCGATTCCAGCCCTTCTGAATGCCGTACTCGTCCATCGCGGGAGCGTTGGCCATGGCACACGTGAGGCCGTGCTCCTTTACCGTGGGCCAATCCTCCGGGTCGAGCAGTTCAATCGAGTGGAGGCCCATCTTCTTTCCGGCCTTGGCCAACTCTTCGACCGAATAGTCGGAGTAACACCATTTCGAGGCCGAGTGCTTGATGGGACTGTCGGCGGCTCGGGGAGCCGATGAACCAGCGGATGCATCTGCTACGGAGCGAGCGAGGAGCATGCCGGTGCCGGCGGACAGGCCGGTTTTCAGGAAGGATCTTCGTCTCATGGGTCGGAAACCGTCGAAATTGAAGGGGAACGAGGGTGCGAAGGAATGCAGCGGACTCATGGGAGAAAAGAAACGACAACCGCTTCTTTCTTCAGCCATCCGGAACATAAAACCTGTTCGCCTTGACTTAAACCGGTATACAAAATAGGTCCGGTATGTGCAAAAGCCCTCCGCGTTTTGTATGCTTGGAAGCCCTTTCGCTCGCTCCTTTGCACGACCTCTCCCTACTGTGCCCATGATCACGTGGTCCCGACATTCTCGCGTCCTGCTCGCAGCAGGCCTTCTGCCCCTGTGCTTCCTCTTGGTCGGCTGCGGTTCCTCCTCGGACGAGTCCGCGTCGGCAGCCTCCAATGGAACGTCGTCCGCCGTTCCCGACTCCGTAAATGCCCTGACGGATGCAGAGCAGCAGGACGGCTGGCAGCTGCTGTTCGACGGCCAGTCGCTCGACGGCTGGCGCGGCTTCAAACGCGACTCGGTGCCCGGCGGGTGGACCGTAGAGAATGGGGCAATGCACTTTACGGGGGAGGCGTCGAGCCAGGATGGAAGTCCCCCTCTTACCCTCATAACGGATTCCACATACGCCGACTTCGAGCTTCGCTTCGAATGGAAAATTGAGGCCGAGGGCAACAGCGGCGTCATGTACCGCGTGTCGGAGCAGGAGGAGTTGCCCTACGAGACCGGGCCGGAATATCAGGTGCTCGACAATTCGACCCTCGAAGACGATGATACCGTACACATGTCCGGCTCGCTCTACGGGCTCTACGCCCCGTCCGAAGACGTGACGCGCCCGATCGGAGAGTATAATGACGCCCGGATTGTGGTGCGCGGCTCGCACGTGGAGCACTGGCTGAACGGCACGAAACTCTTAGAAGCCGAGATTGGTAGCGACACGTGGACGAAGCGGGTGTCAGACACCAAGTTTGCCAACTGGCCCAACTTTGCGCAGATGGACCAGGGGCACATTGCCCTCCAGGACCACGGCCATCCGGTGTGGTACCGCGACGTGAAGCTTCGTCCGCTGTCCCAGGATGCGGAGATGTAGAGTCCTCCGACCCTTGCCACACTCCCCGTCTCCACGGCCGAAAAAGCGCTTTCGGGCCCTCCCGATGCCCTCCTTCTTTGAATGATCGTACTTTTGCCATGAGTGATTCCAACGACCTGACCCGCCGCCAGGCCCTCCGCCGCGTCGGCGCTCTGTTGGGGGGCGTAGTCTCCGCCCCGACCGTGGCCGGCGTCCTCAGCGGCTGCCAGCGCCAGACGGGCACCGACTGGTCCCCCTCCATCCTCTCCGCCGAGCAAAACGAGATGGTGGACACCATCGCCGAGATCATCATTCCGGCCACCGACACGCCCGGCGCGAGCGCGGCCAACGTCAACCGCTTCATCGACGCGATGGTGGGAGAAAGCTATCTCGAAGAGGACCGCACACGGTTCATGAGCGGACTGGAGGACATCAATGCCCGATGTAAGAAAAACTACGGCAGCCCGTTCGTCGATTGCACCGCCGAGCAGCAGCGCAGTCTCGTTGCCACGCTGGACGACGAGACGTTTGGGGAGAACGCGTCGTTCGACCGCGAGAATCCGCCGTTCTTCCGGATGATGAAGGAGCTCGTTATTGTCGGGTACTACACGTCCGAAATCGGGGCGTCGCAGGAGCTGAAAACCAACGTCGTACCGGGCTACTACGACGGTGACGTGCCCTACGAAGAGATTGGGCGAGCGTGGTCGGGCGCCGGAACGTAGAACAACCGTACCTTTTGCTCGCTGAACGGTTGATCCATCCCCCCTCCCCTATGCGCACTGTCAGCCTCCTCGTTGCATTCGGCTTCCTGTTCGCTTGTGGGTCCCCCTCTCCCCTTCAAGCCCAGGATCAGGCGGCTTTCTCTGTGCTCGTCTACTCCAAAACCAACGGCTACCGCCATCAATCCATCCCGACCGGCATCGAGGCTTTGCGCTCGCTGGGCGAGGAGCACGGATTCGACGTGACGGCTACGGAGGACAGCACGGTCTTTCGCCCCGATCGCTTGGCAGAGCACGACGTGGTGGTCTTTCTCAGCACCTCGGGCGACGTGCTCGGGCCCACCGGCCAGGAGGCCTTTCGCGCGTTCGTGGAGGACGGCGGCGGATACGTGGGCATTCACGCCGCGGCGGACACCGAGTACGACTGGAGCTGGTACGGGCGCCTCGTGGGCGCCTACTTCAAGGGGCACCCCGAGATTCAGGAAGCCACGGTGCACATAGAAGACGGAGATCATCCCTCCACCCGCATGTTGCCTGGCGACTGGACGCGTCGGGACGAGTGGTACAACTACGGATCGAATCCGCGCGACTCGGTTCGCGTCCTCCTCACGCTCGACGAATCCACCTACGACGGCGGCACGATGGGCGACGACCATCCCATCGCGTGGGCCCACACGGTGGGAAACGGGCAAGCCTGGTACACCGGACTCGGCCACACGGACGCCGCCTTCCAGGAGGACCTGTTTCGCCAGCACCTCCTGGGCGGCCTTCAATGGACCGCCAAGACAGCGACGACGCCCGACACCGAATGACCCCTCCTCTTCCTACGTTTCCCTGATTATGGATCCCTAATTATGGACCGACGCCAGTTTCTAAACACCTCCCTCTGGACCGCTGGAGCCTTCTGTGCTGGAGTTTCCCTCGCGGGCTGCTCCAACGGGTCCGACTCCGATTCGGCCTCCGACGACGCATCGTCCACCCCTAAAAAGAGCGCCTCGTCTCTTCCCGCCATCGGGCTCCAGCTCTACACCGTTCGGAGCGTGCTGGAGAACGATTTTTCCGGAACGATGAAACAGGTGGCCGAGATCGGCTACGACGAGGTGGAGTTTGCCGGATACTACGACCGGAGCCCCGAGGAGATCGGCACCATGCTCGACGATCTCGGCCTATCGGCCCCCGCCGCCCACGTGCCGCTCCAGCAGATCCGGGAGGCCCCCGACGACCTCATTCAAACAGCCCAGGCCATCGGCCACGACTATCTGGTGTGCCCGTACCTCCGCGAGGCCGACCGGGACGGTATTGACGCTTACCGACAGCGGGCAAAGGATTTTTCCGCCTTCGGAAAGCGCTGCACGGACGCGGGAATCCAGTTTGCCTACCACAACCACGACTTCGAATTTCAGGAGATGGACGGCACGCTCCCCTTTGAGGTACTGCTCGAGGAGACCACTCCCGAGCACGTGAAAATGGAGCTGGACCTTTACTGGGTCGTGGCCGCCGGACACGAGCCGATCGATTACGTCAAGCAGAACCCCGAGCGCTACCCGCTCTGCCACGTCAAGGACCGGAGCGCGGACGGCGAGATGGTGAGCGTGGGTGCGGGCACGATGGATTTTGCTTCCATCTTCCGGGCGGGCAACTTCGAGCACTACTTCGTTGAGCACGACAATCCCGAGAACCCGATGCAGAGCATCAAATCCAGTCACGAGACGCTTCGTCAGCTTACCTTTTAACGAATGGGGAGTGGGGAATTTGGAATGTGGAATGAACCAGATCGAGTGGTACCACGGATTCACTCCGCATTCCACGCTCCGAATTCCGCATTCCTGAACCACTGCACACTCTTTCGTCACGAACCTCAACTCCTACCGAACTTATGGGACTCGATCGCAACATTCGCTACGGCATGGTCGGGGGCGGCCCCGGCGCATTCATTGGGGCGGTCCACCGCTCCGCCGCCGCTCTCGACGGCGAGATGGACCTCGTCGCCGGCGCCTTTTCCTCTTCCCCGGAGAAATCAAAACAGCAAGGCGACGAGCTAAACCTCGATCCGGAGCGCGTCTACGGCTCCTACGAGGAGATGGCCGAGGAGGAGGCCGCCCGGCCCGACGGCATCGACGCCGTCTCCATCGTCACGCCGAACTTCCTGCACTACGACGTGGCGAAGACCTTCCTCGACAAGGGCTTCCACGTCATCTGCGACAAGCCGATGACGACGACGCTTGAGGACGCGGAGGACCTCTGCCGCCGCGTAGAGGAGCAGGACGTGGTCTTTGCCCTCACGCACAACTACGCCGGCTATCCGCTCGTGAAGCAGGCGCGGGCGCTCGTGGAGCAGGGCCGCCTCGGCGACCTTCGAAAGATCGTGGTGGAATACCCGCAGGGCTGGCTCAATCGCCGGCTGGAGGAGAAAGGCAACAAGCAGGCGTCCTGGCGCACCGACCCGGACAAGGCGGGTGCGGGCGCGCTGGGCGACATCGGCACGCACGCCGAGCACCTGGCGCGTTACGTCACCGGCCTCTCGCTGGAGCGCATCTGTGCGGACGTGGGCACGGTGGTCGAGGGCCGTGGTATCGACGACGACGCCAGCATCCTGGCCCGCTACGAAGGCGGGGTGCGCGGCCTCATCCACTTCTCCCAGATCTCGGCCGGCGAAGAAAACAACCTCCGCCTCCGCGTCTACGGCACCGACGCCGGGCTCGACTGGCACCAGGAGGACCCACACCGCCTCACGCTGCTCACCGACATCAACGGCGACAAGCCACAGCAGGTGTACAGCCACGGCCGCGCCTCCCTCGCCGACTCGGTGCAGCCGTTCATCCGCACGCCGCAGGGCCACCCCGAGGGCTTCATCGAGGCCTTTGCCAACATCTATCGGAGCGCGGCCCACGCCATTGCCGCACACGAGGCCGGTGAGGAACCGGAGTCGTGGGCGCAGGATTTCCCGACGGTGCAGGACGGGGCCGTCGGCGTGCACTTCATCCACACTGCCCTCGACAGCAGCGAGAAAGAGGCCTGGGTGGACGCCTCCTACACACCCCCGCACGCGTAGGTGCTCGATGGCGCATACCTCTCCGCTGGCCATCGTCCGCCCCGACCGACAGCTGACCTTCGCACCGTTTTCTTCACCAACCCTATTCCCCACCATGACTATACGCACAACACTAATCGCCACTGTCCTTTTCGGACTCTCGTCCGTCCTTCTTCTGGCTATGCCCGCAACCGCACAGGAGATGGACGATCACAACACGCTGACGGCGGAGGAACGAGCCAACGGCTGGGAATTGTTGTTTGACGGAGAAACGACGGAGGGATGGCGCGGCTACAACGACAATTCCTTCCCCGAAACGGGCTGGTCCGTTGAGAACGGCACCCTCACCATCGAAGGCTCCGACGGAGGCGTAAGCGGCTCGGGCGGCGACATCATTACCACGACGAAGTACGACGACTTCGTGCTGAAGCTGGAGTGGAAAATTTCCGAGGGGGGCAACAGCGGAATCTTCTACCGCGCCATCGAGCAAGACGACATTGCGATTTACTGGTCGGCCCCGGAGATGCAGGTGCTGGACAACGCCAATCACCCGGACGCCAACAGAGGACAGAACGGCAACCGAAAGTCGGCATCGCTCTACGACCTGATCCCGGCCGATCCGCAGACCTTTACCGGGCACGGCGAGTGGCAGGAGGTCATGATCGTCGCCGAGGACGGCCACATCGAGCACTGGTTCAATGGAGAAAAGGTGCTGGAGTACGAGATGTGGACCCAGGAGTGGTACCAGATGATTCGGAACAGCAAGTTTCAGGATCACCCGGAGTTTGGGGACGCCCGCGAAGGGTACATTGGGCTACAGGACCACGGCACGACCGCCCACTTCCGCAACATCAAGATCAAGGAGCTCTAGGCAGTCTAGAAGCGCGCAGAGGGGTGTGCACAGTGCCCTTCTGCGCGCTCTCTTCGGCTCCAACGCCGTCGGCATTCCGCTTACCACACTCCTCCAATTACAGACACCAACACAATGGATCGACGCACATTTTTGAAAGGATCGGCCCTGGCCGCTGCCGGACTTAGCGTTGTCCCCCGCCACACGCTTGGGGGGCCGGGCTATCAGGCGCCGAGCGATACCCTCAACATCGCGGGCATTGGTGTCGGGGGCCGAGGCGCCTCCAACATGAATGCGGTCACCAGCGAAAACATCGTCGCCGTGTGCGACATCGACTTCGACCACGTAGACCAGACGTTGCGCGACGACGATGGCAACGTCAGCGATGGCTTCAAGACGCTGCACGAGGCGTACGAGCAGGCGGAGCGCTACGCCGACTACCGGGTCATGCTGGACGAAATGGGAGACGAGGTCGACGCGGTGGTCATTTCGTCCCCGGACCATCTTCACGCCGTCGCCGCGAAGCGAGCCATGGAGATGGGCAAGCACGTGTACGTCGAGAAACCGCTCACGCGGACCGTGCGGGAGGCACGCGTACTGATGGAGACGGCCGACGAGGCGAACGTCGTCACCCAGATGGGCAATCAGGGCCACACGCATCCCGACGGGCGCCGCGCAATCGAGTGGGTGTGGGATGGCGCCCTCGGCTCGGTGCACCAGATTCACGCCTGGACCGACCGCCCGGCAAACTGGTGGCCACAGGGCGTGTCTCGTCCCGACGATTCGATGTCGCTCCCCGACGATATTGAGTGGGACCTGTTTCTGGGCCCGGCCCCGGAGGTCTCCTACCACGAGGCCTACCATCCGTTCAGCTGGCGTGGGTGGATCGACTACGGCACGGGAGCCCTGGGTGACATGGGGGCCCACCTCATCGACCATGCAGTGTGGGCGCTCGACCTGGGGTATCCAACCGAGGTGTGGGGATCGTCGAATGCCTTCGGCATGGAGGGAGACGAGCGGGTGTCCTGGCCCACCGCCGAGACGGTGCACTACAAGTTCAGTCGGGGGGGGCGCGACCCGGTCAAGCTGAGCTGGTACGACGGGGGCCTTCTGCCGCCCCGTCCGCAGGCCCTGCCCGACGACGTACCCCTGGTCCGAGAACTGGGGGAAAACGAGGACGGCCCGCCGCCGGCCTGGGGCGGAGCAATCTGGGTCGGGGAAAAGGGCATTCTCATGCACGACACCTACGGCCGAAACCCGCGCCTCTATCCGAAGGAGTTGGAAGAGGAGTACAGCGACGCTCCCCAGCAACTGCCACGCCTCGGGACGAGCCACCAGATGAACTGGGTAGAAGCCTGCAAGGGACAGGCCGAAGCCTCGTGCCCCTTCGACTACGCAACCCCGCTGACCGAAACTCTTCTTCTCGGGGTGGCGTCGCTCCAGGCCGGAACGCCAATCCGGTACGACCCGCGCTCGATGGAAATCCCGAACGCTCCCGAGGCCGAACAGTACCTGCGCCGAGACTACCGAGGAGACTGGTCACTGTAACGCTGTACCTTCCGATCATCGCTTTTTCTCACACTCTCACTCCTCTTTTTCCGATGTCCTTCCGACCTGTCACCCTGTTCACTGCGCAGTGGGCCGACATGCCCCTCGACACGCTCACCGAAAAAGCCGCCGGCTGGGGCTACGACGGCCTTGAGCTGGTCTGCGCCAGCGATCACTTCAACGTGGAACGAGCCGTGGAAGAAGACGGCTACGTACGCAAAAAGCGGGACCAGTTGCAGAAGCACGACCTCAACGTATGGGCCATCGGCCAGCACTTCGCGGGCCAGGCCGTGAGCGACCGCGTGGACGAACGCCACAAAGAGCTGCTGCCGGATCGCGTGTGGGGCGACGGCGATCCCGATGGGGTCACACAGCGGGCCATCGAAGAAATGAAGCGAACCGCCAGGGCCGCAAGCGAGCTGGGCATTGACGTGGTCACCGGCTTTACCGGCTCGCCCGTCTGGCACCTGCTCTACGCCTTCCCCCCCACGCCCCAGGAGATGCTCGACGAGGGATACGAGACCTTCGCCGACCAGTGGACGCCCATCCTCGACGTGTTTGCCGACGAGGGCGTGCAGTTTGCCCTGGAGGTGCATCCGACCGAGATCGCGTTCGACCTCAGCACCGCGCAGCGTGCGATCGACGCGCTCGACGGGCACGAGGCCTTCGGCTTCAACTACGACCCCAGCCACTTCGGCTACCAGGGGGTCGACTATCTCGCCTTCCTCGACACGTTTGCCGACCGCATCGACCACGTCCACATGAAGGATGTCTGGTGGGCCGACCGGCGCCAACGTGCGGGCGTGTTCGGCGGGCATCTGCCCTTCGGCCACGAGGACCGCTACTGGGACTTCCGCTCCATCGGCCGCGGCAAGATCGACTTTGAGGAAATCATCCGCCGCCTCAACCGCATGGGCTACGACGGCCCGCTCTCCATCGAGTGGGAGGACAGCGGCATGGAGCGCGAGCAGGGGGCCGAAGAGGCGTGCGAAAAGGTGCGCGCAGTCGACTTCCGCCCCGCCGAGGCCGGATTCGAAGAAGCATTTTCGGAAGAGTAACAACTCTTGGTGCCTCCTTCACTTAGAATGACTAACAACCCTCAGTAGCCCGCTTTGGAAGGAGCACCGCCGTCGCTCCTGGACCTCTCAGAGCGACGGCGGTGCTCACTTTGTTAGGCATTCTTCCGTTGGAAGCGGTTTCCGCCCTTTGATTTTCGTCCCATCAGCACCCCACCCACCATGGATAAGGACGTACACATTGCCCCGCAGCAGAAAGAATACGACGCGATTGTCGTCGGGTCCGGCATTACCGGCGGCTGGGCCGCGAAGGAGTTCACCGAAAAGGGACTCGACACCCTCGTGCTCGAACGCGGGCGCAACGTCACGCACGGCGAGGATTACGTCACGGAGCACAAGCCCTCCTGGGAGATGGACTTCCACGGCCAGGGCAACAAGCAAGAAATGCAGGAGCACTATCCCCTGCAGTCGATGGCCGGCCCCGTGAATGCCTACAACAAGCACTTCTTCGTGAAGGACAGCGAGCACCCGTACGCCTTCGACGACGATGAGCCGTTCCTGTGGGTGCGGGGCTATCATCTGGGGGGGCGGTCCATCACGTGGGGGCGCCAGTCGTACCGATGGAGCGAGATGGACTTTCGGGCCAACGATCGCGACGGGACCACTGAAGGCTGGCCCATTGGCTACGAGGACCTCGCGCCGTGGTACTCGTACGTCGAGAAGCACGCGGGCATCAGCGGCATGGAGGAGAATCTTCCGCAGCTGCCCGATAGCGAGTTCTTGCCCCCAATGGAGATGAACGCGGTCGAGCAACACGTGGAGGAAGGGATCGAAGGGGCCTTCCCGAACCGCGACATGACGATTGGGCGGACGGCCGTCCTCACGCAGAGCCACAAGGGCCGCCAGGCCTGCCACTACTGCGGCCCCTGCTCGCGCGGCTGCACAGTGGGCGCTTACTTCTCCAGCCTCAGCTCCACCCTCCCGGCCGCCCGCGAAACCGGCAACCTCACGCTGCAGTGCGACAGCATCGTCCACAGCGTCATCCACGATCCGGACACCGGCAAGGCCACCGGGGTGCGCGTGGTCGACCGCAACACGAAAGAGATGCGCGAGGTGAAGGGCCGCGTCGTCTTCCTCTGCGCCTCCGCCCTCGGCAGCACCAAGATCCTGCTGAACTCGACCTCGTCCCGCTACCCGAATGGGCTGGCCAACTCCAGTGGCACGCTCGGGCACTATATCATGGACCACCACTTCAAAATTGGGGCATCGGGCACCTTCCCCGGCTTTGAGGACACGTACTATTACGGTCAACGCCCCAATGGCATCTACATTCCTCGCTTCCGCAACATGCCGGGGCAAGAGAGCGAGGTCGACTTCCTTCGCGGCTACGGGTATCAGGGAAGTGCGTACCGGGAGGGCTGGAGCCGCGCCATCGGCGAAAAGGGATTTGGCGAAAGCCTGAAGGAGAATCTTCGGGACCCAGGGCAGTGGCGCATGGCCCTCACGGCCTTCTGCGAAATGCTGCCGCGCGAGGAAAACTACGTCGAGCTGGACGACGAGGAAACGGACGAATGGGACATGCCCGTCCTCCGCTTTCACGTTTCGATGGGAGAGAACGAAGAACGGATGCGGGAGGACGCCAAGGAGCAGGCTGCCGAAATGTTGAAGGCCGCCGGCGGTAAGGACGTGAGCACGTATGAATCGCGCTACTGGCCGGGCGAGGGCATCCACGAAATGGGTGGAGCACGAATGGGCCGCGACCCGGAGACCTCCGTCCTCAATGAGTGGAACCAGACCCACGACGTGGAGAACCTGTTCGTGACCGACGGAGCGTGCATGGCCTCCGCCGCCTGCCAGAACCCCTCCCTCACCTACATGGCCCTCACGGCTCGCGCCGTGGATTACGCCACAAAGGAGATGAAGCGGGGCAACCTGTAAGCGCCGTTGCCCCTGCTCGACGGGGGCTCTTGCGAACGGTTGTTTTGCCTGACTCCACCACCAGGAGCAGCCAAGGGGGAAATCTATCCCTTCCTGCTCCACTGAGAACGTCTCCCGCCGTGTCCTCTATACTCCCTGCCGTCCTCAGGGGCGAGTGCGCAGGCGCCCGGCGGCTCGTTCCTGAGGGGAGGAGCGTCTCTGTTTTCTAATTTCCGAGTCCCCATTCTGCCGTTTCGATGGATCTTCCCGTCCGCCGTGCGCTCCTCTGCTTTGCGGCTGCCGCCGTCCTGTTCTCCTCCGGCTGTGGAAACGACGACCCGTCACGCTCGAAGGCCGACCGCCCGTCTGTTGACGCCGGAGAAACGTTGTTCACCAAACTCCCGGCGGCCTACACGAACGTCGACTTCACGAACACGCTCACCTACACCGAAGACACCAACGTCTTCACCTATCGCAACTACCACAACGGCGGCGGCGTCGCCATCGGCGACCTCAACGGGAACGGGAATCAAGACCTCTACTTCACCTCCAACCAGGAGGACAACCGGCTCTATCTGAACCGGGGCGACTGGTGGTTCGAGGACGTGACCGAAACGGCTAGCGTGGCGGGCACACGCGCCTGGTCGACGGGCGTCGCCGTCGCCGACGTGAACGGCGACGATCGTCTCGACATCTACGTCTGCAACTCCGGCGAGATGCCCGACGACGACCGACGGAACGAGCTTTTCATCAACCAGGGCAACAATGAGAATGGCGTGCCGCAGTTCGAGGAACGCGCGGCCGAGTATGGGCTTGACCATCCCGGCTATTCGACGCACGCTACGTTCTTCGACTACGACAAGGACGGCGACCTCGACCTCTACCTCCTAAACAACGCGTTCACGCCGATCAGCGAGTTCGACATGCAGAAGAACCAGCGGGGACAGCGCGACTCGCTGGGCGGTGACAAGTTGTTCCGCAACGATGGCGACGGGACGTTTACCGACGTGACGGAGCGGGCCGGCCTCTACGAGAGCGAAATTGCGTTTGGTCTCGGGGTGAGCGTCGGGGACGTGAACCGGGACGGCTGGCCCGACCTCTACGTGTCCAACGACTTCTTCGAGCGGGACTACCTCTACCTCAACAACAAGGACGGGACGTTTCGGGAGGTGCTTCCGCAACAGATGCCCACGACCAGTCTCTCGTCGATGGGGGCCGACATTGCGGACTTCACCAACGACGGGTGGCCGGAGATTTTCGTGACCGACATGCTGCCGGAGCGCGACGACCGGCTGAAGACGACAATGACGTTTGAGCCGTGGGCGACGTACCAGGAAAAGGTGGCCAGCGGGTATCATCATCAGTTGCAGCGCAACACCTTCCAGCTCAACAACGGCAACGGGACGTTCAGCGACATTGCTCCACTCGCGGGCGTCGAAGCTACAGATTGGAGCTGGGGCGCGCTCGCCTCCGACTTCAACCTCGACGGAACCGTCGACCTCTTCGTCTCCAACGGCGTCTACAAGGACGTGACGAACCAGGACTTTATCGCCGAGCTCACGACGAAGGAGACCGCCCGGCGGATGATGGAACGGGGACGATCTGAGTTTCTGAATCTGATCGAGAAGATTCCGTCGGAGCGTCTCCCCAACTATGCCTTTCGCAACGAGGATAGCCTGCAGTTCGAGAATGCCGCGGCGGAGTGGGGCCTCGACACGCCCAGCTTTTCCAACGGTGCCGCCTACGGCGACCTCGACAACGACGGAGACCCCGACCTCGTGATCAACAACCTCGGCCACGAGAGCTTCATCTACCGAAACGAGGCATCGACGGCTACGGACAACCGCTACCTTCAAATCACACTGGAGGGTCCGTCGCCAAACACCGATGGACTCGGCACGCAGGTCACGGTCGAGAACGACGGCGAGACGTACTACCGGGAGCAGTATCCGATGCGCGGCTTTCAGTCCGCAAGCGGGACGCGACTCACGGTCGGCGTGGGCCCGGCCGATACGGTGGATGCGGTGACGATTGCCTGGCCGGACGGGCGTGTGGAGCAACGGACGGACGTCGCGACCGACCAGCAACTCGTGGCCCGCTACGCCGACGCCGCTTCCGACTCCACGGCCCCGGCCGCCCCTCGTCCCAAACAGCCGTCCGATTCCGATCACACGTTTGAAAATGTGACCGACGAGGTCGACCTGAGCCACGTCCACGAAGAGAACGACTTTTCGGACTTCCAGCGTGAGCCGCTGCTTCCGCGCAAGCTGTCTACGCAGGGCCCGCGCCTGGCCGTCGGCGACGTGAACGGCGACGGGCTCGACGATCTCTACGTCGGCGGGGCGAAAGGAACGCCGGGCACCCTCTACGTCCAGCAGGCCAACGGCGACTTTCGCCCTAGCAACGAGGCGACCTTCGAACAAGACGCAATTTCGGAGGACGTCGGGGCACTCTTCTTCGACGCCACCGGCAACGGCTACCTCGACCTTTACGTGGTGAGCGGGGGCTACGAGTTTTCCGACACCGCGCCCGCCCTGCAGGACCGCCTGTACGTGAACGACGGCACCGGCTCGTTCGAAAAGAGCCGCGACCGCCTGCCCCGCCTCCGGCAAAGCGGCGGGCCGGTGACGCCGCTCGACTACGACCGCGACGGCGACCAGGACCTCTTCGTAGGCGGGCGGGTGGTGCCATGGGCCTACGGCCGAACGCCGCAGAGCTACATTTTCGAGAACGACGGCTCCGGCCACTTCACCAACGTGACCGACGAGGTGGCGCCGGGCCTCAGTGAGATCGGCATGGTCACCGACGCCGCCTGGGCCGACATCACCGGCAACGGACGCGAGGAGCTGGTTGTGGTCGGCGACTGGATGCCAATCACCGTCTTTGAAAATACGGGCGGTCGGCTCGAACGAATGGAACCGACGGGGCTCGAAAACAGCCGAGGATGGTGGACGCGCCTGCTGGCCGAGGACGTGACGGGCGACGGGCAGACGGACCTCGTCGTCGGCAACTTCGGCCAAAACATGCGCCTCAACGCCACGCCCGAGACCCCGGTGTCGATGTACGCGGGGGACTTTAACCGAAACGGGCAGTCCAGCACACTCCTCTCCCACTACGTCGAGGGGCGCGAAGTGCCAGTCTCCCTGCGCGGCCCTCTCGTGCGAGAGATGGGCTTCGTCCGCCAGCGGTTTCCCTCGCACGAGGCGTACGCAGAGGCCACCATCAACGACCTCTTGAACGCTGAGCAGCGGCGCCGGGCGACCGTCCAGACGGCGCACACGTTTAGTAGCGTCCTCGTCGAAAATCAGGGCGACGGAGCGTTCGACATGCGCCCCCTCCCGCAGCGTGCCCAGTTT
>JAHENZ010000161.1 GCA_018609755.1 Salinivenus sp. | reverse complement strand
GCCGCAGGGATCGCGCCGTAAAAGACGGGATAGGCAGACGCGTGGGCCCACCGGAGGGGACGTACGAGAACAGGCTGAGTGGTACAGTACACCGCCCCGAGCCCCTGCGTGTCGAGCGACGCCGTTCGGCGCACCGAGTCGTTGCAGAACGACTCCGACGTGTCCACAGATTGCGCCCATCCAATGCTCTCCCCCCCACAGAACAACAGGAGCCCCAGAATTGCAGCGCGCGCCGCTGTTGGCATCGGCCCGATGGAGAAAGGAGTCAAAACGGTGTCAGAGAATACTCAGGATTCCTCAGCGGCCTCTGCGCCCTCTTCCTCACTCTCCTCCTCTTCGGCCTCCTCTTCTTCGGAAACCATTCCCAGCTCTTTCCGAATCGCCAACTTGATCTCTTGCCGTTCCTCCGGATGCTCTTCGAGCCATTCCTTCGTGGCTTCGCGCCCCTGCGCAATGGTATCGTCACCGTACGAGTACCAGGACCCCCGCTTCTCCAGGATGTCGTGCTCCGTTCCTAGATCGATGAGCTCCCCGAGCGAGGAAATGCCTTCCCCGTAGATGATGTCAAACTCGGCCTCCTTGAAGGGGGGCGCCACCTTGTTCTTCTTCACCTTCACCCGCGTCTTGTTGCCGACGACGTCTTGTCCGTCTTTCACCGCCCCAATACGACGGATGTCCAGGCGAACGGACGAGTAGAACTTGAGCGCCCGCCCGCCGGAGGTCGTCTCCGGATTCCCGAACATGACCCCGATCTTCATCCGAATCTGGTTGATGAAGATAAGAACTGTTTTCGTGCGGTTGATGGTGCCCGCAAGCTTACGGAGCGCCTGACTCATGAGCCGGGCCTGGAGACCGACGTGCGTGTCGCCCATATCCCCTTCGAGCTCGGCCTGCGGCACCAGGGCCGACACCGAGTCGATGGCGATCACGTCGAGTGCCCCACTGCGCACCAGCGTGTCGGCAATGTTGAGCGCTTGCTCGCCGGTGTCGGGCTGGGAGATGAGCAGCTCGTCGATGTCGACCCCGAGGTCCTCGGCGTAGTTCGGATCAAAGGCGTGCTCCGCATCAATGAAGGCACACGTGCCCCCCAACTTTTGCGCCTCGGCGACAATGTGAGTCGCGAGCGTCGTTTTTCCCGACGACTCCGGCCCAAAAATCTCGACGATGCGCCCGCGGGGCACACCTCCCACCCCCAGGGCCGCGTCGAGGGCGAGCGAGCCCGTTGGGATGGCCTCCACCTCGCGGTTGGGATCATCACTCAGCCGCATGATGGACCCCTTCCCGTGCTCTCGTTGAATCTCCTTCACGGCAAGATCGAGTGCTTTCTTTTTGGCTTCCCCATTTTCATCTGACATATCGAGGTCGTACGTCTAAGTGCAAAGGGCATGCAGATCCGATCCACAGGTCCAGCCGACGGGGATGTGGACGTCAGTAAGACACACGTCGTCCCCCAATCCTAACGTTCCATTCATCAAAGGGAGTGCCGGGGAGCTCCGTGGACCCCATCAGTACACATATAACACACACGTGATCCGTTCAATCTTGCAAACCCTCAATCTCAGAGAGGGAGGTCACCCCAAGCTTCTTTTTGATCACGCGATAGGTTTCCCAATCAATGAGGACGGCATGGGGCTCATTATTCTTCTGAATGAGCACCCCACGCTTCGTGTCGCGAACGTGTTTGATCAGATTCGCTGTTTCAGAACGAAGCTCCGTTATGGTTGCAATGGAATCTACGCCTTCGGTGTTGTACATGGTCGGTCGCGAGCTGAAGGGGCGGAAGGATGATCGTAGCGGGGGTCCGCCTCGGGGTCGTGTCTGAGGGATCCGCAACGGAAGAGTGAACTGCAGGCCGGGCGCACGACGCTAATACTAGTGACCTTGCACAACTACTCTGGCGGTTTCGAGCGTCGGTCCCCTGACGCCACAACCGTCAGCGTTTGCCGGCGGCGGTCGATATCGAGTATATTCCGCGTAGGAGATACAGACGGGAACAGCGTCACGATATCTGCGATTTCTCACGTTTCAGTTGTGCAAGCCCACTAGGGTGGGATTTCTGGCAGCATTCCAACACGCGAATTGCGGAATCCCGTCGTGCAATTTGGCCTCGTATTCGTGTACTTGAACGCGAAAGCGAAACGTGCGATCCCGTCTTCGACGCCTAAACGGGTTCGAGATATTCCCCTACGAGAACCGCCCCCCTGAAAAAAGTCAATACGACCGAACGGGTCAACGCAAACTCACTGCACGAGCTTGTTGTACTCGGTGGAGTGCGACGGATCGACCTGCGTCAACAGGTTGTACGCCCGATCCTGAAGATCCCCGTCCGAGAAGATCGCAGTGAGTTCCTGGTACTTCGTCGCGAAGAAGAGATCGAGTGGATAGGAGTTGTTGAGAGTTCGGCTCAGCTCTCGAAGCGACTCCACCACTTCCATAACCGTCCCTCGCGCCTTCTCAGGAGCCTCCACGAAGCGATCAAGCCCCTGTAGGTGGTATCGGTGATACGCCCGGCGGAGGGGCTGATGTCGCTGGGACAGCAGGTCGTTCACGAGTTGCCGCCGATTGCGCTGGTTGCTGATGGACGACCATCCCGGATCGCCGCTCCCTTCGGCCCGGTTGGCAATGCGCCGCGCCGTCTCGAAGTGAGGGGTCCCCCCAAGTGCGCTGAACGTATCGTAATCGTACCCAAGCATCAGGTACGCATAGAAGTCGAGGACGGACGTGAGGGCGTTGTATTGCTCCAGATCGAAGTTCAGAGAGGTTCCGCGCCCGTATTCAAACCGCCACTCCGGGTCGTTGACACGAACGACGGTGGTGGATTGCGACGTGCCGTAGATGGGCCGCCGGGTCGTGACGATGAGGCGAGATCGAAACTCCGACAGGCTAATGGACTCCAGGATGACGATCTGCATTGAACAGACGATCTGCTCGTGGGCCAAGAACTCGTCGTCGGTCCAGGTCTGGGTGTTCATGTATTCCTGGATGCGCCGCTCCAGGTCGTCGAGGAACGAAAATTCGGAGCCGCTCAACTGTGATCGGTCGAGTTGAACCTGGCAGTCCAGCTCCTGGGCAGCAATCGGCTGAACACTGATCCCCACTCCAAGCAGGAGCACCGCGAGGCCGGCCCTTCGAAGTCGACTCAGCACAATTCTACCCCTTCAAGGATGGAGGAAAGCGACGAGGACGTTTGCAGGAAGTGCTACCTCACCTCCGTCTTCAAGTTTCTACTTCTTGCCCCACGGCAATCGCCTCTTGGCTGGAAGACCAGATGTGCCCCCTCAAGCAAAGCTCTCGGTCTGTACAACGTCCATACTCACACACATTCCGGCACAAACGAGGAACGCACGGCAGACGAGCCTTCTCCGCTCAGGAAAAGCCTGAACATACGACCGCCCTGCTCCTTGACATCCAGCATACCTTTTCTAAGATTTAAATGACGGATTCGGCTTCCTCTCTCTTTTCCGAATCCCGGTGCCCGCACGTCTCTTTGGGTCCATTTCTGGTTCGACAATGTCCTTTCCATTTCGGCTCTTCGTCCTCGGTGTAGGGGCGAGCGTCGTGCCCCTGTTGAGTTTCGCCCAATCGTCCTACGACCTCTACGGCAGTGCCCGAGCGGACGCACTCGGATATAGCACGACAGCCGCCCCCTCGGCAGTTGGGGTGCACGCCAATCCGGCAGCGTCTGCGACGCAGGATCAACCCGTCGCCAGTTTTTACGCTCGGCAAGGAATCCTCTCGGTACTCCGCTACGGAGCGGCGCACGTTACAGTCCCCTTCACGTGGGGCGCCCCGTCGGCCGGCGCCAGTACGTTCGGGTTTGAGAACTACCGGGAGGTGCATCTCAGCGCCGGGTACGCGCGGGGAATCTCCTTCGGAACCACTCGCGCCGTTCACCTCGGGCTGAAGGTGCGCTATCACCACACCTCCATTACCAGATACGGGAGTACCGGAGCTGTCGGTCTCAACGTCGGGGTTCTGGTTGCCTTGCTTCGGTCGCTCCACCTGGGGGCCCACGCAACCAACGTGAACGGGGCGAGTCTGATACCGGGGGAGCCGCTGCCACGCACACTGGCGGTGGGCCTTCACTATCAGGCGCTGGACGACGTGACCGTGCTTGCCGACGTGTTCAAGGACGTGCGGTTTCCCCTCTCCGTGCGTGGAGGGATCGAGGTGCGTCCGGTGGCCCCTCTCCTCTTCCGCGTCGGCCTCACGACAATGCCGGTCCGCTTCACGGGCGGGGCCGGCGTCCGATTGGGTCCGCTTCGGGCCAGTATCGCCGCCGAGCAGCACCAGGAGCTGGGCTGGTCCCCGTCCGCCTCCCTCCGCGTGCAGTGGTAGTGCCTTCCTCCGTCCCTCTCGGGTATGCCCTACTGGACCGTTACAGATGAATTTGCGGGTTGAAGCCGCGATCTCAAAATTCCCCAGGCAGGTCGCTCCGAGTGTAATCGAGGAGCCTCCCAGAAGCGAGCAGCTTCGCCAAGAATATTTCTCGACTACGCTCGAAATGACGTG
>JAHENZ010000160.1 GCA_018609755.1 Salinivenus sp. | reverse complement strand
GGTAGTCGGTGGTGCAAAGATCTTACCAAAAAGACAAGGCCTCTCTCTTTGTCACACCGATGCGTTGATGTAAACGGGAAGATGGGTACAAATAGGAAATGCAGTTTTCATGAATCCTGTAATCAATTCCCAAAGACCGGGGCGATAACAATACGAAACGCGCAGAGCAGTACAAAATGTCGAAGCTACCGGATTCGCAACTCCTTTTCCCCCAACCAAGGGCAATCGTATGTTGAGCCCAAATCTAATCGGGAGGTGCCATTGCCTCTATCGAACAATTTTGCCTGAGAGAGAGTGCTTGGGAGCGCAAGAGCAGGCCCGGAAGAGAAACGTCAGAGTGAAGATACATTCGCCCTGCTCACATCAGGGCGTTCTCCTCTCATCCTCCTACTGATTAGCGATCGAAAAGGCAACCGCGCGCTCGACGTTCGCAAAGCTTGGCTCTACCTGCACCTGATAGGTGCTCCCGGAAAAGTTGATGCGACGACTTTCCCCGTCACGCACAATCCTGACGACCCCTCCTTCCACTTGAAAAGAATCGAGCGTATTCCTCTTCACCTGAATCCGATACGTGCCCGGGCCGAATGAGAACGTCCCCGGTGTGCTTTGATCTGTCACCTCCCCGTCGACCCAGATCCGGCCGTAGGGATCTCCGGCTTGCGTGTTCACGGTCACCTCTTGCGTGAAGTAACACGACAGGCCGTCCGTCTGTCCCTCAGCCACGGTGAGAGTCGTATCCACAGCCCCATACTCCGGATGACGGCAGGAAACGGTGTGTTGGCCGACCGGAAGCGAAATCGTGCCGCTCGTTCGCTCCTGGCCGTCGACCCACACCGTGCCGGACGGCTCTGGCGTAACGGTAATACTGCCCGTGGGCGCGGCCGCCTCGTCGCCCCCCGCCTCGGCCCTCTCCGCTCCCCCCGGAGCCGAATCGCCCTCGTCTGTCTGAGAGGGCGACGACTGCCGGTCTTCCTCTCTATCAGACGAATTGCCCTCCGTCGTGCTCGTTGACTGCGATGCAGCCTGAGCGTTTCCCGACTCCGCGGCCGGGTCTTCTCCCGCATTGTCCGCGAGCGTCGCATTCGCCTGGCCCGCCGCTTCCGGCAACGTCACCCCCTGCAGCACAATGCGCCCTCCGGCCTTTACGCCGGTGAGGGTCGTATCCCACTCGGCGTATCCGTCTTTCTGCACCAGCAGTTGGGCCGTTCCGGCCTCAAAGGTGTGTCCCTGCAAGGGCGTCGTTCCGGCGGTGTCGCCATTCACCAACACGGTAGCCCCGGTGGGTGCCGTGTCGAGGGACAAGGTGGCCGTGGCGGCACTGCCTCCTCCCCCAAGCTGGGTATATGCCAGAACGCCCCCCACGACGACGATCATGGCGACCACAATGCCGCCGCTGAAGGCCGTCCAATTCGTTTCACTGTCCTCGGCCTCTGCCGCCGGGGCCGATTCCGTCTCAGGATCCGGAACCGCTGGTTGCGTGGCACTGCCGGGGGCGGCCGTCGGCTCCGGATCCACGACCGTTTCTTCCCCTGCGTCTTCATCTTCCTCTTCGTCTCCGCCGGGCACAACCGTCTGTGACCGGTCCTCTTCATCCCCTCCTGGCACGACCGTCTGCGTGCGATCCGCGTCGTCGGGAACCACCGTTTGCGTCTCGTCCACGTCCGCATGGCCATCGTCCACCTCCCAGTCCGGCTGGGTGATGGTGCGGTCGCCACTCTGCCGATCGGCCTCCCGGAGCGCATTCAACATCTCCTTCGCACTCTGGTAGCGCTCATCCTGTTGTTTCTCGATCGCTCCCATGATCCACTGGGCCAGGCCTGACGGAATCTCGGGATTGAGTTCGTCGGGAGGCGGAATCTTGCCCTCCACCACCTTCCGCATGATGTCAAAGTCGGTATCTGTCTCCTCAAACGGAAGGTCGCCCGCCAGAAGCTCGTAGGCCGTCATGCCCAGGGAGTAGAGATCACTCCGAGCATCCACTTCGCTAATGTTGGAGATCTGCTCGGGGGACATGTACTTCAGCGTGCCTCCCTGCCCGCCCTGCGTGACCGTCTCGCCGGAGTCCGGCTGCCGGAGCTTGGCAATGCCGAAGTCGGTCACCTTTACCATGCCGTCGGTCGTCAGCATGACGTTCTCCGGCTTGATGTCGCGATGGATCACCCCGGCACTGTGGGCGTCGTGAAACGCCTGCATCGTCTGTTCGAGGATCGGAAGAGCCTGCTCCGGCGTCATCGCCCCGTAATTCTCGATGGGGTCTTTCAGGGTCCCCCCCTCCACGTACTCCATGACGATCAGTAGTCCGATGTCGGTTTCCCGCAGCGCGTACACACCCACAATGTGGGGACTGTCGATGCGGGCCAAGGCCTGTGCCTCAGACCGGAAGCGATGAATAAACGACTCTCGCTCCTGCTGTCCCGGATTGATCCGCTTGATCGCGACCGTCCGCGA
Source organism: Salinivenus sp. (assembly GCA_018609755.1). GTDB lineage: Bacteria > Bacteroidota > Rhodothermia > Rhodothermales > Salinibacteraceae > Salinibacter. The sequence goes on along the minus strand of JAHENZ010000160.1, from coordinate 29,447 downwards.
GAGATTGACGTCCTCGGCCTTGTATACCGTCCCCATCCCCCCGCGCCCAAGCACGGACTGGATGCGGTATCCATCCACTTCGGTTCCGATGACGGCATCGCTCATGGAATTGCCCCTGGGTCCAGTCGTGATTTAATGACGGGTCTCCCGAATCGCTACGCCTGCCCACCTGTTTCTTTCACACGCAGGGATTACGCGTCCTCCTCGTTCACAATCTCGGCCCGATCCATGTCCCAGGTCTGTGCCATTCGGTCTACGTAGGCCTCTACGTAGGTGGGCCGAAAGAGCTCGCTCTCCAGTGCTCCCCACTCGCCGTGGTACAGCTCTTTCCATTGCTCGTGGAGATGTTCAAGCTCCGATTTGCTTCCGCCCCCGAAGAAGCTGTCGACCATGCTTCCCTCTTCGGCCTCCTCGATCGCATCGATCGGGTTCATCCTCTGCAAAAGTTCTTTGCTCCCCGCCATAACCGACTTCTTGTAACCGGCCAACATCGCCATGTTGTGCGCAACGAGACTGTCGACTGCGTCGATTAGGTGTCCGAGACGCTCCTTCCGCTGCTCGTCCGAGAGAGACTCGTCGAGGAGACGGGCCCGCAAATCGTCGAGGTCGGCGTCATAGAGGAAGTCTTTCTCCTCCGGATGCTTGAGCGTGTCGCCGGTAAATTCACGCCAGAAATGATCCGGAATACTAATCATCCGCGAAACGCTCTTGAGCAGGATGTCGAGCACCTGGTTGACGGTCTCGTCGGCCGTCGTCATGTGCTGTGAGGACGTGCCACCTTCCGGAGAGTCGTCGGACGCGGCGTCTACCCCCAGCGCCCGAAGAACCTGTCGCACACCTTCTTCATCCGTGATGTCGGCATCGAGGTGATCCTGCAGCGCCGTCTCAAATTTACCCCCTCGTTCCTCCTCAGGACTGAACTTATAGGTTTCGGCAAGTCCTTCTAGGGCTTCGGCCAACTGCTTCGTGTGCTTCTCAAATGGATTGGCAACCTCTTCCGAGTCGGCGTAGGCGGTTTGCTCGGACGACGGCATGAAGAGGGGGGCAAACTCGACGTTGAAGTCCCCAACTCGAAAGCTGTCACCGCTCTTGAGCTGGTAGGGGTCGTCCTCTCCCACGCGCCGCCCATCAACGTACGTATGATTTTTACTTTCCCGATCGATGAGGAGATACTCGCCGTCCTTGCTTCGAATTTCAGCGTGCTCGGAACTGACCTTCTGGTCCGGAAGGGTAAGATCGTTCCCACTCCCCCGTCCAATCGTAATGCGGTCCTGCTCAAACAAATAATCGGCGGGTTCCCCAGAATCGTCCTCTTTAACAACTTGCAGCTTAATCGGCATAAAGCGTGAAGGCCTGCGATCAGACTGTGAATCATCGGAATAATGAAAGCCGCGCTGCACCTGTGACATGTCGCATGGCGGGTCTCAACAAAAGAGCGCGGCCCCGTCGTGCTCCCTCTACCCCGCAGGTGTCCGTACTTGCAAATAAGCCCCCGACACAACGGATTTTTCGTAGAATAAGGATTTCCTTAGGCCATCGTCAAGACGAAGCGGCTCCTTGCTCGGCAGAGCGCCCTCCCTCCGCCCCCAAATGGGAGAGCTCAGTGTACCGACCGATGGCTTCTTCCCCTGATGCAAAAGGACTCGCTCCAACATCCACGTTTTGGGCATTGATCCCCCTCTTACGGCCGATGAGGGCCGCCGCAATGCACAACGCATTCTCGAAGACCTGCCCGGACGGGGATCCAGTGATCGTGAATGCCGGTCGCGGTCGAGCGTGCGATTGCCATTTCCGTCGCTGAACGGCATACTGTACGGGTGCATCGCGTACTCGCTCACGTTCCTTCTGGTCATGGCCGACGACAGCAATCAGCATCTGCTGGACTTCGAAAAACCGCTCGTGGAGCTGGAGGAAAAGCTCGCGGAGATGCGAGAACTCAACGCGGAGACGCAAGACGACCTCTCCAATGAGATTAACGCACTGGAAGAACGGGTCGAGAAGCTGCGAACCTCCATCTACCGGAATCTTACGCGCTGGCAGCGGGTCCAGATTGCCCGGCATCCGAAGCGGCCCTACACGCTTGATTACATTGACGCCTTGACCGACGATTTCTTAGAGCTGCACGGCGATCGCCGCTTCAGCGATGACCGGTCCATTGTGGGGGGGCTTGCCCAGTTCAACGGTGGGCGGTATGGCTACCGAGACCGTACCGTTATGGTGATGGGGCACCAGAAGGGACGCGACACGAAGGAGCGCAAATACCGCCGCTTCGGAATGCCTAATCCAGAAGGCTACCGAAAAGCGGAGCGGCTGATGAAGATGGCGGCGAAGTTCGAGAAACCGATCGTGACGCTGCTCGACACGCCGGGAGCCTATCCGGGCATGGGCGCCGAAGAGCGGGGGCAAGCCGAAGCCATTGCCCATAACCTGTTCGAGATGGCGCGCCTGCCAGTGCCCATCGTGGTCGTCGTCATCGGGGAGGGAGCCTCGGGAGGCGCGATTGGCATTGGGCTCGGAGACCGCATCCTGATGCTCGAAAATTCGTGGTACTCCGTCATTGCCCCAGAGAGCTGCTCGCAGATCCTGTGGCGCTCGTGGGACCACAAGGAGGACGCCGCTCGTGCCCTAAAGCTTACCGCTCCCGACCTCATGGAGGTGGACGTAATTGACGAGATTGTCTCTGAGCCCGTGGGCGGGGCGCACCGCGATCCGGAAACGACTTACGCCAGCGTGGGGCAGGCCATTGCCAACGCGCTCCAGTCTCTGGAGGACGTGGACTCGTCTGCACTTCTCGACCAGCGCCTGGAGAAATTCGACGCCCTCGGTGCCTACGAGACGGGCGATCCGCTGGCCCCCGCCGCTCACCAGTAACTCCTCCTCCGGCTCGTGTCGTACGTCTACACCCACCGCCACCGCGTCCGATACCGCGAGTGCGACCCCATGGGCGTGGTCTACCACACTCACTACCTCGACTACTTTGAGGTCGCCCGCACGGAAGCGCTCCGCGACCTCGGCGTGCGGTACCGCGATCTTGAGGCGTCCGGCGTGATCATGCCGGTGGTAGAAGCGAACGTGCAGTACAAGGGGCCCGCCCACTACGACGACGTGATCGTGGTGTCGGTGACGTTTGAGGAACAGCCGTCGGTCCGGGTCCCGATCGAATATACGGTGCACCGCGCCGATGAGGACGACGTGCTCGCCACCGGCCACACCACCCTCTGCTTCATGGATGCGGAGCGTCGGCGGCCCATCCCTGCTCCCGACGCCGTGGCCGCGGCGTTCGAACAAGCTCTCGCGACGTGATCCCCGACACATCCGTCTTTAACCAGACGACGGGTTCATGACGGTGCCGGCGAAGAGAATCGTGCCGGAGTGGTTTTCGCGAATGGCCACGACGAACGGCCGGTCGACGACGAGGGATGGAGGCCCTGAATCAGCACCCACTCCAACCGACGTGGCGGCACTGGCTTCCGTCCCCTCCTCGTTCACCTGCAGGAACGTCTTGTGCTTCACCTCACTGATGAAAAGCGAGCGATCGGTATCGGCAATGTCGCGAAAGTCGGCCTGCTCCGTAAATGCCACGCCCATGCCGAGATCGGAGAGGATTTCCTTGAGCTCTTTCTCGTAGCGAAGCGTGAATTTCGGCAGTTTCAGTCGGCTCAGCTCTGTGGGCCTCATCTGTGAGGTCATCTGCGTCCAGGTCTCGGCATCCAGACTGTCGACGACCGCCCCAACCGACGTGTCCTCGTGCGGCAGCAGAATCGTCATGCTGTAGAGGCTGTCGCTGTATGCGAGGTCGATGGCGGTAAACTGATCGGTGCGAAGGAGAGGCGGCGACACTTCTTCCGTCCGCTCCATCATGGGTACCGTCACCGTCGAGCCGTCGGCCCGGTGGAACGGCTCCTCTTCCGTCTCCGCCGGATCGAACTGCGTCCGCCACGGCCCCTTGAAGTACGTCGCGTTGATGAGGTACATGATGACCTCCTTCGGAATCTGGTTGGGCACGATGTTCGGAATGTTGCCTCGCGTCTCATCCTCCACCCACCCATTGATTCGATCCGACGCCTGTGGGCTCGAAAAGTCGAGGCCGGATACCTCGGCGTCGAAATGCGTGCGGTTCGTGTCAATGAAGGCCTGCTTCACCGGAACGCCTTCACGGTACCAGATCGAGTTGGCGAGGGCTACCTCCACATTCGGATCCAGCCCTTCCAGCAGATCGATGAGACCGCGGTACGCGTCGTTGATTTCGGGAGGGGAAAGGTCCTGCTTCTCCAGCGCCCGTTCCATCGCCGTGCGCGTCTCGCCCCGGGCCCCGTTCAGCGTCATCCCGAGCGCCATCGACACGCTGATCGGCGAGACGAACACGTTTTTCCCCGCGTCCTCCGCGTCGACGGTGGCCCGGAGAAGTTTTAGGCCGAACCGCTGGTCGGTGTCGACGACCGTTTTCTCGGTGGCCGTCAGCGGACGGGGCGGAGATGCCTCTTTCTCTTCGTTCTCCCCGATCCAGTCACACCCGACGAGGAACACGAGCACACTTCCCAGGAGAGTTCGAAGAACGAAGGAGGAAACGCGTACGAATGCGGGCATTGGACACTGGGGAATTGAGGAAGAGCGGGAACGCGTGGTTTTCCAGAAGCCTCCTGGATTGCAATACCCGCACGCCGCACGCAATGACCAGTCTCGATTGCAGAGTTCAGTATTCACAGGCTCCCGGAGGAGACTCTGCCCCGATTGTCACGCGATCGCAGTCTTCCTCGTAGACCGAACAGTAGCAGAGCACGAAGCTGTACTGTCCAACGGCAATCGCATCTTAGCGACGACGGCTGCTTGCATCCGTTTACAGGAGGCAGACGGTCGGTCCCCCCACACTCCCGTTTCCCCATTCGCTCGTGCATTCTCGGCATTTTTCCTGCGACCAGAAGCAGCTGAGCCTCCATCGCTCGAAAGGATTTTTAACATGTGATCCCCCTGCCCCTCTCCCCGCCCCGGGCACGTTGACGATCAGAGTTGCGCATGGCTACCTTTTGGGGACTTAATTTCCCGACGTTCGTGTTTCCCTCAGATTGCCCGCCCGCCCCTCGTGGCCACCCTTCTCTTCCACGACCGCTACCTCGACTACGACTTTGGCCCCGAACACCCGTTCAGCCCCACTCGGCAGGAGATGGTGGTACACCTGCTGGAGGCGCTCGGCCATCCGATCGACCCGGTCGAACCGCCCGTGGCAACGGAGGACGAGGTGCGACGGGTACACAGTCAGGCGTTTGTAAACAAAGTGGAAGCAGCGTCAGACGGGCGTCCGCCGCCGCAGGCGTGGGACTATGGCATCAATACCGGCGACGTGCCGGTCTTCGAAGACATGGATGCAGCCTCACGCGGCCTCGTGGGAGGCACGCTGCACGGCGCTCGCCTGATTGCGAAAGGAACGGCGTCCCGCGTGCTCCAACTGGGCGGCGGCCTCCACCACGCCCACCGGGGCCGCGCCTCCGGCTTTTGCGTCTACAACGACCTCTCGGTCGCCATCGACGCGCTGCGGGATCAGGATCTACGAGTGGCATACGTCGACATTGACGTCCACCACGGCGACGGCGTCCAGTTTTTGCACTACGACGATCCGGGAGTGCTCACGGTGAGCCTGCACGAGTCGGGACAATACCTCTTCCCCGGCAGCGGGGACGTGGAGGAAATTGGCGAAGGGGCCGGGGAGGGCTTCGCAATTAACGTCCCTCTGGCGCCGCACACCGAGTCCGAAAGCTACCGGGACGCGTTCGAGCGGGTGGTGCCCTACGCGCTTGAGAAGTTTGGGCCGGACGTGATTGTGGCGCAGTGCGGGGCCGACGCCCACTTCCAGGACCCGCTGGCCGACCTGCTGCTCACCTCACAAACGTATGAGGCGTTATTTCGGGATCTTCTCTCCCTCGCGAATGAGCATACGGACGGAAAAATCCTTTGCACGCTCGGCGGGGGCTACCACCTCGACGCCGTTGCTCGGATCTGGACCCTGCTCGCCCTCATCGTACGAGACCGTGAGCTCCCCGAACGGATTCCTGCAAGTTGGCGGGAGAAGTGGGGAGATCAACTCAACGATCCCCTCACGCCCTCCCTGCACGACCCGGACTCCTCGTTCGACGTCTCCCGCCGTTCCGAGATCGCCGAGCACAACCAACAGACCAGCACCCAGGTACTCGAGTTGATTGCGCCGTACTGGTACTGATTAATGGAGCGCTACCATCCCTTCCCGGAGCCGTGACTGTCGGCGGTCTCAACTCCTTCCGGCAACTCCAAAACTTCAACCCGCACCTCGACGACCCCCTCGTCAATCATGCCGATCTCTTCCGCCGCCGCCCGTGAAAGATCAATGATGCGGTCGTCTGCAAACGGCCCTCGGTCATTGATTCGAACCGTCACCGACCGCCGCCGCTCCCCACCGATCCGGATCACGCGCACGACAGTGTCAAACGGGAGACTCGGATGCGCTGCCGTCATGTCGTTTGGATCGAACGTTTCTCCATTGGCCGTGGTCTCTCCCGCAAACCGGCTTCCGTAGTAACTGGCCATTCCCGTAGACTCCTCAAGAGACTGGCCGCTGGCCAGGCAGGCCGTAATCAGGACCAGCACGCTGAACCCGACCAACGCAAGCAAGAGGGACCGGGACCGAACCCAGAATGATTTTTGAGTGTGTCGCAACATGTGATCGTAGCAGTCGGAAAGCCGAAATGACGGAAACCCCTGTACAGCACGTCTTGAACACCCTATACTTAAAAAAGATGCTGCCCACCAACGGTTTTTCGTACGGCCCGCGTTGCCCATGAGTCTTTACGACACCCTCGTCTACGTTGATTTCGTTCTCGGAGTGGCGCTCCTGGTGGTGGTGCCCCTGGCTCTACTGGTCCCCTCGATCACTTTGCCTCCGGTACGGAAGCGGCTGCTGGTGTACTGGCGAACCTCGGCACTGCTGGGCATCACCGTATATCTGTGGATCGGGGAAACGCCGATGGGCTTTGCGACGGGCTTTGCGTCTCGGGCACTCATTCCGTTGGCCCTGTGGCGCGGGGATGCACTCACGGTGCTCCGGGACCAGCCGATTCCGACGTCGTCGGACTGGCGGGCGGCCCTCTTTCGGTACTGGCGGACAGCGGTCATCCCGTACAACCTCGTGGGCCTCGCCTACATGCTGCCCCTTCTGTCCTGCGTCGGGTCGGACGTAGATCCGATGTGTCAGGCCTGGTACGCCCCGCCACAGCAGTACGCCGCGTGGCTACACCCCAACGTCGAACCGATCTGGCTGGCACGCTACGGCTGGGTGGCGCTGGGCATCTATTCGGCCTACCTACTGGCCACCGCCGTGCGCCTGCAGCGAGACCTGCTGGAGCGACGGACGTAGCAGGCTGTTGCGCATAGATTGCCCCTCACGACTACTTCTAAAACGACCGAATAAACTGGCGGCGATTTGGCATTGGAAACGAAATTTTTTTCCAGACCATACGTAGCGCCAAAAACTCGTTTCGGGCGAGCCTCCAAACTCCAATTCGCAACAGGTTGCTAGTGGTCAGTCAAGCCGAAGGTGTCGGGTGCCGAATTGAATACGCCCACTTGAATGTCGCTTCAACGGCCTGAATACCGTTCATTGGTCGGGGCTCTGCTCGACATGGAAAACTTGACGCACCACTGGAACGGAGGCGGTGGCAAAAACGGAAACCGATCCGGACACAGGACAATCGCATCAAAACGCCGGACCCGGGAGACATTCGCTCTGGAGGCCAGTGGCCTTGCAAAACGACTCTGGCAGTTTCAAGCGTCGGTCCCCTGACGCCACAATCGTCCCCGTTTGCCGGCAGCGGTCAATACCGAGCGTATTCCGTGCAGGAGATACAGACGGAAACAGCGTCACGATCTCTGCGATTTCTCGCGTTTCAGTTGTGCAAACCCACTAGCAGAACAGAGAGAGTGGCGCTACGATGCACCGTGACGCACGAAAAACGGTCTTGAACGGCGTTGAAGCAGGATTCAGAATATAATGCGGTTGCCGCGAATCTGAGCAAACGAAGACCCAAGTTCAACGTCAATTTGCTATTTGACGCCTTTTCGAAGGAACCGCCTTTCGGGCTTCAACTTCAAGTGATCCCTGGTCTCCCCTCAGCTTCTTCCGCTTTCCAATGCTCGGCACCATCGGCGAAGTCCTGCTTCTAGTCGCGTTTATCGCGTGTGGACTATCCGCCGGCGCGTTCTTTTGGTCTGCCCAGTCCGACGACGCCTCCGCGCCGGCGCGGGCCTGGAAACGGGCCGGACGCTGGGCGTGGGGTGCGATGAGTGCGGCCGTCGTCGCGGTCTCTGGAATCCTCTGGTACCTGATTCTCAACCACCAGTACCAGTACGCCTACGTCTACCAGAACTCATCCAACGACCTGCCGTGGCACTACCTTTTCTCCACCTTCTGGGCAGGACAGGAAGGGTCATTTCTGTTCTGGATCCTCATGATGTGCGGGGTGGGCGCGGCGCTCATCGCCTACGTGCAGCGGGACTATGAGCGGCACGTTATGGCCGTGGTGGGCCTCAGCCAGTTCTTTCTGCTGTCGATGATCGTGGGCCTGCAGTTCGGCGCGCTCGAAATTGGCGCCTCCCCCTTCATGACCCTGGCGGAAAAGTTCACCGACGCCCCGATCTTCCAGCAGAACCCGAACTTCGTCCCGGCGGACGGGCAGGGGCTGAATGACCTGCTCCAGAATCCGTGGATGACGATCCACCCGCCCTTCCTCTTCATGGGCTTCTCGTCGATGGTGGTGCCCTTCGCGTTCGCCATTGCGGCGCTCTGGCGCAGGAAATACACGCAGTGGGTGCGCCCGGCGCTGCCGTGGACCCTCTTCGCCGTCGCCATCCTGGGCGTGGCCATCACGATGGGCGGGTACTGGGCGTACGTGACGCTCTCGTTTGGGGGCTACTGGGCCTGGGATCCGGTCGAAAACTCGTCGCTCGTGCCGTGGATCGTAGGCATCGCGGCCTTTCACATGATGTTGGTGCAGAAGAAGAGCGGGGCCGGACAGAAAGCCTCGCTCCTCCTCTCCATTGCCGCCTACGTGCTGGTCATCTATTCCACGTTCCTCACCCGCAGCGGCATTCTGGGCGACGTGTCGGTGCACTCGTTCGTGGACCTCGGCCTCTACAACCAGCTCCTGATCTGGATCGCGGTCATCACCGCGGTCGGCATCGGCCTGTTCGCATACCGCTACCGCGAGCTGCCCACGCCGGACGAGGAGCCGCGCGTGCTCTCTCGAGAGTTCATGATTCTCTCCGGCGCGGTGCTCCTCTGCACCACCGCCGCCGTCATCATCCTCGGCACCAGCGCGCCGATCTTCGGTCGCATCTTCCGCGACAATCCCTCGGCCGTGCCCACCGAGTTTTACAACGAGTGGACGCTCCCGCTGGCGATCGGCTTCGTCTTTCTCGCGGGCCTCGGGCAGCTCTTCTGGTGGAACAAAATGGACGTGGAGAGCCTGAATCGCGTGCTCGTGAAGCCGGTGGCGTTTGCGACCATCTGCACGATCGCGATTCTGATCTTTACTCCGTTCGCGGAGCAGACCGTGCTCCTGCCCGCCGGGGCCGCAGCCCCCCCCACAACGGCCTCCGCCGGGCTCGTTAGCAGTCTCTCTCAGTTTTGGGCCATGTACGGGCAGGCGCTCCAGATGCTGATGCTTCTGTTCGTCGGCTTCTTCGCCCTCTTCGGCAACGGGATGGTCCTGTGGCGCATCCTGCGCGGCAACCCGCGCATGGCGGGCGGTGCCATCGCCCACGTCGGCCTCGCCATCACCATTCTCGGCATCATTGCATCGAGCGGCTTCGACCGCGCCCTGCCCCGCCTCGGCACCACACCCTCGGCCGACGAGGAGCAAATGCCGCGCGAAAACTTCGTGGTCGCTAAGGGACAGACCCGCATGGTGAACGGCTACCGGGTCACCTACAGCGGCAAAACGACGACGGAGCGGGGACGCGGAAAGTACATCATCGACGTGACGGACCCGAAGGGCCGCTCCTATACGCTCACACCGGTGGCCTATCAGGGCAGCGGCGATCAGTGGTTCATGCACCCGGACGTGAAGGCCTTCCTCGAAAAGGATGTTTTCCTCTCCGTGACGCCGAAGGAGGCCACGGGCATGGGCTCGGAAGAGGGCTCCCCGGGCGGAGAGTTTCAGTTGTCCCGTGGCGACTCGACCGTGCTCGGCGACGGGCAGTTTGCCGTGGCATTCGAGGACTTCACGGTGCTGAAGGGGCCACAGGGCATGGCGGAGTCGGACGTGTCCATTCCCGATCGCGTGCCCGAAGATGCTAAGATGGCCGTAGGAGCGAACCTCCGCGTCACAAATCTAGAGACCCAGGAGACGCGGTCGCTCATGCCGATCTACCTGGTGATGAGTGATAACAGCCAGCAGTACATTGAGAATCGCGTGGCGGACTGGGATCTCCGAATGTCCTTTACGGAGATGAATGCCAACAACGGCAAGGCCACGTTCGCGGTAGAGGGCGTGGACGTGATGCCGAAAGAGTGGGTGGTCGTACAGGCCTACACGAAGCCGCTCATCAGCCTGCTCTGGATCGGGATCATCGTGATGACCGTCGGCTTCGTGGTCGCAATTGGTCGTCGCGTGCAGGACATTCGCTTCCGGCGCTAACCCTTGCCCTGCCCATTCGTCGCCTCTGAGTCCCCTCGGCGTCTCTATGCCCCCCGACGGTTCGCCCACTGACGCCGCCGCTCCGGCCTCCACGGCGCCGCACCGCGACGCGGAGCTGTGGCTGCTCTTCTGTGTGACGCTCGTGGCGGTGGGGAATGTCTCCAGCGTGGCGCCTGCCTTTCCGCAAGTGGTGGACGTGTTCAACATCTCGCGGGTGCAGGTGGGATGGGTCGTGACGGCCTACTCCCTACCGGGCATTTTGAGTGCACCGCTCGCGGGTGTGATGGCCGATCGACTGGGGCGGAAACGGGTGCTCGTACCGACCCTCTTTGTGTTCGGCATTGCGGGCGGTGCGTGCGCGCTGGCCCGCTCTTTTCCCGTCCTCCTGATGCTGCGTGCTCTGCAGGGATTGGCCGCCGCGCCCCTCGTGGGCCTCGCCGTTACGATTATCGGAGACCGCTACCAGGGCACCACCCGCACCACCGCGATTGGGTACAACGCCTCGGCGCTAAACGTGGGCACGGCCACCTATCCGGCCCTCGGCGGCGCATTGGCGGCCATAGCGTGGTTCTGGCCGTTTGCCCTTCCGCTGCTGGCCCTGCCCGTCGGTGCGGCCGTGGCGTGGAAGTTGGAGCCTCCTCCCATAGACCGCGCTCAGACATTATCGAAATACCTTTCGGTAGCCCGTGACCGTCTGACCGACCCGCAGGTCCTGGGCGTGCTCGCGATCAACTTCGGCGTCTACATCCTCATCTTCGGGGCCTTCCTCACGTACGTGCCGGAGCTGCTGGACGCACGATTCGGCTCGTCCCCCACAGTGGCCGGTCTCATTCTGGCCCTTGCCTCAGTGTCCAGCGGCCTCGTCGCGACGCAGCTCGGCCCCCTCAGCACAATCATTCCGAAGCGCCGGCTCATCCAGGGATCGCTTCTCATTAACGCTGCGGCCCTCGCGCTCATCCCACTGGCGCCGGCCCCCTGGGGGGTGGGCGCGGCATCCCTCCTCTCGGGCGTGGCACAGGGCCTGAACCAGCCCGCACTCCAGACGCGCCTCACGGAGCTGGCCTCCGATGCTTCCCGCGGGGTCATTCTGTCGCTGAACGGCATGGTCCTGCGGCTGGGGCAGGCAATAGGCCCACTGCTGCTGGGCGGGGCCCTCGCCCTGGGCGGCCTCGACGCCCTCTTCTACGCTGCGGCGGGCGTGGCTCTGGTCGTGGGGGCCGGAGCCGTTCTGGTTCTCCGTCCCTCGGACGCATGAGGATCGCCTTCCCTCTGGCTTCGACAGGAAAACGGCTGCACGTTGCAGCCCGCTCCCTCATTCCCTACGTTCTAGAACGTCTGCGTCCCTTACGAGCGCACGTTCTCTTATGCCCACGGTCCGCCACTTCCTTTCGGTGCTCCTGACCAGCGCTCTGCTGATCGGGCTTCCCTGCCCAGCACAGGGGCAATCCCTCCCTGCCGACACAGCGCGAACCAGTTCATCCCAGACGGTACAAGTCGATTCGCCAACTGCAGACACAACAGTCTCTGCCCCCACCTCCTCGAACGCACAGGGGAGCTCGCTGCAAGAGGTGGGCGAAACGGCCCGGAGCTTTGGCCTCCGCGCCCTCGGCTCCGTCCTCGTGCTCGTACTCATCTTCTTCCTAATTAAGGGGGTGGCGTACGTTTTAGAAACGCTTGCTGAACGCAACGCCGAACGGCGGCTCCTCTACAAGCGGCTCGTTCCCATCTTTCGGGTCATCCTCTGGGGTGTGGCGTTGTACATTGTCCTCCGGGGGATCTTCAACGTGGACGCGCAGGGCCTCTTCGCCGCGGCGGCCGCCATCGGGGTGGCCATCGGCTTTGCCGCGCAGGACCTCCTCAAAAACATCTTCGGCGGCCTGGTCATCCTCTTCGATCAGTCATTCCAGGTGGGCGACAAAATCCTGGTGGAGGGCACCTACGGCGAAGTCACCTCGATCGGCCTGCGCTCCACCCGCATCGTGACGCCGGACGACAACCTAGTGACGGTCCCCAACGCACAGGTGGCCGACGGGCAGGTGTCGAACGCCAACGCAGGAGAGCTCACCTGTCAGGTGGCCACGGACCTCTACCTACCCGGATCGGTGGACGAGGGACGGGCCAAGGAGATTGCCTACCAGGCGGCCGTGAGCTCCCCCTACGTGTACCTCGAAAAGCCGATCGTGGTACTGGTACGAGATGAGCACGACGAACGTCACCTCGTGCACTTGAAGGTGAAAGCATACGTCATCGACACGCGTTATGAACCACTGCTGGCGAGCGACGTGACCGAGCGGGCGCGCCGAACGTTCCGGGAAGAAGGATTGATCGCTCACTCCACCCCCCTCTCCGTCAATCGAGCCCCCTCGTCATCCGAGCCCCCAGAGCCGCCTCCCCCGCCCTCCGTTCCGGAGACGTAACCGCTCGCTGTCCCCTGCAGCTTCACGCCCTCCATGCCCTCTGCCCCTTCCACGCCGACCGTAGAGGAGGCTCTCGACGCTGTTGCGACGACGCTCTACAATCAGAATGAGGCGTACCTCCACGCCCTTCGTACCAACGGACTGGTTCCCTTACGGGAGACACTTACAGAGTCTCTTGAAGCCCACGAAGAGGCCCGAGCGGACATTGCCATAGAACCCGTGACCCGCCGGGCACTCTGGGACGCCGTCCGCAGATACCGCCGGACCACCCTGGACTCGGTCTGGCGGCCGCTCCGGAGCCGTCTTGAAACGCTCAATCTCGGCACGCTCCTCCGCGACCAACGGCGGTCCATGCGGTCGGTCCGGATGTCGCTGGCCGACGACGTTCCCGAGACGATTACGCGACCGGAACCGGACGACCTCTATTCCTCCTCCGACGCAGACGGATGGACCACGTGGGCCGGAAAAGCACTCATTCGAGGCTGGCGACACGCGTCTCAGCTCACCGGGGCAGTCGACTCCCCGGAACAGACGATCCCGCTGTCGGACCTCGTGGAGCACTACGCGACCGAACGACTGCCACAGACGCAGGCGCCGGCCCTCGACGCCGCCGAGCAACGGATGGTGCAGTGGATGGCCCGTCTCGAACGAGAAGCGGTGGCGTGGACGCATCGCCTTCTCGAAATCGAGCGTCTGCTCGACCGACCCGCGTTTCACAGCCCGGAGGAGGAGGTGACAATTCCACCGCCCACGGAGGATCCAACCTCCGGCGTGATGGAGCCCGACGTCGAGGCACTGCGTGAGGAAGTGGCCGAACGAGCCGAGGCGCTTCATCAGTGTCTCGACGACGGTCGTTCCCTCCAGCTCGATGACGCCGAAGCAGCGCTCGACGACGCCGTAGAAACGACTCTTACGGCCCTCCGGGAGTCCGCCAAGCGGGCCGACACCTTCATGGGAGACCCGTCGTCGCGTACGCCGTCTCGGTCTGTGCGCCGCGCCCAGAAGAAGCGACGCACCCGCGTCAACCAGTGGCCGGACTGGTTCGACGAAGCTGCCCAACGCCTCACTTTTCTCGACACCCTCGCGACCCTGCACGACGACCTCGCGGATCAGCACGACGCGCTGGTGCGCGACGTGCTCGAAGCAGGCCTCGCTCCCGTCCGGGCCGCTACCTCTACGTCAACCGAGCAGCTGCGGGAGCTTCGAGACGAAATCGACAGACTGCTCGACTCTCCCGAGCCCGGTGATGAGCTCGACCTGATACAGGCGTTTGACCATCACGTCGAAGAGGGAACCTCTGTGATCGAACAGTCCCTGTTGACCCCCCTCCAGGAGTGCGGCCCGCGGCGGGCCTCCCAGGCCGTGGTGGCGTCACACCGAGAGACCGTTACCGAACTGCTCGCCGAACAGCCCGAGGGCTTCGTCCTCCACACACTCGTGGCTCCCGACACGGAACCGGTGGCCCCGACCGAGCCCTACACGCTGGAGTGGCGCAACGGATGCCAAGAGGTGTTGGACGAGATCCTCTTTGACGCCTGGGAGAACGCCCTCTCCCCCCTTCTCGAAACCGTAGACCAAACGACCGAACGCGCCACGGAAGTGCGGGCCGTCGTGGAGTTTAATCTGGAGGCGGCCAAGGAGGAATTGGAAGACCTACGCGGGGCTCGCCGCGAAAAGAAAACGGAGCACACCTTCGTGGAGAATGCCCGTGAGCTTGCACTCGGGGGGCTCGACCGTGCCCTTGATCTACTAGCCGCCGAAACCGACCGCTTCTCCGGAGCAGCCGGCCCCATGCTCCGACAGACGTGGACGGCATCCGTCACGACCTGGACGGAACTTCACGACCGGGTCCGGGCCGCCGGACAGACCCGAGCACACGTGCTCCGCCTGCAGGGACAGATGGTCCGGGGCACTCGCTGGCTGGCAACCACAACCACGCGGCAGGTGCGAGCAACCACAACTCAGCTCCGCCGCACCCTTCACCGCGTCCAGCGACAGGCCCAGCGGCTCGTGCGCCTCGGCCATGCCGCCGTGGGCACACAGCCGGTCGACGAGGCCGCCCTCCGTGAAACCGTCGACACGCTCTCGACGGTCGACGCCGTCCTGGCCGACCTTCCGCTCGTGTACCGGCGCCTCTTTTCGTTTCGTCCCGTCCAAAACGACGACCTCCTCGTGGCCCGCGAGACGGATCGCGCGGCGGTCGAACGCCACGCCGACCGCTGGACGAAGGGCCTCACCAGTGCTCTCGTGATTACCGGCCCTGCGGGCAGTGGGCGCACGAGCCTGCTGAACGTGATGCGGAAAACGGCCTTCCGGACGGCACAGCGCCACACGATCGAGCTTACGGAACGCATTACGAGCGAAGCGGCGTTTGCCCAAAAGGTTGCCCAGGCACTCAATCTCCCTCTAGAGGTCGACGGCAACCGTTCCCTTGACGCTGTAGCCGATTACCTTCAGGATCAACCCGTCCCCGACCGGCTGCGCGTCTGCTTCATCGAGCAATTCGAGCATGTCTTCCATCGGCGAGTGGGCGGCACGACGCTCGGCGCCCGCATTCTGGGCTTTCTCTCCAAAACCGACACGCGCGTGCTTTGGATCGCCACCACGACGGACGAGGCCTGGCAGTTCGTGGAGGCCAGCGAGCCGGCCGCGGCTCGTCTCCTCACGCACCACACCCTCGATCCACTGGACCGAACCGAATTGGAGGAGCTCATCATGACGCGGCACCGGCGGAGCGGCCTTCCTCTCGTCTTCGAAACCCCAGACGAGTCGACCCACCCCATTCTGTCTCGCCGTCTCCGGTCCATCACCGACGAGGAACGACGCCAGGCGCTCTTGCGAACCGAGTATTTCGACCACCTCCATGACGTCTGCGGCCAAAACGTGATGCTCGCGCTCTTCTACTGGTTTCGTTCCGTGTCGCTGGACCCGGATGAGACCACGCTTCACGTGCAGCCGCTGTCTCCCGTATCGTTCGACATACTTGACACGCTACCCCTTCCTCACTCCTTTGCGCTCAAGGCCCTACTCGAACACGGCACCCTCACCGTCGCTGAACTGGCCGACGTGCTGGGCGTGCCCTCTTCTACGAGCCGCTCTCTCCTCGAAACGCTGGGCAACGCTCTGATCATCGCGCCCGCCGATCGGGTGGAGGGTCCCGGCGTCTTTCAGTTTGCCTCGGTCGAGTATGAAACGCGGTACCGCATCCGCCCCCTCCTCATCCACCCGGTCACGCGCTTTCTACGCAGCCGTAACATCGTGCATTGAGCAACCACACGTTCTTTCTTGCTGTAGACTTCAGGGGGCTCTCTCGCCTCTGATTAACACAATAGCCAAAAGAGCACGGGGGAACGGGAGCATGGGGGCAGGAAGGAATCGAGATCTCCCGGAGAAACGGTCTTCGTGGGCATCTTCACGGATCGGTAGCAGAGCGATTGCCGTCCGCTAAAGCTCTCCCGCCGTGTAACAATCTCGGGAGGCTCGACGACACAGGAGTCTTACTCAGCGACTTCCTGTTAAGGATGTGCGCGCTCTGTTCACACGAGTGGAAGTTGACGTGCCCCAGCGTCCTGCAGCTTGGCTGACCAGCCTCCTTCTCCTCGCCCTCACCGGTCTCGCTGCCACGACAGTGCCCGACGTGCTGGAGGTGGGCGCCTTCTCGACGCAGAATCCGTCTCAATCCCGTCCGGAAAACTGGCAGCCCATCTCTTTTGCCAACATCGACACGGAAACCCAGTACGATCTCGTCCGAGCCGACAGCGTCACCGTCGTACGGGCCCAAAGCGACGGCGGGGCCTCGGGACTCGCTACGGAGCGTCGCATCGACCTCACCAAGTACCCGATCCTGGAGTGGCGCTGGAAGGTCGACGGCGTGGTGGAGAACGGAAATGCCCGGACGGAAGACGGGGACGACTACCCGGCCCGAATCTATTTGATGTTTGACTACGACGACCTTGGGATTGGCGATCGTGTCAAACTGACTGCCCTCCGGGCACTGGGATACGACGAGATTCCAACACGCGCCCTCAATTACGTCTGGGCCAATCAGGTCGACCGCCACACCATCCTCGAAAACGCCTATACCGACTGGGTGATGATGGTCGCCGTGCGCAGTGGCAACGCAAAGGCGGGGACCTGGATGACGGAGCGTCGCAACGTGCTCGACGACTACCGGGCCGCCTTCGGAGAAGACCCACCGCCCGTGAACGGCGTCGCCCTCATGACGGACACCGATAACACCAACGGCGAGGCCACCGCGTACTACGGCGACATCGTCTTTCGGAAAGCCGACACTGCCTCATCGACCTCCTCCCCCTGAGCTCCGTACAGGGTTAACGAGATGCTCAAACGGAGCTCGTAACGTTCCGGACGGAGACACCTCTAATACCCGTCGCCGACATTCACCAAAGTCGTTGCTTCGACGACCAACGTCCTCTTCTCACCCCCAGCGTCCTGTTATTGAAACACACGGCTCCCATACCGCCCTCCTGTTCTTCAGCCACCGTCCCGAGCGGGAGTGGCAGAACAAGCAGTTCGTGCAGCAGGATGTCGCGACGCACCGCCAAGTGGCCGGAGCGTTCTACGAGCATGCCCGGCAGGCCGTGGCAGACAGCGACCTCCCGGTTCTCGAATTTACGGACGCCCGTCAGCGGGGAGATGAATTCGGAGCGCGCCTCGCGAACGCCGTAGCCGATGCGTTTGCGAAGGGGTACGAACAAATCATCGTGGTCGGGAGCGATTGTCCCCGACTCCACGAGGTGAACTGGTCGGCCGTCGCGGAGCAGCTGTCGTCGGGGGCCCCGGTCCTCGGCCCCACCGCCGACGAGGAAGGGGCGTACCTGATCGGCCTGCGCCGGGAGCACTTCGATCGGGATGCCTTCGAAACGCTACCGTGGCAGTCCTCCGATCTCCTCTCTGCCCTTTCTCAACACCTGGCGAGACAGGCGGGCACGTCCCCCGTCTTCCTCGCCGCCCGAGAAGACGTAAACGGACACCGGGAGCTCCTTTCGCTTCTTCGCACCTCTGCAGCCCTTCCCACGGCCCTTGCCGTCCAGCTCCGGCGCGCGCTGGGCAATCACGGACGCGGGACGCATCTCGAAGCCGCAACGACGGCCCGGCGTGTGTCGAGCCGTCGATCCCGAGCCCCTCCAGTGGAGTGGTTGACCGCATAGAACGATTGCTGTGAACACGAGGCGTCCGTCGCGACGTCCTCCGTTGAACGTGCGGGCAATCGTTTCCCTTTTCTCCACTGGCTGCTTCCCGTATGGACCTCGCGCACAGGAGAGCTCCGTCTACCCCCCGTGTGCGTGCTGTCCAGCGGGCTCTCCAACCCCTGTGTTCATCATGAAGGATTTGCTGTCCCCTTTTTCCATCGCTCTTCGCTCGTACCTTCCCACCCTCTTCCTCAGCATCGTGGCCTGCGGCCTCGTGCCGTCTGCGCACGGCCAAGCCGCCATTGAAATCCACGCCGTGAACGTCGAGGCCAACGAAGCGGTCGGCGACGTGACCGTCCATCTCGTGAATGAGGACATCGGCCTCACGGCCCAAAAGCGCGCCAATGCTCAGGGCCGCGTGGAGTGGCGCGGGCTCTCTACCTCCGGCAGCTACACGGTGTACGTGGAGGAAAGCGACCGCTTCTACGAGGCCCGCGCCTCCGGACTGGAGCTCCGATCTAATTTTATGAGGAGTGTGACGCTGCTGCTCACTCCTATTGCCGAGGTCCAAATGCAGGAGGTGATCGTAGAAGGCAACCAGGGCATCGCCGAGGTGAACCGCGTAAATGCCGAGGTATCGTCGAGTCTTTCGGCACAGTCGCTGGAAGACTTTCCCGTTGAGGGTCGCAACTTCACGCAGGCTCTCTACCGTCTGCCCAACGTCACGCCGTCCACCGGCTTCTTCGCCGAGGCCCCAAACGTCAGCATTAACGGCGCCAACGGCCTCTACGCGAACTACTTGATCGACGGAATGGACAACAACGAGCAGTTCCTGGGCGGGCCGCAGTTTGAGGTGCCCACCGGTATGGTGAAAGACGTAACCGTGCTTACCAGCACCTACTCCGCCGAGTACGGGCGCACCGGGAACGGCATCTTCAACGTCACCACCAAGTCCGGGAGCAACGAGTGGACGGGGGAAGGCTTCTACCTCACGCGCCCCGGGCAACCGATCGACGGCGAATTCGGAACGGACACGCCCGTCCAGCGCGACCTGTCGGGCAATTCCGTGAAGAGCGGGTTCCAACGCCACCAGGCCGGATTTGCCCTCGGGGGCCCCGTCGTGGAGGACCAGACGTTCTTCTTTATCAACCTGGAGCACGCGACCGACTGGAAGGACAACCAACTCAGCGTACCGGGAGACGCTCCGGACGAGCCCCTCTTCAGCGAGACGATTCAGGGCCAAAATCAATTCACCTACCTTTCCGGTCGGCTCGACCACCAGTGGAATGACCGGTGGCGTTCCACGGTGCGCCTCAATGCCAACCGCGTGCGGATCGACCGACAGGGCGGCGGCCTGACGGGAGGCATTCAATTTGCGAGCGCCGGCAATACGCAGCGGCGCGACGGCGTCCACGCGGCGGTACAAACCACGTACGCCGACGACGGTCTCGTCTCCGAGAGCAACCTGCAGTACAGCTGGTTCAACTGGGACTATGCCAATCCGGCGAATCCGAACACGTCCCAGGTGGTCGTACAGAATCCCGCGGGCTCGGCCATCGCCATTCTCGGCCATCCCGGCTACCAGTTCGACAGTGTCGAGAATACGCTGCAGTTCCAGCAGAAGCTCACGTACCAGTTCGGCACTCATACCCTGAAGGCGGGGATCGACCTCCTCTCGTCTGACCACAGCCTGGCGGGAGGCGGCAACCCAAGGGGCAACTACACGGTGCGGCTCCGCGACGGAGCCGCGGTCGACGCGTTCCAGTCCCTTGACAACTTCGGCCCAACCCTCATGCCAGACGATCTCCGGTCCATCGAAGACCAGTTCAGCGTCGAGAACTACAGCGTGGAGCTGCGGCCCTCAACGTTTGGGCGACGACAGGATCTGGTCGGACTCTACCTGGAGGATCAGTTTACACCGTTCTCCAGCCTTACAGTCACGACCGGCCTGCGCTACGACTACGACAGTCTCTCGAAGGGGGGCGGAGACCGTGCCGACGCCGACTGGAACAACGTTGCGCCGCGTCTGAGCCTCAACTACTCGGTCGACGAGCGCACGACGCTCCGTGGCGGCTACGGCATCTTCTACGATAAGATCGTGTACTCCGTCGTCAGCGACGCCCTGGAGCAAAATGCGACCAATCCGGCCTACCGACAGCAGATCCAGAGTCTCGTGGATCAGGGCCTCCTGCCGGGCGACACGGACGTGAGCCAGGTCACGTTCGACGGCACGCGCACGGCCAATCCACCGATTTCAAATTCAGACTACCTGAATGGCCCTACAGCTTCGGACCTGAGCCGGGAGCAGATTCAGTCTTCGTTCAGCGGAGAGCGCCGCATCCTCAATCCAAACGGCTACGACAATCCGCAGACCCACCAGTTCTCGCTCGGCGTCCAGCGACAAGTCGGCAGCGAGTGGCTTGCGTACGTGGACCTCATCCACACGCGGTCGTACGACCTCTTTCGTCTTCGCGACCTCAACGCCCCCGACGCCTTCGACATCTCCGCTCGGGAATTGGCCATTCACCGCGCGGAGACGCTCCCGCGTTCGCAGTTTGCCGCCGACCGGACGCGCCCGGTCGACCTCTTCCAGCGTGACGATGACGGCAACATCCAGTTCGACGGCGAGGGCAATCCCCTCTACAAACCGGGAGTGGCCCGACAGATCGTGATGACGGAGACGGAGGGAGAGGCTCGCTACTGGGCGGCGAACGTCAATCTCATAAAGAAGCAAGGGAACGACTGGTATTCCGGCCGCCTCAGCTACACACTCTCTCGTCTCCGAAATAATACGGACGACATCAACTTCCGGGCCGAGACGGCCAACCAATACGAGGACGAGTGGGGCCCGTCCGTGAACGACCGACGGCACGTGATTAGCGCCATCGGCACGGCCTATCCCGCCGACCGGCTGCGCGTGACGCTCGCGAGCCTCCTCCAAAGCGGCCAGCCCGTCAACTGGGTGCCGGACGCGGAAATTTTTGGCACGCGCGACCTGAACGGGGACGGGCGCGAATACGGCGCCGCGTACGTGGGCAACAGCGACCGCTGGCCGGGGGCGGAACGCAACAGCGGTCGGCTGCCGTGGTCGTACCGGTTCGACCTGAGCGCGCAGTACACCTGGCCGGTGGGCGGTGGACGCGTGGTGGCTCGGGCGGACATCTTCAATCTCCTCAATACGAAGAACCTGAGCGGCTATGCCAACAATGCCACCCAGAGCAATCAGATTCAGGTAGGACCGCCCGGCTCGGAGATTGCAGAGAAAAATCTGGGGCCGCCGCGGCAGTTTCAGTTCGGGCTGCGGTACGAATTCTAGGTGTGAATGGCTGGACGTGTGTATGTACGGACGTGATTTCGATACCTTCATCCCAGCGCCATTCACACCTACAGACTCACGTTATGAACGCAGTTGCCGCGATTCTCGGAAGTGCCTTTTCCGACTCGCTGCTCGGCGAACTCGATCTGGAGCCCAAGACGATCGAGACCGAGTGGGGGTCCCAGACGCTGTATCGGGTGCTAGATGTAGATCGGCCCGCGTACGTCCTCTTCCGCCACGAGGTGCCGCATCGCCTCCTCCCCAACCAGATCAACTACCGGGCCCAGGCGGCGGCCCTCCGCGCGGTGGACTGCAAGGCGCTGCTCGTGACCAGCTCTGTGGGCGTGCTGGACGCGGACGTGCCGCTCTACCGCCCGCTGCTGGTCGAGGACCTCCTCATGCCCGAGAATCGCCTCCCCGACGGCAGCTCCTGCACCATGTTCACGAAGCCGTCGGACGATCACGGGCACCTCGTCATCGACGACAGCCTGTTCGCGACTGACCTCACCGAGCAGGTGCGCGATCTGGCCGGAAAGGTCCGCGCCTCCGTTGCCGATGAGGTGACGTTCGCGTACATGCAGGGCCCGCGCTCGAAGACGGCGGCCGAGAACCGGATGTTGCCGCAGCTCGGCGCGCAGGTCAATTCCATGACGCTGGGCCCGGAGGTGGTGCTGGCAAATGAGCTAGAGATCCCGTGCGCGGGGCTGGTGGTGGGGCACAAGTACTCCATTCCGGATCGCGACCCGCCGGAGAGAGAGGCGCTCTCCAGTACGCTCGACCGGTCGCGCGAAGAGCAGGAACGCATCGTGGCGGCCTTTCTGCAGGAGGGGAAGCCCGTGAAGTTTCCGAATACAATCTACCGGTTTGGGGATGACGAGTGATTCGTGATGAGTGAGGCATGAGACGCGTATTTCGTGATGCGTCAATTGGACGGCGCTCTCTTTCTTCAACACGGTCCCTTCGCACCTGCCCGTGACTGACGACGACGTATTGCCCCACGTTCGAAAACGTCTGCCGAACTTCACCCCGGTGGGTGAGCCGACGCGTCTGCCAGAGGGCAACCTCAACGTCGTGTGGCGGGTGTCCGGCGCGGGCCGGTCGGTGATCGTGAAGTACGCCCCGCCCTACATCGCCGCCGATCCGGAGACGCCGCTCGATCCGTCCCGGCTCGTCATTGAGGGCCGGTGCCTGGAGGCTTTGGGAACGGGCGGACGACTCGCGGATCTCTCCTCCTCCAACGTGCGCACGCCTCGCCTTCTGGACGAGAGCACAGATCCGCACGTAATCCTCATGGAAGACCTGGGCCCCCTTTCCACGCTCGGCCGCTGGCTCCACGAGCAGAATCCCGACGAGGTGCAGACGACGGCCCCCACACTCGGGCAACACCTCGGCACCTTCATCGGCCGTCTGCACTCTGCAACACACAACCGCTCCGAATACGCAGAAGCATTCGACAATCGCCCCATGCAGGAGACGCGCCTCGCGGTGCAGTACCGAGGCGTGGCGGAAATGCTGAAAACCGGCGGCGTGGACGATGCCGATGTCCTTGCAAGACAGGCTGAGACACTAGGCCTGAAGCTGCTCGAACCCGGCTGCTGTCTCACGATGGGCGACCTGTGGCCATCCTCCGTGCTCGTGAAGGGCAAGGATCTGCGCCTCATCGACTGGGAGCTGGCCCACTACGGGCGTCCGCTCCAGGACGTGGCGCACTGGCGTGCTCACCTCTGGATGCAGCGTCATCGGGCCCCCTCCATTGCCGTCGCCGACGCCGTAGCGTCCCTGTGGAATGCCTTTCTGACATCGTACCGCGATGCCCTTGGCGACACCGAGACGGCGCTGTGGACGGAGCAAGAGAAACGAGATGCCGCCGTTCACTTTGCCGCCGAGATTCTCGTACGGGCCGTCGGGCCGTTTCAAAACGGCTACGTCTACGCCGGCTTCTCCCCGGACCACCCAGCGGTGCAAGAGGCCGTGTCCGTAGCGGCCCGCACGCTTCGCTCGCCGGATGCTTTCGAGCATAGCATGGACTCCCGCCCGACAGGGAATCATTGATCCGGTTGGAATCGCTCCCGGTACGTCTCCCGAAAACTGCTCGGCGTCTCGTCCTTCAGGTCCCGAAACTGCCGATTGAAGTTCGAAAGGTTGTTGTACCCGACTGCACCAGCAATTTCCGAAATTAGCCGCTGGTCCTTGATGAGCAGGGCGCAGGCGCGACCGATCCGGAGCTTTTTGATGTACTCGGTCACGGTGACACCGAGGGTGCGCTTGAACATGCGCGAGAATGCCGACCGGCTGAGACAAGCAATCTCCGCGAGCCGATCGATTGGAATCTCCTCCGTATAGTGTGCATGGATGTGGTCGAGCACGTGCCGCACTCGCTCCTGATCGGGGTGATGCATCTCTTCCGTCGGAGCGACCGAAGCCAGCGGCTCGGGATCCGCAGCCTGGGTGAGCTGCACGAGAATTGAGAGGAAGACCGGAAGACGCTCCATCCTGTCAAGCTCCGGAAGCGACGTCGCACGCGGTCGGATCTCGTCTGCCGTGTCGTTCCCGAACGCCAGCCCCCGCCCAGCGGAGCGAAGGAGCTGGGCCACCGGCCTCAACTCGGGAAATGACTGACTCATCGTCGACACCCATTCACGCGAGAACCACATCACGATGGCAACGTGGGGCGCCGTTGGGTCGTCCTGCTCCTGCGACTCCCACGTGTGCGGAAGGTTGGGACCCACGAGTACCAGATCTCCGTCCTCATAGTCCCCAATGTGATCGCCGATGAACCGCTGCCCCCGACTGTTCATCGTGAGCGTCAGCTCAAACTCGGGATGATAGTGCCATTCGAAGGGGATGCCCTCGTCAAGCTCCCGATTGAGCAACGCCCAGGACGCCTCTTGAGGAACGGTGACATTCTCAAACAGGGGTTTCATGGTCCTGGTATGGCCATTTTATCTCTTGAAACAGCAGAATAGTATTACCAATGAGCATAATACGCAAATTCTGACGGTCTGCGGTCTGTTATGTTGAGACTACGTTGATCCACTCAAATCACCAACCGAGGCCTGAGACCATGAACAATACTGTCGCACCCGCTGAGCAAGAGGAAAACAACGCAACTCCCGACCACGAAGGCAATCAATCCGAGGTTCTCGACACACAACTGAAGAACATCGAGAAAACCCTCCCCCGCCGCGTGCTCTCAGAGGCGGACTGGGAGCAGTGGATTACCTGGGGCTACGTGGTGATCCCCAACGCCATTCCGGCAGCCCACGTCGAACGGCTGAAGGCCCTTCTCTGGGAATTTCAGGACATGGACCCGGACGATCCGTCGACGTGGAATGTCGGAGATCGGCGAGCGCACGAGATGGAGGAGCTCTCCGGGAACGGAATGGTCGAAATTTACAACCACCAGTATCTCTGGGACACCCGACAGACGCCCCGCGTCTACAATGCGTTCGTCGACATCTGGGACCGGGAGGACCTTTGGGTTTCGATCGACCGGGCCAACCTCAATACGCCGGATCCGGACGCGGACACGTCCGACGGCTTTATCCACTGGGACGTCGACACGTCGGAGGATCCGCTTCCCATCAACGTTCAGGGGGTCCTCGCGCTCACTGAGGCCGGCCCCGAGGTCGGCGGCTTTCAATGTGTGCCGGAAATCTTTCACAATCTCGAGGAGTGGATTGCCTCGCAACCGGAAGATCGCGATCCGTTTCATCCGGACCTGGGCGACCTTGACCCTACGCACGTTCCGATGGAGGCAGGCGACCTCGTGATCTTCAACTCGCTGCTCCCCCACGGCATTCGTCCAAATACCTCTGACGAAAGGGTCCGCATGGCCCAGTACGTTTCGATGTATCCCGCAGACGAAGGAAATGAAGAGGCTCGTGAGCGCCGAATCCACTCGTGGAAGAACCAGGAGCACCCGAAGGGCGTCGCGTTTCCCGGAGACCCGCGCGAGTGGGAGAAGAAGCATTACGAGCGCGCGGAGCTGACCGAGCTGGGCGAGCGGCTGCTTGGCCGTCGCTCCTGGAACGAGTGAAACGAAATGAGCAGGGTCGTGCCGGTCGCCGACCGTGCAGGAGGACGCCCACACAGCGGCAACACACCTTTGTTTTCCTGGCCTGAATATTTTTCGCCTGGAGCCCGATTAGGCTGGATTTTTTTGCAATTGGAGGGGCATGGCTCTTAGACTCAGAAGTGCTTTTCGCTTCTTTCTCCCCACCTGCTTTCCATGTCCTACGTTTCCCTGAAGAACGTCCTTCCGCTTTTTTTATTTCTCCTCGCACTGGTCGGGAATTCTCCCACGTGGGCTCAAGAGGACGGCAGCATCATCGCCGAGACCAATTACGACGCGCTTGAATTCCGAAACATCGGCCCGGCCCTCAATAGCGGTCGCATCGCCGACATTGCCTTCCATCCGGAAAACGAAAAGATCTGGTACGTGGCCGTCGGATCTGGCAATGTCTGGAAAACCACGAATGCCGGCACGACCTTCGAACCGATCTTCGACGATCAGTCGTCCTACTCCATCGGCGCGGTGGAGGTTGACCCGAGTAATCCGAATACCATCTGGGTGGGCACCGGCGAGAACGTCGGCGGGCGGCACGTCGGCTACGGCGACGGTGTCTACAAGAGCACTGACGGGGGAAAAACCTGGAAGAATATGGGACTGGAAGACTCGGAGCACATCTCGACGATGATTGTCCACCCGGAGAATTCGGACGTGATCTGGGTGTCGGCCCAGGGACCACTTTGGGATCGTGGGGGGCAGCGGGGCCTTTATAAATCGAGCGACGGCGGAGAGACGTGGACCCAAACACTTGGGAATGCCGAATGGGTCGGCGCAACCGATGTCGTCATAGACCCCCGCGACCCAGATGTTCTCTACGCGGCCACCTGGCAGCGTCACCGCACCAAGGCGGCGTACATGGGCGGTGGGCCGGGGTCCGGCCTCCACAAGAGCACGGATGGAGGCGAAACGTGGACGGAGCTGGAGCAGGGCATTCCGGATTCCAATCTCGGCAAGATTGGCCTCGCGATTTCGCCGCAGCAACCGGACACTGTATACGCGGCGATCGCTTTGGACCGTCGCAGCGGCGGGGTGTTCATGTCCACCAACCGCGGCGAATCCTGGCAGAAACAGTCGGACGCCGTGTCGGGCGGGACCGGTCCTCACTACTACCAGGAGCTATACGCCTCCCCCCACGATCACGGCACTCTCTTTCTGGTAAGCGTCGTCACTCAGGTTTCTGAGGATCATGGGGCAAACTTTGAGTCCATGAACGTCGAAAATAAGCACGTCGACGACCACGCCATCGCCTTCCGCGAAGATGACCCCGACTACATGCTGGTCGGTTCGGATGGTGGGCTTTACGAAACCCACGACGACCGGAACACCTGGCGCTACCTCGACAACCTGCCGGTAATGCAATACTACAAGATCTCGGTCGACGATGCCGAACCGTTCTACAACGTATACGGCGGGACCCAGGACAACGGCTCGAATGGCGGCCCCTCACGAACCGAACACGAGAGCGGGATCCGCAACGCCGACTGGTCCAAAACCCTCTTCGCTGACGGCCACGACTCGGCCACCGATCCAGAATTTGACGACATCATCTACGCCGAGACGCAGCAGGGGGGCCTCCACCGGATCGATCTCGCCACGAGGGATCCGGTGTTCATCCAGCCGCAGCCGGGGGAGGACGAAAACTACGAGCGATTCAACTGGGACGCCCCCATCGAAGTCAGCTCGCACGCTCCCGAACGCCTCTACTTCGCGTCCCACCGCGTCTGGCGCACGGACAACCGCGGGGATAGTTGGACCCCGATCTCTGGAGACCTCACCCAGGGAGACCAGGAGCGCCTGGAGCTACCCATCATGGGCAAGCAGCGCAGCTGGGACAACCCCTGGGATGTCCTCGCGATGTCCGACTACAACACGATCACAAACCTGGCGGAGTCTCCGCAGAACGAAAATATAATTTATGCCGGCACCGACGACGGCCTCTTGCAGGTAACTGAGGACGGCGGCGAAAACTGGCGAGAGATTCCTCTGGCCGACATCGACGGCGTCCCCGAAACTGCGTTTGTCAATGACATCAAGGCCGATCGCTTTGACGCCGACGTGGCGTATGTGGCCCTCGACGACCACAAGACCGGCGACTTTTCGCCGTACCTGATGAAGACGACCGACCGGGGGCGGACCTGGACGTCGATCGCAGGCGACCTCCCCGACCGGCATCTTGTGTGGCGCCTCGTACAGGATCACGTCAACCCGAACCTGCTGTTCGCGGCGACAGAATTCGGGGTGTTCTTCACCATCGACGGCGGGGAGGAATGGGTGCAGCTCGAAGGTGGGGCCCCCACCATTGCGTTTCGCGACATCACGATCCAGCGAAGTCACAACGATCTCGTGGCGGGCTCCTTCGGGCGCGGCATCTTCATCCTCGACGACTACACGCCCCTTCGAGAGGTAACCCCAGAACTGCTTGATCGAGAAGCCACCCTCTTCGGGCCCCGGGATGCTTTTTGGTACGTTCCCGATGGCGTGTCCGACTCGCAGGGTCACGACGACTACCAGGCCGAAAATCCGCCGTACGGCGCCGTGTTCACCTACTACCTAAAAGACGGCTACGAGTCCAAACAGGCCCAGCGGCAAGAGCGAGAATCCGAACTGGACGAGGAGGAGGACGTGCCCTTCCCTGGCTGGGACGAGTTGGACGCCGAACAGCGGGAACAAGGACCGATGGTGCAGATCGTCGTGCGGGATGAGGAGGGGACGGTCGTAAATCGAGTGGACGGCCCGACCTCATCGGGCTTCCACCGCGTAAACTGGGAGCTCCGCCACGCCGACAAGGACGTCGTGGCGCTCGGGGATGAGATTCCCGAAAGCGTCGAGGACGCCGGCTTTCTGGCGACGCCGGGAACCTATACCGCTACCCTCACCAAAATTCAGAACGGCGAGGTCACCGAATTGTCGGGCCCAGAATCTTTTGAGGTCGAGCCGCTTCGGGACGGCACCCTGGAGGGAGCTACCGACAGCGTATTTGCGTCCTTTCGGGAAAACCTCGAAGCGTTCCAGCAGGACTTGACGGCCACCTCCAACACGCTCGAGCAGCAAGTTGACAAGATCCACGCCCTTCAGACCGCCCTCGTCCGGGCCGAGTCGGAGGCCCCGAAGCTCACCGAACGCCTCGCCAATGTGCGGAAGCAATTGCTCGAACTTCGGGAGGAAATGGAAGGAAGCGAGGCCAAGAACGAGATTGGGGAACGGAATCCGCCGACGCCCAGCTCCCGATTCTTCGTCGGTTATCGCGCCTTGCGGACCACCTACGGCCCCACGGAGATGCATCGGGAGACCGTGGCTGCCGGACGCCGCGAATTGGCGGACCTTCGGTCGCGACTCACCGATCTTGCGGACCAGGTGATCCCCAATCTGGAGGAGGAGGTTCAGGCCGCCGGGGCTCCCCCCATCGAAGACGGACGTGAATGAGAAGCACCCCAAACGCTTGCTCCGTCCCCCGTGTGCTGAGACGCTGACCGATGATCCCCGCGGCGGGAGACGGACCTCGAACTCGCGTCAGAGCAGATGGGCTAGCAACCTGTTGCGCATTGGCATTCGATCACTCACCAGAACGAATTATCCGCGCACGCAAGCTCTATTGGACAAATATTATTCTCCAGTCTCCTGAAATGGGCAAATTGATTTCCCAGTTTTTGGTCAAAATGTAGAGCTGGTTCTATGCGCAACAGCCTGCTAGTGGTCTGTTACACGTCATTTTGGTGTCTTGGAATCCCAAACGATCTCAAAATTCCCCAGGCAGGTCGCTCCGAGTGTAATTGAGGAGCCTCCCAGAAGCGAGCAGCTTCGCCAAGAATATTTCTCGACGTAGGCAAT